>NZ_JBQZGD010000029.1:0-30755 GCF_052691955.1 Myroides sp. TSA_177.3
GGTACTTTCTTTAATACAATTTTACTTTAAATCGTTAATCTTAATTACATTTATTATGCAATCAGAATACGATTTAAAAGCGCTAGCTAAAATCCTAGCATTTATGCGAGCAGTAAGTATTTTACTAATGCTTATGCACTTATACTGGTATTGTTATTCTTTCTTTCTACATCTTGGAATAACTCACAATGTTGTAGATAGAATACTGGTAAATTTCAACCGAACAGCAGGACTGTTTTCACATTTACTTTATACTAAACTCTTTTGTTTGGTTTTACTCTCTTTAAGCCTATGGGGAGGCAAAGGCGTAAAACATGAAAAGATTACAGTCTCTAAAATCATAGGTATTTTTACAGTTGGTTTTAGTTTGTTTTTTTTCAATTTCTTTTTACTTGATTTTGGACATTCTTGGAGCGCGATACTGTATATAGCAACTACATTCTTAGGTTATATCCTACTTTTGGTATCTGGCGCTTGGATTAGTAGACTCTTAAACGACAACCTAATGCAAGATGTATTTAATTTTGAAAATGAGAGCTTTATGCAGGAGACTCGTCTTATTGAAAATGAATACTCTGTAAACCTTCCATCAAGGTTTTATTATAAAGGAAAATGGAACAGTGGTTGGATAAATATCGTTAATCCATTTCGGGCGACTATCGTTCTTGGCACTCCTGGTTCTGGTAAATCTTATGCTGTGGTCAATAGCTTTATCAAACAGCAAATTGAAAAAGGATTCTCCATGTATATCTACGATTTTAAATTCGATGATTTATCAACCATCGCTTATAATCATTTGCTTTTACACAAAGACAAATACGCTATTGCGCCTAAGTTCTACGTCATAAACTTTGATGATCCAAGTCGCAGTCATCGCTGTAATCCGATTAATCCCTCATTTATGACAGATATATCTGATGCCTATGAATCAGCTTATACTATCATGCTGAATCTGAACCGCTCATGGATACAAAAACAAGGGGACTTTTTTGTGGAATCACCAATCATTTTATTAGCAGCTATTATTTGGTTTTTAAAACTTTATCAAAACGGAAAGTACTGTACATTTCCTCATGCTATCGAGCTACTTAATAAGAAATATGCGGATGTGTTTACCATTCTTACCTCCTATTCAGATTTAGAAAACTACCTATCCCCTTTTATGGATGCTTGGGAAGGTGGAGCCCAAGACCAATTACAAGGACAAATAGCATCAGCTAAAATACCGCTGTCTCGTATGATATCACCATCACTGTATTGGGTAATGACAGGAGATGATTTTTCGCTCGATATCAATAATCCAAAAGAACCTAAAATACTATGTGTAGGAAATAATCCCGATCGTCAAAACATCTACTCTGCGGCACTTGGACTTTACAACTCACGCATCGTTAAACTCATCAACAAAAAAGGACAACTTAAAAGTTCTGTTATCATAGATGAATTACCTACGATTTACTTTAGGGGCCTCGATAATCTTATTGCTACCGCTCGTAGTAATAAAGTAGCCGTATGTTTAGGGTTTCAAGATTTTTCTCAACTTAACAGAGATTACGGAGATAAAGAGAGCAAAGTAATTCAAAACACAGTTGGTAATATCTTCTCAGGTCAAGTAGTGGGAGATACCGCTAAAGCCTTATCAGAACGCTTTGGTAAAATACTTCAAAAACGACAAAGCATATCCATTAATAGAAACGACCGCTCTACCTCCTTTTCAACTCAGCTTGATACTCTTATTCCTGCTTCTAAAATAGCAACCCTTACTCAAGGAATGTTTGTAGGAGCTGTATCTGATAACTTTGATGAGCGTATAGAGCAAAAGATATTTCACTGTGAGATAGTTGTTGATAATGACAAAGTTTCTAAAGAAATGAAAGCCTACCAAAAGATACCTCAGATAACTTCTTTCTTAGATGCTAAGGGTAATAACACCTTAGATGAAACGATTCAAGCCAATTACAGACAAGTTAAACTTGACATTGAATCCATTATAGAATCAGAGCTAAAACGCATTGAAAACGATCCTGAATTAGCTCATTTGATTAATAAGAAGTAATTATTAATTTATTTAGCTATATACTCTAATGGTGTTTTACCAGTATAAGATTTAAACTCTTTTAAAAAGTGATTATAATCGTAAAAGCCATGATTAATAGCTAAAGCTAATAAGTCAGACGAATCTTTATGTAAGTTCAAATAGGCCTGAATAAAACGCTGTGTACTAATATACTCTTTAGGTGTAAAATGCAAGTATTTAGAAAAGTTACGTTCTAACCATTTGTAATTTACGTCTAATCTTTCAGTTAATTCTCCTACCGTAATTAGTCCCTTAGACTCTTCTATTATTTGAATAGCTTGATCTAAAGATTCTATGTTTGTGTCATTACTTATACAGCAACTTAGATAAGAATCGAGAAATTTAATTCTTTCCTCTACAGAGTTTATAGAGAAAAAGTCATCCATTGACTCATCGCTAAAAAAACACTGGATTGGAAGTAAACATTGATTTTGAGAGTCTTTTACATAAGTACTTATAAATGAATTACAATTTTGAGCTTTAAATCGAATAACAAGTAAATACTCAAACTCTTTAGGATAATGTATATATACTTTCTTTTGTAATCCTCTATCAATCCAACCTGACTCAAAGGTTTCTTGCTTTAATTCAGTACTAATCTGAACATGATCTTGCCTATTAGCAAACAAAATAATACTATGAGTCCCATCGTTAAACATCCATTCTTTTTCTATGAAATCTTGTTGTTTATATACATAATAACCATCAACAACGGCACTATGTTGCGTTGATCTATAACAAGTTACTCTATCTGTATTTAGACTACCCGTTTGATTATCAAGAATGTGTTTAAGTAGATTAATTGGCATAATAGGACAAAGATACATTGATTATTATTCTTAAAATCAATTTTAGTATGTCTAATTTATACTATGTAAGTTATCAAAGTACTATTAATTTTGTCAATAAAATGATTATACAGACCGCTCAAGAACTTGAGTATATGCAACAAATAAGCAATATTGTAGCCACTACTCTACAACAAATGATCTCTTACACTAAAGAAGGAATGACTACAAAAGAAATTGATCTTTTTGGTGAGAGAATACTTAAATCCTACGGAGCTAATTCTGCTCCCTCTGTTACGTATAATTTCCCAGGATGCACTTGTATTAGTATAAACAATGAAATGGCTCATGGTATTCCTTCAAACAGAATACTACAAAAAGGAGATGTTGTAAATATTGATGTATCTGCTGAATTAAATGGATACTTTGCAGATAATGGAGCATCAATCGTTATTGGAGAGGATATCCACTCCAATCAAAAACTAGTAAATACTTCTATAGAAGCTTTATATAAAGCTATCTCAATTATCAAAGGTGGAGTTAAAATAAATGAAGTTGGAAGAATTATTGAAAAAGTAGCTAAATCTAATGGATTCAAAGTAATTAATAACTTAGGAGGTCATGGTATTGGTAAAAGTTTGCATGAAGAGCCTGATTGTATTTTGAACTATTATGATAGATATGAAAACAGACGCTTTAGAAAAGGTAGTGTTGTAGCAATAGAAACCTTTATCTCAACAAATTCAACATCAATCTATACAGCTAAAGATGGTTGGACATTCCTTGCTAACAATGGTGGTTATTGTGCACAGCACGAACATACGATACTTGTAACGGATAGTAAACCAATTATACTAACAGCAAACAATGGTATTTTTAAAGATTATAGTGAACTATAATCATCTCACCATAATTCATTAAACAACCAAGTAAACTTTAGTAAAACCTTATCTATTCTCTAGATAGGGTTTTTATTTTTTATCAATTATATCACTAAGCTAGGCAATACTTCGCGGTTCGCTTTCAAAAAATTCCCCCATAAATACTTGACCTTGTCTTCGCTTTATTGCGTTGCTTTTTGAGCTTGCTTAAGTATTCCCTGTAACTGCTCCATAATTAATTTAAAAAATATAATATTATGGAAACTACAGTTTTAAAAAGCAATTGGTTAATAGCATCAGAAGTTGAGCTAATCTACAAAGCAAAAATTAAAGCGTCTGAAAGACCACTAATTGATTCATCATATAGCGCTTTTAAAGTAGCATTAGAAGCGTGGAATCTAGATAAGATAGAACTACTTGAACAATTCAAAGTACTTATGCTTTCTAATAACAATAGAGTACTAGGAGCTTATGAAATGTCATCAGGTGGTATTACTGGTACAGTTGTAGATGTGAGATTGCTATTCGCTGCCTTACTAAAATCTAAGAGCACGGCTTGCATCCTAGTGCACAATCACCCCTCTGGGAAATTACAACCAAGTGAAGCTGATAAGCAGATTACTGCCAAGATTAAACAAGCAAGTCAATTGCTTGATATTGCTCTTTTAGATCACTTAATAATAACACCTGAGAGTTATTACTCTTTTGCAGATGAAGGCGTCTTATGACGCTTTCATTTAATTACAACATCGTGTATTTCTTTGGCTTTACTCCTATGTGTTTTTCAAAAACTTGTGAAAAATGACTCAAATTAGTAAAGCCTAAATAATAACCTACCTCTGACACTGAAAGCTTTTCCTCTTTTAATAAGCGAGCAGCTTCTTTAATACGGAACTCTTGATAATAATTAAACACTGTACTACCAAAAACTTGTTTGAACAAACGTTGTAACTTTGATAAACTCATATTAGATATCTCCACCAATTCCTTCAATTGAGGAGCTCGAGTGAGATTCTTTAGAATCAAATCTCTGATATGGTAAATAGTTTGAATATCATAATTATTTAAAGCATATAAATATCTATTATCTCTCTTTTCAAGTTGATATAATAAACTACAGATAATTTGCTCTGCTTTGATTTTTAAATAAAATAACTCAAAGCTTTCATATACACTTGAATCCATAATCTCCTTTAGTATAATACTAAGATCAGGATACAATAATTGTTCAAAGAGCAAAGGCTGATTGTTTTCAAGTAGTCCTTTAATAATAGGTGAATGCTCTTCTCTTCCCAATTGATTTTTTAAATAGTTGGCATCTATTTCAATATTTATTGAGCTATCACAATCAATTACAATTGTATCTTCTGTATTTATTCTACTTGTTGCTATTAATACACGTGGAATATCTTTTACTTTTCCTTCTAAAGTACTATCACTTAATATTCCCTGAAATTTAAACAGTATAATCTTATTTTCTGACAACAATTCTGGATTATTAATCGATATCTCTTTGTTTAATTTATAATCCGTTATCAGTATTCTTATGTTTTCATTTAAATAATAACCAATGCAATAGCCAACTCCTTTATCAGAAGGAATATCAATACGTCCTTTTTCTATTTGTATATCTAAATACTTAGCCAACTCAGTAAAAACTCGAGGTACAGTTATAGTCATCTTCTTAATTTGAAATTATACAGCTATTTTATGCTATAATACAACTATTTTACTCCAAAAACAACATTTAATTTTGTCCAGAAGTTTGATTATCAAAATAAATCAAACAAATCCATTCATCATTAAATCATCATTAAACATGAAATTAAAAATAAATAAACTTTGGATAGTAATATTAATTGTAGCCTTAAATTCGATTGGTTTTTCGATTGTAATTCCTATTCTTCCCTTTCTTTTAGATAGTTATTTAACGTCTGAGAAAATCGTTTTTGGAATGGGATTTTTATTTTCTATATATGCTATATGTTCATTTATTGCCGCTCCAATTCTTGGCGCATTAAGTGATAAATATGGAAGAAAACCTATTCTTATTATTAGTCTTTTAGGTTCAGTTCTTGGATATATCTTCTTAGGAATTGGTGGGGCGCTCTGGGTACTTTTTCTAGGCCGTATTATAGATGGATTAACCGCTGGAAATATAAGTGTACTATTTGCTTATATATCAGACAATACAAAATATGAAGAACGTTCTAAATGGTATGGATATATTGGTGCCGCTATGGGAATAGGCAAAATTGGAGGGCCTACTCTAGGAGCCTTTCTAAGTAATATCTCTATGGCTTTACCCTTTTATCTAACAGCTCTTTTATTGTTTATCTCAACATTAGCAGTTTATTTCTTCCTACCTGAATCAGTATCCATTGAGCAGAAAAATCAAAAATTAGAATTAAACAATCTTAACCCATTTAAACTATTAGTAAATACATTGTCTATAAAATCAGTAAAGAATTTACTTATAATAGGTGTACTGTTCTATATAACAATTACAGTATTTCAATTCAATATGACACTTTTTCTAAAAGACATTTATTCATTAAATACCTTGTACATAGGTATACTCTTAGCTATAGTAGGAATTATTGAAATTTTATCAAGAGGTATACTACTTCCTTGGTTACTAAAAATTTATCCTCAAAAAAGAGTGACAATACTAGGTTTAATTATGCTGACACTTGGTTTTACAGGTATTGTTAGCAGTATATATGTATATTCTCTTGCCTTAATTAGTATAGCAGTAGTCTTAATAATATTAGGTGAAGGGCTTTTTGAACCTACTTACTTGACTAACCTCTCAGAACAAACATCAGAAAATAATCAAGGTAAAATACAAGGCGTTAATCAGAGTTTACAGTCTCTAATTAATATTGCAATTCCTATTTTAGCAAGTTCAATTTATTTTTACAGCGCTAGTCTACTTTATATAAGCGCAATAGCAATTCTTATTATAGCCTTACTCTTCTTCAATAAAAAACCACGATTATAAAAAATTCTGATTTACAGCACAATAAAAAGAAGTTACCTAGAGATTAGATAACTTCTTTACTTTGTTTACATGTGATTACTTCTTATTAAACTCAAAGCCTGTGGTGCAATCTTTTTTTAAGATGATGTAAGCATCGAACTTCTTCCCTGCTTTACTTATCAATCCTTTTAGCAGCTTGGTTCTTCTGTGCTCTAGTAAATCAGTGATATCATCTACTAAAAGTTTAATTCCACAGACATTCCTAAACAATATCCATTCACACTCTGTATCTAAACATTTGACAACCTTTTCTCTTAATTGAAGTGTATGTTGTTTACATTTAGGACAAGCTAAATGATCTGTTTCACTGCTTTGACTAATTGATAGAAGCTCATTAGTAATCTCTGTGGCATAATCTTCTATCTGCCTGTGGAAGTCTTCCATATTGGTTTTATTCTCTTCAATGGCTTTAAAATCAGATTCCCATTTAGCGGTTAACAGTACATCAGAGATGAGTTTGTCTTTGACTATCTCATATACTTTAAGTCCTTTTTCTGTTGGAACAAGTGACTTAGCTTTTCTTGCGATATAGTCCCTTTTTAAAAGTGTTTCAATAATAGAAGCTCTTGTGGCTGCTGTTCCAATTCCCATGTCTTTGATAACACTTTGAAGTGACTTATCCTCTACCTCTTTCGAGGCATTTTCCATAGCGGACAGAAGCGTACTTTCAGTATACAATGCTTTTGGTCGTGTGGATTTTTCAAAAGTTGTAGCTTCTTGTATTTTTAACTTATCGCCTTGTTTTAGATCAGGTACATCTATTATTACTTCATCATTAGTAGAGAGTTCTTTTCTTATCGCTCTCCAGCCAATCTCTTCTATTGAAGAAGATTTAAAACTAAATTCATAATCTAAGGCGCTTAAACTAATCTCTGTTTGCTTTTTTACACAAGGATCAAATACGGACTCCCATACGCGTTGTGCTATCAAATGATAAATACTCTCTTCCATAGCACTAATAGCTGAAGGAAGCCTATCTGTGGTTAATAGTCCATGATGATCTGTTACCTTTACATCGTTCACTATCTTCTTATTAAGCCTGGAAAGCTTAAGTTTTAAAAGCAAATTACTGTACCTACTATCATCAGAAAGCACTTTTAGCAAACTGGGAATCTCTGGCCATAAATCCTCAGGAATATACTTACTCGAGGTTCTAGGATAAGTGATAAACTTCTTTTCATACAAACTTTGAGCAATCCTGAGGGTCTCATCGGCTGAGAATCCAAAGAGCTCATTGGCTCTTTTTTGAAGTGAGGTTAAATCAAAAAGAAGTGGGGACTCTTCTCTTATTGTTTTTGTTTCTACTTTTGTAATGATGGATTCACTTTGTTTTTCAATGAGTTTTAAAGCTTGTTCCGCCTTTTGTTTATCCTCCCATTTATTAGTTGAAAGTGATCTGAATACAACCCCCTCTTTTTGATGGGTAAGCTCTATTTGATAGTATAATTTCTTTGTAAAAGAAGTGTTCTCTAAATACCGTTTACAAATTAAACTGAGCGTTGGGGTCTGTACTCGACCTAGCGAATAAACCGAGTCATTCATTGAAACGGTAAGCGCTTGTGAGGCGTTAATCCCAACAAGCCAATCCGCTCTACTCCTACTGTGACCTGCTCTAAAAAGTCCGTCAAATTCGCTTCCTTCTTTTAGGTTTTGAAGTCCACCGCTAATTGCTTTTTCTGTTAGTGAACTTATCCATAACCTTTTAAATGGTTTGTTGCAATTTAGATATTGGTAGATATAGCGAAAGATAAGCTCTCCTTCTCTACCTGCATCAGTGGCTACAATAATCTCAGAACATGCTTTGAACAGCATGTCAATGACCTTGAGTTGTTTTAAAGCACCTGGATCAGAAATATATTTATTGTCTTTTTTAATCTTTCGCGGTAGTAACAAATAAGAACGAGGCAAGATGGGCAACGCTTCTCTTTTAAACTCCTTAAATCCATAATCCTTTGGCATGGCTAATGATACTAAATGACCAATCGCCCAAGTAACACAGTAGCCGTTTCCTTCAATAAAACCCTCTTTTTTTGTTTTGGCTCCAACAAGCATCGCTATCTCCCTAGCTACACTTGGTTTTTCTGCAAGAATTACAATCATAGTCTTCAATTTTACATTTTACGTCCTTTTGATTTTTGAGGCTCATCTACTTGTTTTTCTGACTGCGACTGAGCTCTTGACTGTTCTTCTTTATTTGGATTTTGAAATGAGAAATCCGCTTGCTTCGTTTCTTTGTTATATGTCACATAACCTTGATAGGTATTTCCTCTTTTATCCAACAAATCTTTAATGTAAACAGCCTTGCCTTCTAATAAGTCGCCTTGCTGTTTTTCAGTGAGTTCTTTACCTCTAAAGGTTTTCAGGTCATCTGATAGTTGAGATTGATTTTGTGTTTGATTCTTTGCTTGACTTTGTTTATTAGAATTATCAAACAAAAACTCAATGTGCCCTTTAGCTGCGTTAAACTGAATTTCAGCATTAAAAAGATTCCCTTTAGCAGAGGTCATCCCCTCTACAAGTAGCGGTTTACCCTCTTTTAATGTCTGAAGCTGCTCTTCACTAAGTACAATGCCTTTTACCTCTTGTGGTAATTGCATCTTTTCAACTCTAGTAACAACTAAATTATTTGTGAGTCTGTCCACGCTCACAACCGATGGAATCCTTTCTTTAGTAGTTGGATGAACAAGATCCACTACTCTACCCATATTCCCTGTTTTTAAAAGGTTATGTTTATCCTGCTTTGAAAACTCATGTCCATAAAGCGGAACATTGAGATTAGGGTATTTTTTTACTCCTTCTAGTGCCATAACTACTTTACCCTCTTCGTTCTTTTGTAGAGACAGCCTTGCATCCAAAGAAAACACCGCAGAACCTAAATCAAGATTTACGGCCACTAAATCCTTTGTTTTATAACCTTGCAAGAGCGGTTCTAACAAATCCATTTCTTGAAGCTTCTCTTTTGAAAGTCCCAATCTTGAGAGTGAATCCCAATCAATGTCTTTAATATCAAATTTATTGGAGCTGTACTGCCCCTCTCCTTTTGTTGGTTCAGCAACTTTATTCTCTTTCTTTTGCACGTTTCCTATCTCTGTTATTTGATGTTTTAAAAACAGCTCATGAGTAGGTCCTGATTGCTTAAGCTCCTTTTGCATTTGATTGGCCATTTTGACTGTCAATAACTCCGGAACTCTAAAAAAAGTAAACTGCGTTGGGTTTTTAAGTTGGCTGAAAAAATTAGAAAAGAAGTTGGAAAAGAAATCTCCATGACGATCAACTTTTAAAAATTGATTTTGATTCTTTTTAGTTGGTGGGACTGTTTCAAGTTTACCATCTTTATCTAATCCCTTTACTACTTGAATCTTATTTTTTGTTTTGTCGTTGACAAGAAGCACATCGTGCTCTACTTGTCTTTCTGTGGTTTCTGTACTCATAATACCTAGTTTTAAATGATTAAAAACTTAAAACTAAAGCCAAGAGACATTCAGCAGTAAATAGTGCGTCTTAAAGGTTACTCTTGGCCTTTAACTGCTATTTATTTCTTCTTACTGGGTGTTTCAAACATTCCCTGATAAACTGATTTACATCCGAGCGTTTGTAGTAGAGTTTACCACTAATTGTATAATAAGGAAGTTTTCCGTCTGAGCGGTAACGCTGTAGTGAGCGTGGACTTATTTTAAAAAGACTCATTACATCTTGACTGTCTAAAAGCTCTTCTCCATCTATAGTTTGAGTTTTTAGAGGCAGGTCTTTTATATGTTCTGACAAGTGGTCAAAGCGCGTCATAATACGCTGCATCCATAAAAGAAATTCTGTGCGATCTATGTTCATAATGTTAGAATTTAATGGGTTAATTAAATTTGTTAGCTAACATTACAAATGTGCAGAGCTTGGCAGAATAAATCTGCCAAGCTCTGCCAATGGGTGTATTATTAATTAGTAATTAAGTTTAAAATCAGAACAAATCATTTTGCTATAAATATTAGCAAAACAGTGTTTTAAAATAGCTATTTTTTAGGCAAATTAGTGGTAATTAATTCTTTTTAAACTTATTACGCTATGGGAATCAAACCTGGACCAAAAAGAATTGCTATTTCAACAGGTAAACCTGACAGACGTCAGAGAGACAATAAAGATACTCCTGGAAATACACCTTCACTTAAGCCTCATAAACATAAGAAAGGTGATTAAAAGCAATTGAAAAAAGCACTGTTTTATCAAGCAGTGCTTTTTTTGTAATACTTATATTTTATACACTTCAATTTAAAGAGGTAGTTGCTTAACTAAATTTGTTTAAATTAGCAATCAACTCATTATCAATTAATTTACGCAAATTAAATTCATATGGCGACTTTTATACTAATACTCGCAATTTTATCCTTACTCTCAGGAATTGGACTTATATATTGGATTAATAGAAGAAAGTTCTACAGACGAAATGTAGCAGGTTTAGAAGGTTTCTCAAGCTTTGAAGCTTCCTTATATATACGTTTTATTGAACGTATTGGCAAATGGCTTGCTTACGCATTAATTCTTTTTAGTCTCTTCTTGTTTTTTATACATTCCTTGGAAAAAGAAAGAATTGAAGATAAAAAGAAAAGGATAGAAATGGCAAATGAAGCTTCAGCAAGCTGAAAAATGATTAACTAAAAAGCACTATTTTCAGAAAACAGCACTCTTTTATGAATGCATTCTTAGTACCATAATTACCTAGGTCTCTACTTTTTTCAATCTCAACTATCTTGAATAATAAAATAGTAAACCTTTAATATTTACTTTTTAAGAAGATTTTTTACTACGTCTAGTATTAAATTCCTTTATCTCTTTTTTGGTTAAAATACGTTTTTTAATAATATTATAGTTTTTAATTACTTGATTATTTTCATCAAAATCTACTCTATCATTACTTCCTTTGACCTCAATAGTTAATTCCAATAAATCATTTTTTAAAATAGTAGTAGGCAATAATTCTGTATAAGATTTAAGTCCAAGGCTATTAGCTATTAGATTTAAGCTTCTCAAGTTGTATTTACTACTAGTTTTAAAATTCTCTACTTTTCCAATATAACCTTCAGAGTATTCCATTTTTATGGATAAATCGACCTGAGAAATATATGGTACAGCTCTACCTCTTAACTCACGAATTCTATCAATTAAAAACAACTCTAACTCTGAAATAATAATAGTAATCTGTTCAAGTTTTGCCATACTATTTTTATTAGCAAGTACTTCATAAAAAAAAACAATATCACATCCCTGTTAGGATGTATATTTATTTTTACTTATATTTGATTCTCTTTTATAAAAATTCTATTTTTGTAATTAGACTATTAAAAAAATTTAAAGCTATTGCTTAGAATCTCGTATCAGAAAACTGGTAATTTTAAGGAGCGAGAAGATAAGTTTAAAAGCTCACGACCTAGGCGTGGGCTCACTTGTCTGTTCCTCGGTATACCAGTACCTCTGATGCAGATATTGTGAGTACCCACGCCAACTTGTTTTATATAGGTTTGTCATTTACTTCTCACTTTATTGAAATTCTTAAGTTTCGCTTTATATTAAAAATACTACAGACTTCTAAACTATACCGTCTCCCAATTTGGTATATAGAGGTTTTAAAAACAAAGGTGAATTTGTTCAGTGTTCGTTTATTGATGAATGCTTGCAATACCTTATCTATCCTTAATGGACTTATCGAATGTTCTATTCGAGAATTTATCAATTATTACATTTTATTAAAACAACAAATTAGTAACTAAACTCACATTTAGCCTATGATTAAATTTTAGTTTAACTAAATCACATTGTTGTAGTTGTATCTAGCATGACTTGTTCGATGTTGGATGGCTACCCTATTATCTATTTAGTTAGCATAATACACTTTTTTACGCTAGGTCCAAAAACAGTTTTTGGATGCGTACAGGATATCTATTGCCTTTTAATTCACATCTATATAATTCGTTCATCCATTCGGTTATAAGGCAATATTAATTAGTTAGTAAGGGAAAAATGCTATGAAATAAGACTTTCCTTCTGTTCTATTATTAATTATTAATCACACTTAAAACTATTTTATTATGGAAAAAACCGCTTACTATCTTGGTGTATCTAGGTTGGTTATAATGTAGACGTCCACCTGTAGTAAGCACAAAAACTCACAAAACATTGTGTGGCTTAAAGGGAGTTTTGAGCCATGCTAAAAGTCCATGGCTATCTCCTTGCTCTTTTGCATTTTGGGAGACGTGCTTAGAGTGAAGGAGATAGTTTTTTATTATCTATTACAAATTACCCATTAACTAACCTTTTGGTGCAACTGGCCGATCAAAGTACTACGGCAATATGAATCTTGATGATTTAAAGGCCTTGTTGTATCAAAATCAATTATAAAATTATGAAAACTCAAATATTGACCACTTGTGGTTATAGGATAGCTATGCTTGTTAGCCTTTTAATTGGCTATCCAACTTATGCCGTATCAAATGATAATCATTTGTTTTTTAATGCTTCTTACCTATTGCAATATAAGCAGCAAAAAGGAATTATAAAAATCTCAGGAACTGTAAAAGACGCTCAAGGTGTTCTTGGCGGAGTGATCGTATCGGTTGGAAACAAAACTGTAGCTACTGATCTTGATGGAAAATATACAATAGATGTGTCTATTGGGGATCGGATTACGTTTTCAATGCTCGGCTACAAAGAGCGATCCATGGTGTACTCAAGTAGTATGGGACCCGTTTTAAATATTGAGCTACTTGAGGATAATACCACACTTGATGAAATTGTAGTTAACGCTGGTTACTATACGGTAAAGGATCGAGAACGCACAGGAAGTATTGCAAGAGTGACTGCAAAGGATATCGAATTTCAGCCAGTTTTGAATCCACTTCAAGCCATTCAAGGTAGAATGGCTGGTGTTAGTATTACTCAAAACACGGGGGTTGCTGGCGGAGGATTTGATATTCAAATTCGGGGTCGAAATAGTCTTCGCAATTATCAAAACAGTGCTCTAAATGGTAATACACCACTCTATGTTATTGACGGAGTCGTGATTCCAACTAGTAACCTTCCAAATTCAACATTGTCTACAACTATTCTTCCCATGAGTGAAACTAATATTCTAAACGCTATAAATCCAACGGATATAGAAAGTATCGAGATATTAAAAGATGCAGATGCTACAGCTATTTATGGTTCGCGAGGTGCAAATGGAGTAGTTCTTATAACAACTAAGAAAAATAAATCAGAACAGCTTTCTTTTACACTCTCCTCTTCTACATCGTTTAGCAAAGTTGCAAATAAAATGAAGCTCTTAAATACTAAGCAGTTTAACAAAATGAGAGATGAAGCTTTTAAAAACGATAAAATTACAACCTATCCGGCAAATGCCTATGACATGAATGGTACTTGGGATAGGAATCGATACACTGATTGGCAGAAAGAACTTATTGGAGGAACTGCACTTAGTCAAAACATACAACTAGGAATAAATGGAGGAAGTGAAACAACCCACTTTTCTGGTTCTGTAAGTCAAGCAACCCAGACCACAGTATTTCCAACGGATAAAGGGTTTAAAAGAAATGCTTTTCTTATCAATGTAAATCACAAAAGTAAAGATAGTAGATTTCAACTCAATTCATCAACTAACTATGCTTTACAAAGCAATAATCTTATAGCAGAAGACCTAACTACTAAGGCACTTACGCTCTCACCCAATGCACCAAGTTTATATAATTCTAATGGTAGTTTAAATTGGAGTTTTGCAGGAGATACAAATCCTATATCATCAATGTTTGAAACCTATGAGAATGATAATAGTAACCTTGTTTTAAATATTGATTTAAATTATGAACTATTTAAAAATACATTTTTAAAACTAAATGCTGGTTACAATAGAACTAATACTCAGGAAAAAAGACTTACTCCTCATACGATATATAATCCTAAGAGAAATTATACTTCAGAGGAATCTACTGCGGAAAACACTTTTAGAGATGAAAAGTCCTATATAGTTGAACCTCAAATTAATTACTCATTTAGCAAAGATAAATTAACAGTAAACACTCTTGTTGGGATGACATATCAACAAAGTAATACTAGTGCTTTGCATTTAGTAGGATATGGTTTTCAAACTAATGATTTTATCTCAAATATTGGTGCTGCTAAAGCTAAAGGAATTGCACAATCATCAAATTTAGAATACAAATATGTCGCTGTTTTTGGAAGGTTAAACCTAAACTATAATAGTAAGTATTTGCTTAATCTTACAGCTAGACGTGACGGTTCATCTCGATTTGGAAACAATAATAAATTTGGAAATTTTGGTGCAATAGGTGTGGCATGGGTATTTTCAAAAGAACAGTTAATTAATGACTCTTCATGGCTTAGTTTTGGAAAACTTCGAGCGAGTTATGGAACATCAGGTAATGATAATATTGGGGATTATCAGTATCTAGACACTTATGAACTTAATATCAACAAGTATGATGATCTCACTGGACTTAGTCCTTCAAGACTTTATAATTCTAATTTTAGTTGGGAAAAAACTAAAAAGTTGGAAACAGCTCTAGAGGTTGCTTTGTTCAATGATAGACTACAATTTGAGCTTGCTTGGTATAGAAATACATCATCTAATCAACTTGTTGGAATTCCTCTGCCTGGTACTACAGGATTTCCATTTATACAAGATAATCTTAAGGCAACAATTGAAAATAAAGGTTGGGAGTTTAGTTTAAACGCTGAAAACATTAAAACAAAAAATTTTACTTGGAGAACTAACTTCAATATTTCTTTTCCCAAAAACACACTACTATCTTTCCCTAATTTGGAGAGTTCTACTTATGCAAATCAGTTCATTATAGGAAAAAGTACAAGCGTTAATCGATTATACAATTTCGAAGGAATTGATCCATTAACGGGGTACTATACATTTACAGACTACAATAACGATGGAAAAATAACAGCAGCTGATGATAGACAAAACATAAAAGAAAGAAAACTTGATTATCATGGTGGAATTCAAAATACATTGATATACAAAAATATTAGTCTTGATTTTTTATTCCAATTTGTAAAGCAAACCAATTATAATTACAACTATAATTTAATTATACCTGGTTCTATTGTCAATCAACCTGTAGAAGTACTTAACAGCTGGTCACCTACAAATCCAAATAGTCAATATGGAGCATTTACAACAGGGGTGAATTCTACTATAATGAATCAACTCAATACTTACAAAAATAGCAATATGGTAATTGGAGATGCATCCTATATCAGACTTAAAAACATCTCTTTATCCTATGTTTTAAAGTTACCAAAAATAGAATCTTTAAAAATATACGTTCAAGGACAAAACCTTTGGACAATCACAAACTATTATGGGCTAGATCCAGAGTTTACCGCCTATGGTTATCTTCCTCCACTTAAAACATACGCCTTTGGTGTACAATTAACTTTTTAAATTGAAACAGTTATGAAACAACTACGATATACATTCATATTGCTAATAAGCATACAAATATTTCAGTCTTGTGAGAAAATGATTGAAATAGACTTACCAACAGATCAAATCAGTACAGAGAATTTGTTTAAAGATAAACGAAGTGCAACTGCTGCTTTAACTAATTTGTATATAAATCTTAGAGAAACTTCTATTTATAGTGGAAATAGTCAAGGTATTGGTTCTGAATTAGGTTTATATACAGACGAGTTAGAACCTATATCAATACCTCCAACATATGATAGTGCTCTACTCTACAACAACAATATAGATCCCACAAGGCTTGTACTTGCAACCTTCTGGAATACTTCTTATGCCCATATTTATGCTATAAACTCTTTTATAAATGGTGTAACAATATCAAATGGAATTTCAGAAGAAGAAAAAAAGGAACTTCTAGCTGAGGGATACGTCATAAGAGCAATGTACTATCAAGCATTAACACAACTCTTCGGGGAAATCCCTTATACAACCTCTACAGATTATAAGTATAATACTACAATAAAAAAAATAGTCCCTATAGAGGTATTAAACAACTTGGAAAAAGATTTACTTATCACTTTAGAAACTCTTACTTATAATGATAGATCTTCTAATAAATACTACGTTAATAAAGCGGTGGCTGAACTTATTTTAGCTAAAAACTATTTACTTCAAAAAAAATACGATAAAGCCGAAATCTATGCAAGACGTGTCATAGATAATCCTTTATACAGTTTAGAGACGGATTTATCCTTAGTTTTTAAAAATACAGCTAAAAGCACGCTATGGCAGTTAAGTAATAATAATCCAACCTCAGCAACTTATGAAGCAAGTAACTATATCATGCTAGTAGATGATTGGCTTTATAAACTTAGTAGTTCTTTACTTACTTCATTTGAAAGTAATGATCTTAGAAAACTTTCTTGGATTAAAGAATACTCTAATAACGGAACAACAAGCTTCAATTACAAGTATAAAAATAACATCAATAATACAGATGAATGTTCAGTTCTTTTTAGAGTAGAAGAGGCTTACTTTATATTATCTGAAGCCCTTATTTATCAAAACAGAGAAAAGGAGGCTATTGCTTATCTTAACAAGATTAGACAAAGAGCTGGGTTAGCTAATTTACCAAATAGTTTAAGCAATGAAGAGACGCTACTAGCCATGCTAGAAGAAAGTAAAAAGGAATTTTTCTTAGAGCATGCGAGACGTTTCTTTGATTTAAAAAGAAATAATAAACTATCACTTTTAAAAAGTTCAAAACCCAATTGGCAAGATAAACATGCTTTACTACCATATCCAGAAAAAGAACTACTTATCAATCCTAATCTAAATCCACAAAATGAATACTAGAATCTGTTTTATCTATCACCTTATACTCTTTTTATTAGGTACTTTATCATTAAAGGCACAAATAAGTACTGATAGTCTAAAGTATAGTGAGCTTAGAAATGAAGTCCTCTCTAATAGTGGTAAGTTAGCTGTTGTACGTAAATACTGTAAATTCGATTCTAATAGAGATAGTATATTTATTTATAATCATGGCAAACAAATCCTCGGTAAACAAACCAATTTCCTATATGAGAAATTTAAAGACAACTCTTTAACAAGTTATAATCGTAACAAAAAAGAACTCGAAATATTTGATGGTAGTACCTTAAAAACGCATATTATTTCTACTATAGATAAACCTGTAATCATTCAAGAATACGGACTTATTTTTTATCTTGATTTAAGTACTGATGCCTATAAATTAATCAAAGTCAATCAAACCAAAATAGAAGAAATTTGGAGCTGTTCTAAAGACCTCATTGCTTTTACGAGCATAAGTGATAATCAAAAAATTCTTCTTATTCAATACAGCAATTTTGAAAAAGGAATTGAACTAATCAATCTGTCTAATTTAAAAAAAAGTAGGAATCGTGAAATAACTCACCCTATCAGACATGCGATTTGGAGTAAAAAACATCCTGTGGTATTTCTTTTTCCAACAACAATGAGTGATAATAAATTTCCCTATTTAACTTTTTTTAATTACAACAATAATAAAGGTGAAAAACAAATTTTAGGTGATGATACCCATTTTAATGATTTAGAGGCTATAAGTGGTAGTAGCTTTAAAATGACTCAATTATACTCTATTGGTCAACTTCCTTACGATGCACAAGAACTTGAAATTTGGAGTACAAACGACCGATATTTAGGAAATGTACTTGCTAATTCCAAAGCCAATATTAATGAATTAAAAACAAATGGTTTTGTTATTTTTGATTACTATAATAAAAAGGTTAGCCATCCCGAAAAATTAAACGATCATGATGCTGTTCCTATCAATGAGAAAACACTACTGGTTTTTGATTCTAATCAATATCTTGATTACACCCATCAATGGTCTTCAAGACCTCGTGACATAAGTCTTTATGACCTTCAAAATGATACATTAACTATCATTACAAAACAACAAGTATCTCCTTTTAACACAACAAGCTTATCCCCAAGAGGAACTTATTTTGTATATATTAAAAAGGATGAAATGTATTTTTATAATACAAAAAATAAAATCATTGAAAACAGTTATAACCTAAAAAGTCGTAACAATGTGTTAGAAGTATCTAAACTGAGAACTTGGTCTAAAGATGAAAGGTTTTTCTATTTTGAATCTAATTCTAATCTAATACAATACGATACAAAAAACAAAAAGTTTAAAATAGTTTTAGATGGTAGTGATAAAGACACCAATTATAGAATTCTAAATTCAACTGTTGAAGGCCTTTTTAATACAAACAGTGAATTACATCATCAAACAATTTCAAATAACAGTGATATATTGCTAGTTCAAAAACTAAATAATAATGATCAGATTCAATCACTTATATTGATTGATAAGAATAAGCAAACCACTATCATTGATAATACGCAAGATCGAATTTCAGATGTAAAGTACAGTAGTGATTTTAATACAATTACTTATTGTCTAGAAAACTTTAATAAACCCAAAACAGTTTATATTTATCAAAACAGAAAAACTAATCTACTTACAAAAAACACAATGCCACAATCACTTTATAATTGGAAAAAACAGAAAATAGTTTCCTACATGGACCAATATGGTAATAATTTAAAAGGCGTTTTGTTTTATCCAAAAAACTATCATCCAAACCAAAAGTATCCTATGATTACACGTATCTACTCAATACAACTTCACCGTAAGACAGAATTCAATTATCCTACTAATTTGAATGATGATGGTTTTAACACAACACTTTTTCAAGAAAACAATTATTTTGTCTTTTTTCCTGATATTATTGATATCGAGCAAGGAACTGGATTATCAGCTCTGCATTGTGTAGAAGAAAGTATAAAAACAGTACTTGAGAAAGAAAAGTCAATTGACAAAGAAAAATTAGGTTTATTTGGCTTTTCTCATGGTGGATATGAGACAAATTTTATTATAACTCAAACAAATTTATTTAAAGCAGCAGTAAGTGGATCTGGTAATGTCGACCTTGTGAAATCTTATTTCTCGTACAATGAAGACTTTGTTTCTCCTTTCTTTTTTCAATTTGAAAATGGTCAATATAGGATGCCTAAAACCTTTAAACAAGATAAGGAAGTATTTCTTTCAAACTCTCCTATCCTATATGCAGATAAAATCACAACTCCCCTACTTACTTATACAGGTAAAAAGGATGAAAATATTCACTGGGAACAACAAAAAGAATTCTTCATTGCAATGCTAAGATATAATGTACCTCACATAGCCCTATTTTATAAAAATGAAGGACACGGTCTTCTAAAAAAAGAAAACCAAACCGATCTTACAAAAAGAATAATGAACTGGTTTGATTATTATTTAAAGAATAAAAATACAAAGGAAACACGTTGGATTAAATATTATACTACTTTCGAAGAAGAAAGATTAATTATAAACTAAATCTATTCTTAAGATTACATTTGAAAAATTAAATGAGGGCGTCTATTTAGACACCCTCATCTTCTTTGAACCTACCTATATCAAGGTTTTTGTATTCTACGCAATTGTAATGTACATACAGTTTGCCCTGAAATAGGGTCAACCGTTTTACCATATAATGGATGATTTGTGCTTCCATCAAACCATGTACATAATTCTACTCCTTGAGTGTCACACATATCTTTTTGTTCACACACAAGCCCCTTAGAATCAATCTTTTGATATCCTGGCACTACGGCTAATGTGTTTTTCATCGCATTAGTTGCAAATGCTGCACCAATAGCTAGTACAAATACTGCAATTGGCATTACTGCTGTTTTAAAAAACTTTTTCATCTTACTAAAATTTATTGGTTGATAGCTTATTTTTTAAAGTGAAGCCAAACTTTACTCAAACTTATCTGTTAGTGATTTGGCCATTCGATAACGGACAAGCTTTTGATCAAATAAACCATAGAGATAATGGTCTGTGACAATTAAATCAGTAAGCT
The DNA here is from genome assembly GCF_052691955.1 of Myroides sp. TSA_177.3. NCBI lineage: Bacteria > Pseudomonadati > Bacteroidota > Flavobacteriia > Flavobacteriales > Flavobacteriaceae > Myroides > Myroides sp. TSA_177.3. Next base: position 20,734 of record NZ_JBQZGD010000029.1, read on the forward strand.
TGCTATCCCCTAGGTGATAGATATAAAAACTAGCTATATAATTGTCTTTTTTAAAGTCGTAGATATCAACAATACTAGCTTGTTTCCAGATAGCTTTGGACTCGTTTTGTCCAAGAGAATTTGATACAATAAACAAGAGATTGTTTTTAACCACTACTTTTTTGTTTATAGCGCTTATAGGTGTTGTCATTTTGTTTTCTCCTGTACTTAGTTTAGAAGAAGTTATAGTTACAGCTTTAGTTGTATCTATAGTGTGCCGTTGACTAATTAAATCCAAAGTTTCACTAATCAAAATGTATTTATTCTTATAAAAATAAGTATAGAGCAACGTCTTGTGTTCTTTACTAAAGCTAAAAATACCATCGCTATCAAATACTCCATCAGAATCACTCTCTAGCAAAGTTGAATTTAAAAAAACTCTTGGAGTAGTCTTAGTATTAATTAGTCCTAAAATATTATTGTAGTCTTCACTACTTTGACTTTTAATGGCAATAGAGGTTGAATCTAAAGGGATATAATCGGTAAAATAGGCTTCTCTAAAACTGAATATTTCTGTAGTCTTGGTCTTTTCATTGGAATTAAGCATCCCTTTATAGACAATTGGAATTGAACCATCTGCTAAATAGAAATTGGGATAATCAGTCTTTAATCGTAAATATCGATATCCAAATTGTGTAGAGTCAATTTGAATAGTGAAATCTTCTCTATTTAGAAGTGAATCAACACTTATAAAAATAAGGGGAGATACACTATTACCTAAATAAACTTTGTTTTTATTATAACCTGAGAAATAAAAAGTATTTACGCCTAAATCTAGGGTATCATCCTCTACCACACCGTGAGGCAAATACCTTCTAATAAATGGATTATCTTTTTTTATAATATGTTCAGAAGATAAAAAAAGCAGGATAACAAGTAAACTACTTATTATTGTGGTAATGATTGATACTAGATAAAATCGTTTTCTTTTCTGATCATGAAAAAACAAAGCAACTAAGGCCAGTAGACTAACGATGATATTAAACCACAGATGCTCGTTCCATCCCATTTTTTCAAGTATTCCACCACAAGAACAAGGGATGAAATCGCTGTAGTTTAATATCAAATAAATATAGAGGGTAAATGCAACCATAAGCCCATAACTAAGATAAAGCCCTAAAAGTCTTGTTGTTTTAGTACAAAGCAGTAAAGCAAATAATAGTTCGGCTCCTAGCACTAAATAAGCAATGATATTGGCGTAAGCGCTAAGCAGTGGGGACTGTGTTAGTTGAACCTGGAAGGCTTCAAAGGTAATGAGCTTACTTATGGCTGCATATACAAAAAGTAAAATATAGAAGTAGGATATTATAAGGACGTATTTGGCTTTCATAGTCGTTGCATTTTGGGATAATCAAAACTACAATTCACTATAATTCAAATCAATACGTATTTTTACTATAAAATCATTCAATGTCTTCCAGAAGAAGATATCCATTAGATAAGGCATACATAAGAACACCTATAAAACTAAAACTTTTCGTTTTTTCAAGTAATGCTTCTTTGTGTTTCTCTACTGTTCTTGTACTACAACACAAAGTATCTGCAATTTGTTTTGCGCTGTATTGTAAGGCAAAAAGCTTTATAATACTCAGCTCTCTTTCAGTGAAATAAGTCGTCCCTTGGCTAATACTATTTAGATTTTCTTGAATTTTATGATATACTTCTTTATCGTAATAATAGCCTTTTTTGCACACCACTTTTATTGCTTTTTTTATAGTAGCTGTATTAGCTACCTTGGAAACGTATCCCGATACATTACAAGCAATCATACGCTTGATATGCCCAATATTAGTGTAACTACTTAAAATGATAATCTTTATGTGTGGGTATTGTAAATTAAGTTCTTTTGCCGTTGTAAACCCATCCATCACAGGCATACTGATATCCAAAAAAACAACATCCACTTCTTGTGTTTTTAAATGCTCTAAAAGCTCCAGCCCGTTAGATACACTTACAACTAATTCTACATTTTTTATAGCATCCAGTGATAAGGCAAAACCTCCCCTATACATTACATGATCATCAGCTATGGCTATGCGAATACTCATAATCTGTCTATTTTAATACTTATATTATTTTTCCCTTGCTTACTCTTGTGAGTAAACATGGCCTTTATGTGTTTTGTTCGAGTTAAAATATTTACAAGTCCTATCCCCTTTTTCTCCTTACTCAAAGCCATAAAATCATAGGCAATCCCATCGTCTTTTATATTTAAAAACAAATGATTTATATTCCAATACGCACCGATTGTTACCTTAGTAGCATTGCTGTGTTTTAAGATATTCTGAATAATTTCCTGAAGACTCCGATAGAGTTCAATCTTTTGGGTATTAGATAGAACAAACGTCTGTTTATTAGTGGTAAATTCAATTTGAATCAAGCCTACTTTTTGAATTCTGCCAACATATTGTTTTATTATATCAACAATTCGATACTCTTCTATATCGGAAGGATATAGATTGTAACATAGATTAAGGGCATTTTGATAGCTACTTTGAACTGCTTCTTTCAAAGAAGTGATTAAATACTCCTCTTTATTTTTGTCCTGCTTACTGTCTAGATGCTCCATGTATTTTAATACAGCTGCTAGATCACTACAGATTCCATCGTGTATCTCTTGAGACAAAGCTCGCATCTGATGATGCTCAATCTGAATTCTTACGTTTTGCTGCAGCTCTAATTGACGTATCATTCCTTTTTGATAGATATAGATCAAAACTAGTACTAAACTAAAAAGGCAAAGTGTCATAGCAGTACCAAGCCAAAACATCAAGGTTAAATCATTTTCCATACTCCTAGAATTATCATTATTCGAAAAAACAAAGTAGCGATCACATTTACAATCCAATAATCATATAAATACAGATTCAAACTATAAACATGTGGCACTAAAACAAAAAAGAAAATTGTATTGAGGTAATACATAAAAAGCCCAACAATAAAATAAAATGCAGGGGTATTATAAAGCCTTACAACACTACGACGGCTAAACAATTGGCCTAGCCAATAAAAAGTTCCAGCAAAAACCAACACACTCACCCCTATCTTGCCAATTGATTTACTTTTTAATACATCAACAGGAAATACAAACCAAAAGGTATATAAATACACCAATAAAAAAAGACTTAGATAGACAGCTAAATACCTACTAAGTCTTTGATTAAATATGAATTTAAAAAAGTAAAAGATAACTAAAAACTCAAACAGTGTATAGATTTGAAACCAATAATCGCTATTAATCTTTAGAAAATAACTACAAATAAGTTCATAGCCACTTGCCAAAGCCATAAGTCCAATTAATGGGATATACCCCCAATATTGTTTTGTAAAAACTCTGTCTTTACAAAACAAACCTAGGATTAAAGGAACCAATCCAAGGGTAAGGGCGATATAGACTAGAACTTGATAAATCACTCTCTTTTTATTAATTCACTTTTTTTGGGACAGATTCTAGGACATGGAACGAGTTCCTCCAAAAGAGTCCCTTTAGTTAAGTCTTCTTGATTACTATCCACTCCCACTAAAACCATATTGGCTTGTGAGTTATCTGGATTCTCACCTAAATAAATTCGAAGACCAATACAATCGTTTTGTGATAATATCAGATTTAATTTATCTAGTCCCACAAAAAAGGATTTAGTCTTTTCTGGGTGCTCGCTTTGATAGGTATGCGTATACTCTATTGCTTCTTCTAAGGTAATTTCCTTTCCACTTTGACTGCTGATATTCATAATACTACATGTTAAAATTATGAAATAAATCTCTGAATTAATAACAAAATTCGCAATACGTAATTTCCGCAGCATTAAAACGTAATAATACGTATTGACTAATACGTACTTTCCCCTCTACCTTGTTTTACTTCCATTTCTGAAAATCGTGCAAAATAATAACCAAATCAAAATACAAGTATTATGAAGCACCAAACTTACTTTAATAGCCTGCTTACAAGCATTCAAAATCAGGAAGAATCTTTAAATCTTCTTTTACACTCGCAGGACATCGTACAAATTATAAATAACCTTCAGCTTATTTTATATCAGTTAAGTGCATATCTGCTTAATTCAACCTTAACCCTTGAAGAAGAAATCTATTTTTTTAAAGTGGTAAAGCCTACTATCCTTGGTAAACTAATCTATTACAATAAAATCTACCGGCTAGAATCAAGCCTTAACAGACAAATGCATCTGGATAAAAAATTCTTTTCTAAAAAACTTACTCAGCTTAAAAATCAAAGCAAAAAGTACATTAGAAAATCCAGTTTTTATAAATACTACATAAACAACCGCACAGACAAAGATCATCTTTATTTTAGTAGAGGAAACATTGATCTAAAAGAAGGTTTAAGCAGTGTGGCTTTTAAAATCGATATGGAATTCTCTACCTATTATGATATCAAGGTAGCTAAAATAATAGCTGATAATATGTTCTACAGTTATCTAAAAGATCAATTATATTTACTAGAACAACAAGAGGTGTATTCTAGCAAATCAAATAAAGTAAAGTCCCAAACTCTACATTGGTCTGAATCTCAAAATGCGCTTATTGAGCTGATTTATGCGCTTTATGTAACTGGTTCCATCGGGCATAGAAGAATAGAAATCAAGAAAATAGCTATTGTTTTTCAAGAACTGTTTCAGATCCCTTTAGGAGATATTCATCATGCTTTTCATCGGATGAAAACAAGGGCTAAATCAAGGACTTGTTATTTGGATAAATTAAAACAGGGGTTAGAAGAGTATATGGATAAGGATATTTAAAAGATATCCCTCTATAATTTAAAGTAAACAATCTTCTGTAAAAAGTTTTTATATGATGTAAAATAATCGAATTTCACTACTAAATCCTATAATATATGTATGTTTATTTCCCCAAACTATATAAATATATATAAGCAAAATAATAATATATGTTCTAAACTAAATAGCATAAAATACATGTAAAAACAAGTAAAGTTTTAAACAATATAAAATCATAAAGTCAGAGAACTATATTACCATTTTGTACGTTTATTTTCAATTAAATAAATCGTTTTTTTTATCTAATCATTGTATTGTTAATCATTTTAAATAGCTACTATACCACTCTGTTATTAAGAATTAATATCCTGTCTGATATTTTTAATATTTTTTTTAAACATCTGTAAACTTCTTTAATAGAAAAATTAGAGTCTATTATAAATCAAGTATTTTTTTTCTATAAAATATATACTATTATACTTATTATTATATATTTGTATACTTTTACACCATTAGTAAATGAAGATAAATCACTTTTTTAAACATTACTATTTATATCAAACTTTATATATTATGAAAAAAATTCTATTACTAGTATTGGTAATTTTTGGGCAATTTTGCTTTGCTCAATATAAGTCTTTTCAATTATCAACCCATATTTTAAATATTTCTTTGGGACAACCTGCCTCTGATGTTGAAGTCGTTTTACAAAAGATGGAAAATGAAGCAAACTGGAAAACCATAAACAAAACTAAAACAGATAGTAATGGCAGGGTTACTGATTTCTTGCCTTTAAGTGATCAAAATAATTATGGAATTTATAAATTAATTTTTAAAACTTCTCCTTATTTCGAAACGTTAAACTTAGAAAGCTTTTATCCTTTTATTGAAGTAGTTTTTCAAATTAGTGATAATAAACACTACCATGTTCCCATTACTTTAAGTCCATATGGATATTCAACTTATCGAGGTAACTAATGAAAAAAATAGCTATAATTGGTTCGGGATTTTCTGGACTATCCGCTGCTGCTTACGCTGCTAAAGCTGGTAATGATGTTTCGGTTTTTGAAAAACACACTGTAGCGGGAGGACGTGCTCGACAGTTTACAACTCCAGAAGGTTTTGTTTTTGATATGGGCCCGAGTTGGTATTGGATGCCTGATATTATTGAAGGATTCTTTTGTGATTTTGGTTTTAAAACCTCTGACTTTTTTAAACTAGTATCACTTAATCCTCAGTTCGAAATAATCTTTTCTAATGATTGCCTTCAAGTTCCTGAAAGTTTTGAACAACTTAAAATCATCTTTGATAAGATAGAACCAGGAGCTGCTAAAAACTTAGAAAAATTTATGCGTGTGGCACAATCCAAATACGAAATAGCAATGAAAGACTTTGTTACAAAGCCTTGTCATAACTGGCTTGAATTTACTTCTTTACAAATTGGCATACAGGCTTTTAAGTTAGATATGCTGACTAATTTTAGAACCTATGTTCACAAATACTTTCAAAATGAAAAATTAAGAGCGTTAATGGAATTTCCTGTTATATTTTTAGGTGCCTCACCAAAAAATATACCTGCTTTATATAGTCTGATGAACTATGGTGGATATAAATTAGGTACTTATTATCCTATTGGTGGTTTTTATCAATTAGTTTTGGCGATGCAATCAATTGCTGAAAAACAAGGAACAAAATTCTACTTTAATCAAACAGTAGAAAAAATCAATGCTATTAATAATAAAGTAACTTCTTTACTTATCAATGGTAAATTACATGAATTTGATGTTGTTATTTCATCTTGCGACTACCATCATACAGAAAGTCTTTTAGACAAAGATTTTAGAAATTACACGGAAAATTATTGGAGTAAGAAAACTTTTGCTCCATCATGTTTAATATTTTATCTAGGCATTGATCAAAAATTACCAATTTTACAACATCATACACTGTTTTTTGAAAATGATTTTGACACACATATTGAATGTATTTACACAGATAAAAAATGGCCTGAAGATCCACTTTTTTATTGTTGCTGTCCTTCTAAGACAGATGACTCAGTAGCCCCCAAAGGCAAAGAAAATATTTTTTTATTAATGCCCCTAGCTATTGGTCTTGAAGATAATGAAGAGGTTAGAAATAATTATTTGTCCAAAATGTTAGCTAGAATAGAGCAACACACAGGTATACAAAATTTATCATCAAAAATTGTCTATAAAAGAAGTTATTGCGTTAGTGATTTTATTGCTGACTACAATGCGTATGGAGGAAATGCGTATGGTTTGGCCAATACCTTGAGGCAAACAGCAATATTAAAGCCAAAGTTAAAGAATCAAAAGTTGAAGAATTTATTTTATACGGGCCAGTTAACTGTTCCTGGTCCAGGAGTCCCCCCATGTATCATATCAGGAAAAATAGTAGCTAATCAAATTAATAATTTTAATAAATGATTTGTATGAAACACTTGTTTGATGAACTTTCTTGCTCGATTAGTAAAATCACAACTAAGAAGTATAGTACTAGTTTTTCATTGGGAATTTTAGCCCTAAAACCTTCTATTCGTCCGGCGATATATGCAATTTACGCATATGTAAGACTAGCAGATGAAATCGTTGATAGTTTTCACAATTATGATAAAGCTATGTTACTTTCAAGATTAAAAGATGAAACTAAAATAGCCTTAAATGAACACATTTCATTAAATCCTATTTTACAATCTTTTCAACAAACTGTACATCAATATAATATTGATTATAATTTGATTGAACAATTTTTACATAGCATGGAGATGGATTTACAAAAAGTTGACTACAATTCAGATTTATATAATCAATACATATATGGTTCAGCCGAGGTTGTTGGTTTAATGTGTTTACAGATTTTTACAGAAGGAAATAAAACTAAATATGAAGAGCTTAAACCTTTTGCTATGAAATTGGGTTCGGCATTTCAAAAAGTAAACTTCTTACGTGATTTAAAAAACGATTATCAATTACTTGGTAGAACTTACTTTCCAAATATGAATATGGGTGTATTTGATAATGAAGTTAAAAGTCAAATTGAAGATGAAATTGAAATTGAATTTAAACAAGCACTTATTGGTATACAAAAACTTCCAAATTCATCTAAATTCGGGGTTTATTTAGCTTACAAGTATTACTTGTCCCTATTTTATAAAATTAAAAACAAATCATCATCAGAAATTTTGAATTCTAGAATACGCATATCAAATTCACATAAAGCATTAGTCGCTTTTAAAAGTTATTTAAGATATAAAATAGCTCTCTTATGATTAAAATTATAAAATTTAGTTGTATCCCTTTAATTAGTACTTGAGTTTTAAAATGCTCTCAAACTTCTAGATTATGATGCATTATACCCTAAAAATAAAGAATTTATCAAAATAAATAAAGAAAAACAATCTACTCTATTTTAAGAGATAATATTGAAATAATTTTAAAATGAAATACATTCTATATAGAGAACAGCAATTAAAATGTGATATAGATACGGCTTGGAGATTTTTCTGCTCTCCATTGAATTTATCGAAAATAACACCTAAGAATATGAAATTTCATGTCTTAACTGAATTTGGTGATGAAAAGATATATCCGGGAATGATTATCGATTATATAGTAACTCCCATTCTTGGAATACCGTTGAGGTGGACCACTCGTATTACACAAGTAGATGATGAGAATAGTTTTACAGATTTTCAACAAAAGGGGCCTTATAAATTGTGGATACATCATCATGAATTTATTCCTAACAAAGAAGGTGTTCTTATGAAGGATACTGTGGAGTATGAACTGCCTTTGGGTTTTATTGGATACTTTGCGCACAAATTATTTGTAAAGAAAAAACTTACAGAAATTTTTGATTATAGATACAAAGTTCTAGAAAACATATTCAATTCTAATAAATAAGTCTATGAATATTTTACTTATATTTCTAGTTTTTATATTAATGGAAATAGCTACTTGGCTTATACATAAATACTTAATGCATGGATTTTTATGGATACTACACAAAGATCATCATAATCATTCCAATAAGGGTATTTTTGAAAAAAATGACTATTTTTTTATTATTTTTTCTATTCCATCAATAGCATTAATGTATTATGGAGCCTTGAATAATTATAATTATTTGTTTTATATAGGATTAGGAATTATGCTTTATGGAATGACTTATTTTTTTGTTCATGATATCTTTATTCATCAAAGAATAAAAGTATTAAAAAATACTAGTAACCCCTATTTATTAGCATTAAGACGTGCACATAAACAACACCATAAACATACCGAGAAGCACAACGGTGAATGTTTTGGATTCTTATATGTACCATTAAAATATTATAAAATGTTTTTAAATAATTCAAAAAAATGATTTCTTTAACTTATTCAACTATATTATTTTTAACTGTAATAATTTGTTTTGTAGCTTCTTTTGATAGCAGAATTCAATTTAATAAGCAATTCCTCCATTTTTTTAAAGCATCAGCTTTAGTATCTGTTCCTTTTATTCTTTGGGATATATGGTTTACTCATTTAGGAGTATGGTGGTTTAATACAAATTATACCATAGGGGTTTCTATAGCTGGTTTACCTTTAGAAGAAATGCTCTTTTTTATCTTTATTCCTTTCTCTTGCATTTTCACATATTTTGTAATTGACAAATATTATCAATTAGATTTATTAAAATCATTTAATAATTTATTAGTTTTTACTAGTATAATTATTCTAATAGTAGTAGGTTTATTAAACATTAATAAAATTTACACCATTACCACCTGCTTAGTTAGTGTAGCTACTTTATTTTATCTTCATTTTATTGTGAAGTCACAATGGATAAGTAAGGCTTCTTTTGTTTATACACTACTAATGCTAGGTTTTTTTCCAGTAAATGGTGTCTTGACAGGAACAGGATTGGAAAACCCAATTGTAAACTACAATCCAAAAGATTTTTTAGGTATTAGAATGTTTACCATACCTGTGGAAGATATGGTTTATGGATATACTCAATTCCTTTTAATTATTTACTTTTTTAAGTATTTTCAAAATAAATAATTTTAATCTCATTTAAAATTTAATTATTTTTTCACCCAGACATAAATTCTAAATTACTATGAGTTATTATTAGTCCTTATGCTTTACAAAAAAATCCTTTTGTATGCTTCCCCATTTTGTAGGCTTCCCTAAAAATTGGACAGTTGTTAATTCGAAATTATTAACTTTAAACAAAACT
>NZ_JBQZGD010000030.1:0-27171 GCF_052691955.1 Myroides sp. TSA_177.3
GGTAAGACGATGAGAGGAAACGGACGTATGGGCCAATGGCAATTGGCCTTCTTACATGATACATATCGTATCACTGAATACACCACAAAAAAGCAAAGAAGCGAAAGAACAAAAAACCTTTCTCACAATAATCGCTGTATGCGAAAAAAATATTTTTCTTTTTCTAAATGAATAAGATGTTCTAATTTTGTGTCTTAATTTGTGAAATAATCTGTTTATTTGTACGCAATTTGTATAGAGTTAAAGTATGGGGTTTTCTGGAAAAAAAGTTGTTAAACGAATAGCTATTGCCTTAGGGGCTTTGGTTGTTTTTATTTTGGGGTTAATGTTGATTGTACCTGTTTTCTTTAAGGATACAATTAATGAAGAAATTAAAAAATTATTAGCGGATTCAATCGAAGGTGAAGTAGCCTTTGAGGATATCAATGTATCATTTTTTAAGAATTTCCCTTATCTAACTGCAACTGTTGTGAAGCCTAGTATTGAAGGCGTTCAGGTTGATTCTCTACAACCAATGAAGTTATTGGAGGCTAAAGAACTAGGGCTTGGAATTAATATGATGAGTTTAATGGACTCGAAGATTAGTTTTGATCGTGTTTTCATTGATTCTCCAGTGATTGATTTATTGGTTAATGAGAAAGGTGAAGCAAACTATATGGTCATGAAACCTACTGACGAAGTGGAAGATGACGATAAAGGGTTTGATTTACAGATTGATCGATTGGAAATAAAAAATGCCTTATTGCGTTATTGCGATGAAGCAGGTAATTTATATTTTTCTGCCGTTAATTTTGATTACTTAGGTAGTGGAAATATGAGTGAAGCTGTGTTTCAGTTGAAGAGTAAAATCCGCATTCACTCGTTTGATTTTAGTTTTGATAATGTATTTTATGTCAAAGAGAAACCAATCTTAGCAGATTTAGAAACTTTAATTGATACCAAGTCATTAACTTTTGAATTTCAGAAGAACAATTTGAAAATTAAAGACTTATTGGTCAGCTTTATTGGACGTTTTGGTTTTATTGAGAATGGGTATGATATGTTGTTTGATATCAATACAGAACAAGCAAGCTTAAATGAGCTTCTCTCTTTAGTACCGCCAGAATACCAATCGTGGTTGGATCAAACAAAATTTGAAGGAGTAGTGGATGGAAAATTCAAGTTAGAAGGTAAGTTTTTAGCTTTGGATACGATTATGCCTTCGATTAACTTAGATTTAGCTATCGCTAATGGAGTTATTCAGCATGGGAATGTAATGGATCCAATTAAAGATTTGGCGTTGAAATTTCAATTTAAAATGCCTTCTTTGGATATGGAGCAAAGCGAGGTACTGATTGATCAGCTTGATTTTTCAATCGCAGGACGCAAAAGTAACTTTACTTTACATACCAAAGGTTTTGAAAAACCAATTGTGCAAAGTGCAATGGATTTGAATATGGATCTTGATCTTATTCAACAGGCGCTAGGAGTATCGGGATTCGATTTGAAAGGAGACTTGCAGTTGAAAGGTAACGTTGATGGACAATTCGCAAGAGGCGTTGTTGAAACGAGAACACTTCGTACTGTAAAACGCGATACTGTCATTACAAGTATACCTACGTTTACTATTGATGGAATGATTCGCAATGGGTACTTCAAATTAGATAGCTTGCCACAAGCGTTAAAAGAAATAAGCTTTGACGTTAAAGCAGAAGGACCAACAGAAAAAATCAAAGATATTAAGTTCCGCATAGATAATTTGAACCTATTGGCGATGGATAATTTCGTTAAAGGGCATTTTGCGGTAAATAATTTGACTACATACGATGTTGATGCTCGCATAGAAGCGAATGTTGACTTTGAGAATATTAAAGAGTTCATTCCATTTGATGAAGCTGTCTTACGAGGGAACTTCATGATTGATGGAACTGTAAAAGGAAGTTACGAACCTAAGCGCAAGCGTTTTCCTGTACTTAATACTGAAATTAAGCTGAATAATGGATACGTACAATTGAAGCGCTTACCAGAATTACCGATTGAAGATATTCAAATTCACACGATTATTAAAAGCTCGAGAGGTTCTATTAATGACTTGTCTATTGAGGTTTTGCCAATTAATTTTAAAATTGCAAAAGAGCCTTTCCAATTGGCTGCAAGTTTATATAACCTAAATAATTTGAATTACAATATTCAATCCAAAGGGACAATTAATATTGGAGATATCTATAAGATTTTTAAAGTAGACGGTATTGATGTTCACGGGAAAATTATTACGAGCTTATTCTTAAAAGGATTACAAAGTGATGCGATTAAGGGTGATTTTGATAAATTGAAAAATGGAGGGAAGTTTGAAGTAGATAATATTCGTATCCGTTCGGAGATGTTTCCTTATCCATTACATATCAAAAAAGGCGTATTTAAGTTCTTTAAAGAAAAGATGGGCTTCGAGAAATTTGTGGCTACCTATGGTAGTTCAGAAATTAACATGAAGGGATATTTGACAAATGTTGTTGACTATATTTTGAAAGAGGATACGTTAAAAGGAAAGTTCACTTTTGAGAGCCCTTATTTTAATGTAGATGAATTCATGATGTTTGATTCTAAAAGTACTTCTGGAAAAGCAGCAACTGCATCTTCTTCTGGAACAGGGGTAATCCAAGTACCTAAGAATTTAAATATTCTTTTTGATGCAACCGCTCAGAAAATAAAGTATACCGAATATAATTTAGATAATTTCACAGGTAGTTTATTGGTCAATGCAGGTAAGATAGACCTTCAAAATACTAATTTTGGATTGATAGGAACAAAAGTAAGTATGAATGGTACTTATGAACCAACCGGGTTTAGAAAAGCGAAATTTGACTATGCGATTCAAGCTTCTGAATTTGATATTCAACGTGCATATAAAGAAATCACGTTGTTTAGAGAAATGGTTAGTATGGCTAAAGATGCCTATGGCCAAGTTTCATTAGATTATAAATTGAAGGGAGATTTAGACAAAAATATGTTTCCTGTGTTTCGTTCTTTAGTTGGAGGAGGATCTTTGACTTTAGAAAATATTGAATTCAAAGGATTTAATTTATTTGGAGCAATTGCAAAAGAAACCAATACAAAATCTTTAGAAGAAGGAAAGGCAAAAGATGTTGAAATCAAGACAACAATTCAAGACAATGTCATGACGATTGAACGAACTCGTATGAAGATGGCTGGATTTAGACCTAGATTTGAAGGACAGATAAGTTTAGATGGTGAGATGAATATTGGATTTAGATTAGGATTACCACCAATGGGAATTATTGGAATTCCGATGAAGATTCAAGGAACCTCGGATGATTTTAAAATCAAATTGGGACGTTATAAACCAAGTGAAGTTTTAGGAAGAGCTACGGATGATGATGAGGAAGATGAAGATGAACAACCAGAAGCAGGCGAAGTGAATGGAATAACGCCAGAAGGAGAAAGTACAACTCCTACAGGAGAAACACCAAAAGAAGAAAAACCAAAAGAAGAAACAGCAGTACCTGCTGCTTAAATTATAAAAAGCCAGAGCGTAATCTCTGGCTTTTATTTTTTTTGCTAACGTTAGAAATAGTATTTTTACTCCCTAGATTTCGAAATAAGACCGACATGACAGTAAGTAATTCCTTAACGACAGAAGAATTAGCCTTAATTTTTGAAGGAGATCAAACGCAACCGATGTATGTATATCAGGATACTGTTCCTGCAGAACTACAAGTGCTTAAAAGTAATTGTTTAGCAATCGACCCTCAAGATGCCAATGTGAAAATGTTAATTGCACGTATGTTTAAAACGGTAACGGATGGTGATCGCGCAGGTGTTGGTATTGCCGCTCCTCAAGTGGGATTAAATAGAAGACTATTCTTAGTGAAGCGTTTTGATAAAGCCAATGAACCATTTGAGTTTTTTATTAATCCTCAAATCACATGGTATTCTGCTGTATTGCAACAAGGAGAAGAAGGGTGTTTATCTATCGAAGATCGCTATGATGCTGTATACCGTAGTTTAGCTGTCCAAATTACGTATTTTGATTTGGAAGGGAATCACTATCAAGAAGTAGTAGAAGGATATACAGCAGTAATTATGCAACACGAATACGATCACTTGAATGGTATTTTGTTCACAGATCGAATTGAAGAACAAGAACAGCGCAAGTATGAGGATGCAACTTTAGAAACACCTTTGGTGTATGAAGTATAACTGGTACAAAATAGTAGGATTGACTTGGTTAGTAGGACTAGGAGTAACGGGATTTGCTCAAGAAACTTCTACGCATACTGATGTAACACTGTCTTGCCCAACGGACAACCAAGAAATTAATACCTTGTATGACATGGGTTTTTCTGCTTTAGAAAAACCGGAATACTACAATACAGCAGGAAGGATATTCTTTCAGATTATTCAGCTCGATAAAAGTTTGTGTGATGCTTATTATTACACAGGAGTATCCTTGACCAAACAGGACAAAGACGATGCCGCTTATACTTATTTGTATTATGCGGATAGTTTAGCCACTAAGCCTACCTTGTCGTTTAAAATAGCTTTAGCAGAATCAGCTTTGCGTATAGGAAATGTCGGTTTAGCCCGAAAAAAATACGAAGAAATTAAAAGCGACTTTCCCAATAGTCCAGAGGGATATTATGGATTAAGCCTAACTGCCACTTCTATTGGTGATCTCGTAGAAGGATTGGTCAATACAGATCGTACCTTATTAAAATATAAGAATGCAGGTGGTTTAACGCCAACAAGAGAGCAAGAAATCTACCTTATTAAAGCGATTTTATTGCGTATGAATACACAATACGATAAGGCCATTGAGTATTTTGAAAAGAGCAAGGAGCATTTTGGTGCTACAACCGATTATCTAGCCAATTATGCGTTGACTGCATATGAATTGTATAAACAAACAAAGGAAGATCAATGGAAGCAAAAAAGCCAACAAGCCTTGCTTCAAATCCAAGATAAAACCACTTTAAAAGACGATTTCTTTCAACAGTTCAGCTACGATTAACGCGCTAAGTTAATTTTAAAACCCACCCCGCGGATACTGCTAATCTGTATATTATCATCATCTGATAAATATTTGCGCAGGCGCGTTACAAATACATCTAAACTTCTTCCATTAAAATAATCTGCCGTTTGCCAGAGTTGATTTAAAATGACTTCCCGTTCTAAAATGGATTGATCATGTTGGATAAAGAGCAAAAGTAAATCTCTTTCCCTTTCTGTTAGTTGATAGATCTTCTTTGCATGTTCTAAACGCAATAAAGTCGGGTTAAAGGTATAGATTCCCAAGTGATAGACAGTTGACGTTTCAATGGGAGTATGGCGCATAATATTGTCAATACGGAGTTTTAGTTCTTCGGGATCACAAGTTTTTGCAATATAATCTGCTGCACCTAATTTTAAACCCAGTAGACGATCAATATTTTGGTTTTTAGCCGTCAGAAATAGAAAAGGAATATTGGGATGATTTTGATGTATTTCCTTGGCTAAAGTAAAGCCATCTTTAATCGGAAGCATAATATCCAAAATAGCCAAATGGAAATGATGTTGTTGCAATAATTCAGCTACCTCTGTCGAAGAGGGTGTCCAAATCACATTAAAACCGCTAATTTCTAGATACTGTTTCACTACAGTGCCATAGTCTATATCATCTTCAACAAGGAGAATATTATGCATAAGGAATACAAATAATAAAGGTTGTTCCTACTGTTAATTTACTATTTACTTGAATACTGCCTTGGTATTTTTCAACGATTTGTTTCACTTGATATAAACCAATACCTAAGCCCAATGTATTGTGTACATTGTTGTGTATAATGCGATAGAATTTTCGGAAAATAAAGTTTAGTTCCTTTTTTTCAATTCCAATCCCATTATCTGAAACTTCAATATACAACTTATTTTCTTTGTGTTGAATGGCACAAGTAAGCTGTGTACCACCATATTTAATTCCATTTTCCACAAGATTCAATATCATCGTTTCCATGGCTGTTTGAGGCAATTGAATCTCTTCATCTGCCTGCCATGAAATTTTAAAATCAATCGTTTGATTTCTCAGTTTTAAATCTTCAATGAGCTGGGTGAAATTTGCATGAGTAAAAGGAAATTCATCCGTGTCTGATACCACGCCCAATTGATTTTGTAAACGCTCTAGGCGATCAATTTGTCTTTGGATTAATGCTACAGTAGGAGAATCATACTCTTGTTTGAGGTTGTTGCATCCGTATTTTAAAGTAGCAATCGGTAGTTTAAATTCATGGGAAACATTGTCTACCATATTGTGTAAACTTAGCACTTCTTGTTCCTTCTTCTTAATTGTTTTATACGTAATGAAGTATAGAATTAAAATAAACATGCAGATGAAAAAAGAGGCTAGTAATAGCGGAGCGAGTTCACGCAATGCAATACTATTGAAATTGAGTACTTCAATGTACTTTTCTTGCTTTACAATAAAGTGATTGGAGTAATCTTCAGGGCAATCTACACAAGGTTCATCGGATTTATTTTTGCTGCTTTCTTCCACTTCCCATTCAGAAGAATTCACGCGATGCGCATGCCCAATTTTTTGCTCTGTTTCTAAGATTGTAACTGGAGCATTTAGGACATTTTCTTTGGTTGAATTAAGAATGACATGCGTCAAATCAATTCGATAAGCCATCTTATAGCCCAAATCAGCAAAAGCACTATCTATTTTATGTGTAGCATCTTTGCTTGTGGATACAAAATAAGAAGCATGTTGTTCTTTAATTTCTTCTATAGTGGCTTTTTTCTGTAATAAGTCTAATACAGCATGATAAAGTACATTATCCTTTTTCTTTGTTTTTTTCTCAAAAGCAAGAAGGCTTTCTATTTCGTCAATTTTATCATGTGCAATTTTGTGCACTTCTTTTCTCTTCAAATCCAATACTTGAAGAAAATAGAAGACCATTATTCCAATCAAAAAAAGATAGAATAAACTGAAAGCGATGAGATAATACTTTGGTTTAGAATACTTCATACGTACAAATTTAGGTTAAAAATGTGGATAACAATTGCTCTAATTGCCATTAACCGTTCGTTAACCGTTCATTAACCCGCATTCAATTCCTTTTCCCTCATCTTTGCTTGAAAATAAAAAGTATATGATACGTATTGTTGTATTGTTTTTCCTATTGATGATGAGTATACTCGTTCAAGGACAGTCATCTACAGTTTTGAGAAAAGGTAAAGTAGTCGATGCTAAACAAGAGGAATTAGCTTTTGTTACTGTGTTATTAAAAGATGAGGAAGGACGTGTTGTTACTTCTTTTTATACCGATGACAAAGGAGAGTATCAAGTTGATTCAAAAGAAAATTTTAGTGCAATTGAATTTCAGTATGTTGGTTTTCAATCTCAAGTATTCCCTTTGACGGAAGGATTGCCTGCAATTGTTCATTTAGTTGAAGATAATGCCCTTTTAGAGGAAGTCGTTATCACAGCAAAAAGACCAACAATCAAACGCGAAATTGATCGTTTAGTGTTTAATGTACAAGATACGCCCTTGGCGACCACAAATGCGTGGGATATTGTTAAACAAACTCCAGGCGTCAATGCAATTGGAGATAACTTGAGTATCAGAGGGAGCCAAAGCATTTTGGTTACAATTAATGATAAGAAAGTAATGCTTTCAGGGGATCAATTGAAATCATTATTGGAGGGAACTGATGGTACACAAGTAGAAGCAATCGAAGTAATTACCAATCCACCAGCGAAATACGAAGCTCAAGGAAATGCAGTGCTTAATATTAAGCTAAAAAAGAATAATCTATTCGGATATAAAGGGAGTATTGGCGAACGTTTCAAGCAAACGACGTATGCCTATAACACGCTGAGTACACAACATACCTATACAGGTGAAAAAATCAATGTTTCGGGGAGCTACTCTTTTGGCAATGGTACTGGAGTGCGTTACAATGAAGATAATGTGTTTTATGAAAATGGAGAGCGATGGAGTAGTGTAATGACACGTAAAAACAAAATCAAAGGACAACATAGTTTTCAAGCGGAAATGGATATCAAAATAGATACCACATTGACACTTACATTTGGAGGAAATGGCTATATCAATGAAAAAAGTAAAGGAGATTATGAGATTCCGACTTCAATTTATAATCCAGAAAATATAATCGAATCATCGTATACTACGCTCAATAAGAAACGATCAAATATGGATACCTATACAGGATATGCATTAGTGGAAAAGAAATTCAGTCCTTCAAAAAATTTACTATGGTCCTCTTATTTTACGTATGATAATGAGAAAGACAATCAAGATGTACTGACAAAATTAAACTTCAAAGATCAACCTGAAGATCAGCGTTTCTTTGGTACGAAAGATAGACAGCGTACGCGTTTGGCAGTTTCAGGTCTTGACTATAGTGTAGATAAGGAATCGACAAAATGGGAGTTAGGAGGAAAGTACAGCATTGTAAAAGCAACGTATTTATTAGACTTTTTTGATGGAGAAGTAGACGATTTTTCCCATAACCCAGAGAAAAGTAATGTTTTTGATTACCAAGAAATTAATTGGGCGGGCTATACTTCTGTAACAAAACAGTGGAAGAAATGGCAAGCAAAAGTGGGGTTGAGAGGAGAATATACAGGTATCCAAACTAGAAGTACAGGAATGGGAGCCAATAATCAATCGTATTTTAAATTATTTCCGACAGCTTATGTAAAGTATGACCTCACAGATCAACAACAATTGAGTTTGTCGTATAGTAAGCGCATTGATCGCCCTTCTTATTCGTGGATGAACCCAGCAAAAAGCTACTATAATTTATTTTCTTACTTTCAAGGAGATCCTGATTTGAAAGCAGCGATTAGCCATAACTTTAGTTTGAATTATACCTTTGATCAATTGAATATTGAATTCTTCTACAATAAAGAGATTAATCCATCCATGGAAATTTCATATCAAGAAGATGCAACAAATATGTTGATTTATCATTATACCAATATTGATAAACGCCAATTAATGGGGATGGTTGCCAACTATTCCTATCAGATTTTACCCCGTTGGTCTATTAGCTCTTTTCTCTATTTACAACAACAGGAAGATTATTTCTATGGAGTAGATAAAGAGTTACATAAAAATGATGCCTTTGTGTTTGGAGGTCGATTGAATACAACGGTAAATCTGGATAAAGAAAACAACTGGAAGGCGATGTTGACCTATAATTTTTACACGCCAACGGTACAAGGTTCTTTCAAAATTAGCGGTTATCAACGCACGGATTTTATTATGAGTCGAGAGTTTAATCAGAAGAAATGGTCAGCGAATTTATATGTCTATAATATATTTGGAAGTGACCGACAGATTATTAAAACACAATATGCTAATCAGTATAATTATTTCAAAGATTATATGGATACGCAAGGAGTTGCCATTGGATTGCGCTATAATTTGGGGAATCAAAAGGTAAAATACAGCAGTAAAGAACTGGATATGCAAGAAAAAGATCGTTTGTAAATTGAATTAGTAAGGGAAGAAGGAAAGTCGTAAAGGCTTTCCTTTTTTTATGTTGTTTTATTCGGGTTGATTTATGAAAAATACAAAGGACTTTATTTGTGTAATTGTTAAAATAAATTTCAGTTAGTTATTTCGTAGCTTTGTAAGGAAAATTGAACGCTATGGAATTTGATTACTTTGACCAGATTCGAAAAATACGAACTGGGATTCGCTTTTATAGTGAATTGTTAATAGAAGCCTCTTGGAATGTATGGAATATCAAAACACGTGTTGGTATTTTTTTCTTTTCCTTGCTCCTTGCTTTTCTTGGTACTTATTTCTTAACGCCAGATGTTTTTTCTGAGGCACAGAAGTATACCTTTTTTATTCTGATATTCTCGATTTTACTATGGGCTACTGAGGCGATTCCGCCTTTTGCTGTGGGAATCATGATTATTGGTTTCTTAGTCTATACGATGGGAAATATTGAAGGAGCCACTATCTCTCCACAAGAGATTTCCTCTACCTGGTCTGATAGTGTTATCTGGATTTTCTTAGGAGGGTTTTTCCTCAGTGAAGGAATGCGAAAAACCAACCTCGATTTATCCTTATTTAAAAAGACGATTGCGCTCTTTGGTTCGAATCCCAATAAATTAGTACTCGGAATTATCTTAGTTACTTCGGTATTATCACTGATTATTTCAAATACTGCTACGGCAGCGATGGTTTTGGCTTCAGTTATGCCTTTAATTGAAAGAGAAGGAAAGGATTCTCCTATGTCTAAAGCCATTTTAATTAGTATTCCCGCTGCTGCAACTTTTGCAGGAATGATCAGTATGGTTTCTACTCCTCCTAATTTAATCGTTGTAGATGTGTTGAAAACCAAAGGCTTTACCGTAAACTTTACGCAATGGTTATTTTTAGGATTAGTTCCTGCAGTAATCTTATTAGCTGGATTTTGGTGGGCAGTAGTGAAAAAATACACTTCGAAAGTGAAGGGGTTAGATGTATCTTTTGTCAATCAAGCGTTGGAAATGACGAATAGTATGCGCTTACAACGTTTAGCTGTCATTGTAATTTTAGTAATAACCGTAGGCATGTGGATGTTTGGAACAAAGTACCATATTCCTACAGCAGGGGCAGCCATGCTACCTATTATGTTCTTGCCGATGTTGGGAATCATCACAGCAGAAGATGTGCGTAAATTACCGTGGGATACACTGATGCTTGTAGCTGGAGGTTTATCACTGGGGATTGCAATTAAAGAGTTATTAGCTCCTTATTACTCCCAGTTTTTAGCAGGTGCAGAATTTAATGTGGTGATGATGATGATTGTCTTTGCAGTTATTACGGTTTTATTTTCCAATATTATGAGTAGTACTGCAACGGCAACGATTTTAATTAATATTGCTGCTATTGTATTACCTGCGGATCAACTATTGCCTGTAGGGTTAGTTGTGGGACTGTGTGCATCTTGTGGATTGTTTTTACCCGTTTCTACTCCGCCAAATGCTATTGTCTTTGGTACCGGTATGTTGAAACAAAAGGATTTTAGGTTAGGAGGGATGTTCGGTGCTTTTGTCGGAACGATTGTTATTATTCTATGGGTGTTATTCCTACAAGAATTCACTAATTTTTTTGAGTATTTAAAGTAAATAGGAAATTTCTATTTTATCGTAGATAAGAACTAAAGCGCAAGGGATTCTATTCCTTGCGCTTTTTTTTTGAATAAAATCAATAATCCTGAAATATAGAGGTCTCGGGGGAGACAAAATTTATTTCTATCAATAATCGAAGAAAGTAGTGTAATTACATATTCAAATCAAATATAGATCGCTTTTCCTCTACATTACGGTTTACTTTTTGATACTAGGATGAATGCAAACGTTTGGATTATGGTATACTAGTATACCCTTGTGGACCTTAAAAATAAGAAAGTTATCCTTGTTTTTTTAAAACAGAATAAGGGCTCTTGCTTAAGTTTATTTCAGATTTTATTGTGTAGCGCTATGAACTAAGTTCGTCAAATTGGATCACCAATAAGAGAATAAAAAGATAATTGCAATTGAGGTTTTAGGGTATCTAGGTCATTTTATCCATTCGTATTATTTTATTAATCATTCAACACATAATACGCAATGAAGGATATGTTTTCAACATATACGGAATCGACAGAGGATTCTTTGTTTTCGACTAAACCCCTCAATAATAATAGTAATGCAACAGCAATTGCCAAACACTATATACCAGGAATACATCAATTAGTAGAGGTCAAGTTTATAGTAGAAGGGAAGGAGCTGATTAATTATAAAAACTTTGAACTGATACAAAGTACACAGACACATCATTCGTTTACAGTATCGTTTAGCCCTGATTGCTTGGGAAACAAAGAAACGTATCAGATGGAAGAAGCCCAAGAATTATTGGGTAAAAATCTTTTGGTTTCTATTCGCTACAAGCATTTGGTAGACAAACCTGAGCGCTTTTTTTCAGGGGTTATTACGCAAGTAAGCTTTGACCAAGACCATGGAAATGATGGATATTTAATTTTCAAAGGCAATAGTCCGACTATTCTTTTGGATCAAGCTCCTCATATGCAGAGTTTTGGAGGGACAACTCCTGTTTCATTGGATGATATTGTCAATGAAATTCTCAATCAAGGGTATCATCAGAATCGATTTTTCCAGTCTGAAATAAAATTGTCTAGGGGAATTCGTACGACCTATAGTTGTCAGTATAATGAAACGGCTTATAATTATTTGGCACGATTAGCTGCTATGTATGGAGAACAGTTTTTTTATGATGGAGAAATTCTTCATTTTGGAGAGTTACCTATTGGAGCTCCTCCCATTTCTCTAGTTTATGGACGCGATGTTAGTCAGGTAGAAATACGCATGCAAGCTCGTCATGTCAATCGTGATTTTTATGGATATAACAGTTTTAATAATGAGCACTTACATGCTGAAGATGAAACAGATTTGGATGTAAAAGGCACATTGGCTAAGTCATCTTATGCGCAATCCAAAGAAATTTTTAAAGCTCCTTCATTACAACAAGCTCCATTGAAAGCCTCCACAGATCAAGATGTTTTATACGCACAACGAGGGGTAATTGGTAATGAAGGAATTCAGGTGTTTGTCACGACGGGAGTCACAACGATTCCTTTTTTATATCCTGGATGTGTAGTGGAATTAAACATGTTGCACCCCAATAAAAAAGTGAGTCGCCATTTCACAACTTTAGTTATTACGGATATTGAACATACTGTAGATGCTTTAGGGCAATATACTGGAAAGTTTAAAGCAGTAGATGCACAAACAGGGTATATTCCACAGTCTTTTTTTATTATGCCAATCACGGAGCAACAAATAGGTATTGTAGTTAGCAATGAAGATCCCGAAGGGAAAGGACGGGTACAAGTGCAGTTTAACTGGCAAGACACTAGTCAACAAACCGATTTCATTCGCGTAATGAGTGGAGATGCAGGGAGTAGTCCTGCTGTAAAAAGAAATCGCGGTATGGTTTTTATTCCAGAAAAGGGTGATCAAGTCATGGTTGGGTTTGTCAATAATCACCCAGATCGTCCTTTTGTTCTAGGAAGTTTATTTCACGGTGGAACCGCTGCTGGCGGTGGATCAAATAACCAGATCAAGAGTATTCAAACGCGTAGTGGTCATACATTAAAGTTTACAGAAGAGGAATCTATCGAGATTTTCGACGCCAGTGGAAATTGTATCGTACTTGATACTACTGGAAAAAGCATTACAGTATCCGCACCAGAAAATATCCTCCTTACGGCGAAAAATATTCAATTTCAGGCCAGTGACAATATCTCAGCTACTGCAGGTGAGAATATTGTTTTACAAGCAGAACACAATATAGAACAGACCGCTGGTAGTGGATTTAGTCTAACGGCTAAAGATAGTTATACCCAGATCAGTGCTCGAACAAGTTTAGAAACCAAAGAGTATTTCGTAACAAGTAAAGTAGGTCGCATAGAGGCAACCGCTGATAATTTACAACTATCCTCCAGTTTTGAAGTAGAAGTGCTCAGTACTAAAAAAGTAAAAATGTTTTAATGGCTACGGATAGGAGTGTACAGGTGTATTTTTCTTTTTTAGATAAGGAGATGAAATATGAAGTTTTGAATCAGATTGTCCAAGGTAACAAACGACAAGAGATTCGCTATACTACAGCAATCAAAAAAGTAGAAGGATGGTTTGATACCCATTATATCATTACGCGAACGCCTCAAGTTCTCTCACCAATAGTAGATAATCCTTATATGGAAGCTATCATGTTAACGAGTTCGTTATGGGATGAGTTAAAGCTATCAATAAATAAAGATGGAGAAATAAAGAAAATTGTCAACCTTCAAGCAATACAAGATTATTGGACTACGGTATTAAAGTTTAAGCTTCTACAGATGTATACAGGTACTCGTATTTTGGGGTTAGTTGCCCAATTAGAACAAGTTCTTATGAATGAAGAGCTGTTTCGTGCAAAAATTAATCAAGATTCCTTTTTTTACTATTGGATCAAGCACAATATAGGTGAGTACGTAAAAAATTACAATACGGGAAAATATACAAAAGTGGGAAAAACTAATCATCAGTATCAGATCGAACAAACAGAAAAAGGCAGAACGATACAAGGGAAAGGCAAAAAAACAGCTGCTGAACTAGAAGAAATAAAGAGGAAATGGAAGTTGAATATAGAGGAAGAACTCGACCATGAAGAACAATGTGACAGTGTGTATGATTGCAATCAAGCGCTTGTTCAACTTGTCCAAAAAGAAAGATATACAGAGGGAAGTAGTGTGCTATATGAGTCAACCATAACAATCACCAAAGTATAACGTAAGGAAATCTACAGCTAGAAGAAAAGAAAATAACCATGAAAAATGACAATAGAATTACTGTAGGGCTATCCGATCAAGATGCTCCAATGCAAGCTATTCCCTCCGATGACAGTGTACAAGCACAATATGTGGTTTGTAAAGGTGCTACTTGTAGCTGTGATGGAAATCCTTCAGCCAAGGGAACCTTGATGGTAACTTCTCAAAAGAAGTACAGCATCAATGATAAGGGTGCTGATAAACTAGTCGCTACAGTTGAAGATACTGCGTTTGAAGAAGGTGTTTCTCCTTTTATTACGTGTAGTTATAAAAAAGGCACGGATAAAACTTGTACCTACGCTCCTCAAGGGAATTGGATAGTACCTAATAATACCAAATTTCCAGAAGTAGCAGGTAAAGCTATCCTCACAGAAACTGGAACGTTGTGCTGTACCCTTGGCGGAACGTTGACTTTTATGACCCATGGTCAAACTGTCGATGTAGACAACGATGAGGTACAAGAAGTAGAAGATGCTTTTGTTGCTATGCGTGTGATTAATGTTTTGCTGAGTTATGAGGAACTCCCACTAGAAGAACAAAAATACCCCGAAGAATATGTCAGTGATGTAGCTCAACTAGAATGTATACCTAGTGAGGATGTTGTACTAACCCCAATGAGCGAAGGGAATACTCGCGCTTTCTATGTATTGAAAGGACAATTTGTTGAGTTTAGCGCTACGACAAAGGTTAACACAGCGGATCCACACAAGCGAAGAGGAGAAAATATCAGCTGGGGACTTACCGAAATACTAGAGAATGGAGTGTTTACAGCAGGACAAAGTTCAATTTCGAAAACCTATAAGCTCCCTCCAACAGATCAAGAGAAGGTGTTTTATCAAGGATATAAACGCGTGGCTAATCCCTTTGGTTTTGTCTTTACCAAAAGTGGCCACTATATTATAGATGCGAGCTCCCGAGAGAAAATGGCAGGTACAACCTGGTCTTATTATAAAGATCAATACTGTTACATTCAGGTCGTGGATCAAGCGAGTATCCTAGCCCTTCGTTTAAACGTTGTTGATCAAGCTATTCTTGTTGGAGAGGAGGTTATACTTACCGTGATTAGTGATCTTCCTTTATCACCTGCAGTGCTAAACACCCTGACTATAGTGGTGTGTTCTGTTGCTAAAACAGGTGAAGAATCTCTGGAGTATATCTATCGCGATGCTGTAATCGAATCCATCAATGGCAGTAAACGCTATACCCAAACGGCTAACAAATTAGAAGCAAAGTTCAAGTGTGTAAATTCAGGATTGTTTCGAATTAAAGTGCTACAAGACGGCCAGGAATTAATGGCGTTCACGCAAACGATTGAAGTAGTGGGGGACAAAGTTTTAGCGATTGAATCCGTAGAGGGCCGTATTCGCCGAGGAAGTATTGCTGTGTTTCGAGCTATTCTAAAGCGTGGAGGTCGGTTAGATACAGCTAAAATAAAATGGAGACTACGCAGTCCTAAAGGAAGAACTTATGAAGTGAGTGAAGTTGGCGTTACCCATGAATTTGAATTTAAAGAAGTAGGCACTTATACCTTACAGTGTTTTTATGGGAATCAAATTGAGAAGGTGGAGAAAAAGATTGAAGTACTAGACAATGAAATAGAAGGTGTCACACTAAGGAATGCTGTAGTAAAAGAAGAAGGGAAAAATTACGCTGTTTTTGTCAATCAGGGTATTGTAATTAATATAAACATGCCTTTAGATTATAGTTATGAGGCTGTAATACCTGATATTTCAGCTTGGAGTAGTGTATTGAATTTCCATACATCCAAAGAAGAAGCTTTCGCTTATATCGCTCAGAGTAAAAGTAAAAAAGATCCTTTGTTGCTCTATGGTATCTCTTATATGAGCAAAGGTGCTAATCAAATCAAAGGAACCATAAAAATAGGAAATAGGATAACAAAGATAATAGGTGCTACGCCTGTTTACTTTACAGGTAGTACCGCAGAGTTGTCGCTCACCTTGGCTGATGAAGGAATGTATTTTTTGAGCATTCAGCTGGGGCAAAGTGCTCCTGTTGAGGTGGTTTTAAACAGCTGTAAAGGCAAAATAAAACAGTGGTCTTTTCACGATGGCAAACACAAAACAACGCGGTTGGGCTATAAGCAAATTTTTGGCATCGCTGCAACAGTAGAGGGATGGGCAAATAAGAAGGGTAAACTCCATTTTTGGTGGGACAACCGCACCAATGGAGGAACCATCTTAAAGTACTTTCAGACAGATGCAACCATCGAAAAGGAGCGACACCACTTAATCTATAGCCAAGACGTTACTTTTGATCGCAATGGTGTACTAAATAAAACGATTGGAGTTGACTCAGCCTTTTGGAAGAATTTGCAGCAGGTAGTTGACCAACAACAAGCCAAAGATAAAATCTTTAATTTTTACTTTACCCTCTCTGAGGTAGAAGTACCTTGTGAGAATCAAAATGAAGCAGTATACCACACTGAATTTCGAAAGGGTCATGTATTTCCCAATCAAAGTATGTCTTCGGGGAGCTATGCTATTTTAGTAGACCAGCCGTATTGTGTTGGGCATTTTGTCGATAAGGACAAGAAAGGTTTAGAAGCAATTGTTCAATATACAGATCAGACTTCTATTGCGCTTCATCTCTATAAAGGTTTTGAACGGAAAACAGATCAGACCATTTATGAAATCCACCTCTACGAGAATCAAATAGGAGAGGACAAATTTATTGAGTGCTATAATGTAGTGGGACATGAAACGGAAATTGTCAATTACATTCAACTTCCTACCTCAAGTGCTGTGTATGGATCATCTACGCACGAGCAAGACAAAGGCAATAAGAAAAATCCTCGTTTGTTTTACTTTATTCTCTACCAATGGCGAGGAGAGCACCAAGAGGAGTTCAATCAGCTAAAGGGACAACCGCCGAAAAGGAGAAGTACGTGTAGCGCTGGTAGTTTACTCGCTCCAATTAGGATGTATCCTGAAAACTTAGGAGTTCGGTATAAGAATGACGATAGTATCATTGAACTAGAGGATGAAGATGAAGGGAAGTATATCACAGCGTTGAAGAACAAGAAAGCGGATCAGAAGCAGAAACAAGTTCTCAATCAAGAACGCATGGGAACCGCTTTAAAAGGAATAACTCCAGGGAGTAAATCTTTCAATCAAACAGTGGATCCCTTTGTACAAATCCACGAACAACTTGAACAAAAAATCAAGGCGATCGATCTTGAAATAAAAACGTTATCTGAATACAAGGCCCGAATAAAACGCAATAATGCTAAGATCAATGCGGAAAAAAAAGGAGTAAAAAACTACTTTAAACAGCTCAAGTTGGCTATTGATCCGATCTTTAATGAGGTACAGAATAGGAATAAAAAGAGGGTACCGGTGAAGGTGGAGGTTGGTAACGCTATGCAAAATACATCTTCTACTAACAAAGTAGGATGTCCGAATTGTAGAGCAGTAGTTACCCCAGAGCAATTAAAGACTATTTTCCCTGATGCTACCCCTGATGCTTTAAAGCAAGTTGCAGCAACTTATACAAAGTACATGGAGTACTTCTCCTTAGATACCTGTAGAAAGAAAGCTTACTTTTTTGCAGCAGCTTCTGTAGAAGCGGGGACTTCTATATTGGGGCGCTATAATTCAACTGAAGAGGATTTGTACTATACGAGATTGAGTCTTTTAAGAAATTTTCCTTCAACCTTTTTTAGTGGTGGTATGGTATATAATGCTGAATCAAAAAAAAAGGTTTGGCAATCCGATGTTTATAGCGCTCAATCAGGAGATAGTAATTATCAAAAACACAATTGGTATGCAACTGTAAATAGAGGAGATAAAACACTATATATACAGATAGAAGATGACAAAAAGGGATATGAAAATCGAATTTTCAAATCAAAAGCCCTTTGGGAAAAAGTAGTTTATTTTGATTCCTTTGAAGGAGTGAGACGCGAGAAATCAAAGGCAATTGCGGGTTTTATCTATAAAGATAAAAATGGAAATACCAGTGAAGAAGATGGAGTAAACTATCGAGGTAGTGGATTGATTCAAATTACAGGAAGAGGAGTCTTTGATGAAGTTCAAAGCGAAATTAAAGATGTTATTAATAAGGAGATTACCACAGATATTAGGACCAAATCTGGAAGTGATCATGTCAGAGACACTTTAGAGATAGGTACCTTGGCAGGTATGGGATATTTTGCGATGATGAAGTTGAATTGGTTAATTAATAAATTACCAAGAAATGAAGAAAGCGATATAAATACAGAAGTTTTAGAAGTATGGACAGCGATAGGTAATAACACTTTTGATGACTCTTATGCCAAGAAGACAAAATCCTATACAAATAAAGCATCCTCAGCCTTTTATGTTCCAGCGTGTACAGCACATAAGAGAATAACCCCAAGTAGTGTTTCAGAAGAAGAAATTATTACGTATGAAATGTATTATCACGCCTTAGAAACGGATAGGTATGTCAAAAAAATCATTCCCAAAGAAGGGAATAATAAGAGTCCAGATTATAGAAAGTACGTTTATATAGATAAAAATAATAAACGTCATGAGCTATGTGTATTGAGAGTGAAAATGATTCCAAAAGTATCTTATACCAGGACAGTAGATGCAAAAGGGAGAATACATACTTCAGATCCGAAGGATATGATTGAGATGATAGAAAATATTATGCAATTTACGGGATACGATGAAGGAGGAGATGCAGTTGATCGACTCGTGGTGAAATTTAGAGAAGATAGATCGCAAGAGTATAAACGCTATGGCATTAATCCTGATTTTTTAGCTTCCTTATTGGGTGCAATGTGCTATATGAATTGTGATTATGTTTCCTTTAATGGAGCAAGTAGTTATAAGGGATACCCTGAACCAAGTAAAGAACACCTTAACGGAGGGATATGCGATTTAGGTTATGTACCTAAAAATAGAAACTTACATAGTGGTGGGTTGGTAGTTAAGGATTCTGATGTAGAAAAACAAATAGAGTTTAATGATGCACTTTATCGCTATGGGTTTGCACGAGGTGAAAATCAAATGTTTTCATTTGAATTTGAATATAAAGGAGATCATAAATTTTTACTTAACCATTGTAAAATTATGGCTGGTCACAAAGATCATCTACATGTGCGGGGGTTAGATTATAATTTAATGATAGTAGAACAAAGAAAATAAAAACATGAGAGGGCTAATTTTATTTGCAGGCATACTGATGCTATTGAGTTGCCAAGGAAGAAAAACAACTTCCACAGAGCGCAGTACACCTGCACAAGAAAACCTACAGGAGAAGACGATTGAAAAAAAGCTTGTTACCCAACAACAAAGAGATAGCGTGCTGGAGGTAATTCAAAAAGAAAGAGAATTAAGGCAAATCGAAATACACAGTGTTAATGATATGAATGCAAAAAATGTGAGAGTCAATATAGATACTATTGATTTTGTAAATAAAGAAGCCTTGTATGCTGTTTTAAGAAAGCACATCAAGCAAAAAGTAACAGAAGATCGTAAAATAGAAATAGAAAAGAATGGAGATAGTGATATGATGATATCTTATGAAGGATATAATTACTTTCACAATATGGATAATATCTTTGCAGTATTAAAGAGCTGGTTGCTATCGAAACACTTTAAATTTCCATCCACAGCAGTTTATACCCAACGCCTCAAAGAAGTATTTCATTATGATGGCACGGTAGTTAATGGATATCCCATGGTTGTTAATTCGGATATACTAGGCTTTTCCAGAACTGGCGGAATTCTAAAATTAGACGATGATTTTGCCGTTAGTTTATATGACGATGATCTCTTGGAGATGCCTCATTATGTTTTTGGCGTAAAAGACTTTCAATTTTTATATGCCCCTGGTTTTTATGATTTTAATCAATTTCCAGGAACTATGTATTATATAGAAAATCCTGTACAATCTAATACGGATGATGACAGCATAAAAACAGAAGATGAAATGTATGATCCCAAGAATTGGGTATTGTATTTTCGAGAGAGTATTTATTATCAAAACGATTATCTATTTAACAAAAGTAATATCGGACTTAACTGGTTGTATTTAAATAATCCTACTTATTTGACCATGCTTTATGAGCGATTTGGTTACTATGGAGACGATCGATTGACTCAGATTTATCTGGAAGATGTCAAGACCTCGTATGAGCGCTATCTGAACTATGATATCAAAACAACGTTTAGGTATTTTGAGGATAGTTATACAGGTGCTTATACAAATGGCGGAAGTCTCTTTGCAAATCCATATTCTTTTTTTGGTACCTATCGCGGTTTTGATAAAAAGTTTTTGTTCAATAAGCGGTTATTGGAACAGTTTGTAACGCTTACTAATGGAACAGAGGACTATATATATCCCTTTATTATACAGGAATTTATAGTTAATCTCAACAGTAAGGAAACGATAGATTATTATAATATGTTTTTTTCGGATAATAGACAGGTAGATGAAGATTTGACAAAAGAAATACGAATGTTCTTACTCGCTCATCTGAGTTATTACAGTCAGAAAATATATGATAAAAACCCAGATATAGCGGCATTATCTCCTGGATTAAGTCATTATAGTGCTTTATATTCTCAGTTGTATTTAAAAGATAGTAGAGAAGAATTATTAGAATATTTGAGGAAGAATAACTACTTCGGGTATCCTGATTATCCTGCAATGATCGAAGAAATTCGCACCGAACAGGGAATGTGGTAGAATTAGTAAGTGAGGAATCTCTTTTTACAATAAAAAAGGATATAATTTTTAAAACCCAGAAAGGAGGAAAATATGAGAAATATTTTGATTGTCTTAATGCTAAGTCTTAGTTTACTAAGTTGTCAAGGAAAGGAAACAAAAGAAGACAACGTAACTACTAGTGCCCTTGAGGTACAAGAGAAACAAGATCAACAACAACCCAAACCGTTACTAGATTTTATTGCCATAGATAGTATCAAGGCAGTATTAAAACAAGAATACACGAAAATGAGAGAAAAGGAGAATATGAATTGGATATATGACAGAGGGTTATCGAAATATAGGGATGTTATTTATTTAGATAGTATTTCTTTTAAAGGAAAAGAAGCGTTTTATCAGAAAGTCAAGATAGATATTGAGAACACCTTAGCTTATCAGAAGGATTATGAGAATGAAAGAGCCAAGGTTGATAATGAGGAGCCTCGGTATTCATATACTTATGGAGGTTATGATTATTTCGACACTTTTCAATATATCTTTTCGATTGTAGAAGTGCATCTAAAGACTAAAAACTTTGTATTCCCAACAGCAGAAGTTTATAAACAACGCATGAAGGAAGTGTTTGGGTTTAGTGGACAGGTTAAAAATAGTTTTCCTCTGATGGAGGAAAATGGTCAATTGTTTTGTTTTTCTTTGAATGCAGGACGACCTAATTATCCTTATGAACCAGATGAGATAGAATTTTATGGGAGTGATTATCTAGTATTACCTTACTATTTTTATAATTATTCAGGATATAATTTTATTTACACCTCATTAAAAAATTGGGAAGGGATACCGAGTACTATGTTTAATGAAATGGAGATGAGGGATACCAAAAATTGGACAGCAAAAATCAGAGAAAGCATCTACCACGAGAATAACTATTTGTTTAATAAAAGCGCTATAAGTTTAAATTGGCTTTATCTACATGATCAGGAATTTCTAACGATGTTATATGAAACTTTTGGCTACTATGGAGATGATCGTTTGACACGGTTTTATATAGAGGATGTAAAAACATCCTATGAACGATTTTTAAAGTATGGTATTAGAGCTTATTTTAAATATCAACCTGTCGGAATAGCTACTGATAGTCCTACTTTATTAGCCAATCCTAATTTTTTCTTTGGAACTTATCGTCCCTATGATAATAAGTTTTTGATCAATAAGAAGTTATTAGAGCAGTTTGTTTCCCTTACTAATGGGACAGAAGACTATATCTATCCTTTTATAATTCAGGATTTGATTAATAATCTAGAGTCTTCAAAGTATTATGATAGATATTTTGAAGATAATTTAATTGATAATCACAAGGTGAAGGAGTTAAAGATGTTCTTAGTATCACATCTAAGTTATTACAGTCAAAAGATATATGATAAAAACCCAGATATAGCTGCATTATCTCCTGGATTAAGTCATTATAGTGCCTTGTATTCTCAGCTGTATTTAGAAGAAAGCAGAGCAGTATTATTAGAATATTTGAAGAAGAATAACTACTTCGGGTATCGTGATTATCCTGCAATGATTGAAGAAATTCGTGCAGAACAGGGTATGTGGTAAATAGAAGCCCAGTGTTTGCTGGAATATGAGTATCAGTATAAAACGATGCATATATTATAATAAAGGCAGTTGTGTCAAAACACAACTGCCTTTATCCTATAAAGCAAATAATTGAAATTTAAATTCGTTCAGGAAAATTAGTGATAATACCATCTACCTTTAGTTTTTTCATGCGTTCAATATCTTTAGGATCATTCACAGTCCATGGAAATATTTTTAGCTTTTCTTTTTTAATCAAAGCTGTATTTTCCTCATTGAGCATTTTGTGATAAGGATTAATAGCTTTGGCTTGAATACTTAACGCAAACTCAATAGCATCTTCTGGTTTTTTTTCTGTTAATACAGCGAGTGGTAAATCGGCATCTAAGTCATGTGCAATTTTCAACTCTTCCCATTTAAAACTAGAAAGAATAAAATCGTCATACGTCCATCCTCTTTGTAAGAAATTATGAATAATTCGATGCGTATCTACCGCTGTATTACTTCCTTTTAGTTCAATATTTAGTACTGCCTTTTTTCCTATAACATCGATCACTTCTTCTAACGTTGGAATTTTGTATTTGCCTCCTACTAAAACATCTTCCAATTCCTCTAGGGTATAACTTTCAATATTCCCTTTCGCATTGGTGATGCGATCAAGTGTATCATCGTGAAAAACAACAAGTTCTCCGCTTTTTACTTTGAATACGTCAATCTCAATCATATCACAGCGTAAATCGATGGCCTTTACAACAGATTCAACCGTGTTCTCAGTAATATGCCCCATAGCCCCTCGATGTCCAATACGCAGTGTTTTTGTTTCTTGCGCGATTGTGGTAGAAGTGATTACAGTACAAAGTAAGGATAACAATGGCGTTTTTAATTTCATAGTTCAAGTATTGATTAGTGAAAAACAAAAGTGTATCAATTCTAAGGAATAGCAATTATCTCTACATTATGTTATTGTAAATAAAAAAGCGATTGCATTTAAAATGATAAAATTCACCATTAATATATTGAAAAAGAACGAAAAAAGAGAACTTTTTCAGTAAAAAGTTCTCTTTTTGTTTATTTCTTTGGATTTAAATCCTGTAAAATTTCTTGTACAGCACGTTCTAACTGTGGATCTTTCTCTTGAAGTCGATCCATAAACGTATTTTTGACATAAATATCAGGCGCAACCCCCGTTTTTTCTAAATTATCCCCTTCTAAAGTATACGTTCCCCAAGATGGTAAGCGATAAAATGAATTGTCAACTAACGATTTACCAGAAGTAAAAATAATCCAACGATACGTTTCTTGACCAATGATTTTACCCAGTTTTAAAGCTTTAAAACCAGCTGCCGTCATTTCCGCATCACTAAGTGAAAATTCGTTGATTAGTAAGACAATCGGTTTTCCACTTGGGCTGAAATTACTTTGCATCGTGAGTTTGCCTTCTCTATATTTCCATTGTAAGTAAGGGCGTTGTGCCAAGAAATTAAGCACTTTATCGTGTACATTTCCTCCTGTATTGAAACGAAGATCTAAGATGACACCTTCTTTGTGGTGTTCTTGCTCTACCATATCCAATAAGAAAGAATCTAACTCCGTAGATCCCATGTTTTTCATGTAACTATAGGCAATTCTGTCGTTACCCCATTCGTTGACACGTTGTTTATTTTGATAGATCCATTCATCGTATAATAAACCTTTTTGGGCAGTAAACGAGATGGGATGTAGTTTTACCTTAACTTCTTTTGCACCGCGTAAGAAAGTCAATTCAATTTCTTCTTGGGTAGGAGCAAACGTAAAATAAGCATCACGGTTTTTTGTGGAATCAACTTTCTGCCCATTAACATGCGTCAATATATCACCTTGTTGTAGTGTAATATCCTTTGTTGCTGCAGGAGATTTGCGTAGTACACGTGCTACTTCATAAGGATTTGATGCAGAAAAAATGACCCCAGTCTCTACGGTATTGTATTGTAATCTCGTTTTTTCTTCTTCCCCCGTTGAGGTAAAGCCCAAGTGAGAAGACCCTAATTCACCTAACATATCATTTAGTAAGATGCGAAGATCATTTCTACTATTTAGATAGGGAATATAGGAGGCAAAATATGTTTTTGTAGCTTTCCAATCTAGACCATGGAAGGTTTCGTCATAGAAATTTTCTTCTACACCTGCCCAAGTTTCATCAAACATCTGACTAAATTCTTCCGCTAAGTTTTTAGTGAACGAATAGGAGATGTTGATTTTCTCTGGGGTGCCCTTCTCTAAAGCAAATTTATAGATATTACTACCACTTAGTGCATAGAGTGTTTTGTCTTTTCGTTGCAGTTGACTCACATTTTTATCCCATACTTTTTCTGTTTTAGCGTCTTCAAACTGCTCATAAATCTTGCGATATAAGGTGTATTTGCCATTTTCTTGATTGGTAGAATAATACACATATTCTTTTTTATCCTTTTGGAAAACAGCAGGTGTATATTGATTGCCAAATTTGTCGCTAACGAGTTCAATGCGATCGAGTACATCTTGTGTATTGATGCTGACTACAACGGCTGGTTTAGGTGTTTCTACTGCTTTTGTTTTACTCTTCTTACTTTCGACTTTTTCTTCTTTTTTGACCACAAATAATTGATCAAACTCATCTGATTTAAATGGTTCAGCATACCAATCCAATGCTAAGCGATAGATACTTGCATTTTGCATGCCCATCGGATAAGAAGGATTTAAGCGATCACTAGTGAAGTAAATGTATTTTCCAGACGGAGACCAAACAGGATTCGTTTCTGAAACTCCTGTATTTGTCAAGTTGATAGTTTCATTTTTTTTGATGTTATGGATAAAGATATCATCCTCAAAATTTCGTTTTGCAGTAAAGAGCACATACGCTCCATCTGGTGAAAAAGATGGTGGAGCGCTTTGGAAAGCCCATATTTCATCCTTGACAATCGTTTTAGATGTAAACGTTTGTAAATCGAGTAAGCGAATTTCATCTCGACCGCTCGTATAAACCGCTTGGGTAAGCTCTTGATTAAACGTCAAATCTCTATTATTACGCGTGTCATGGGTTAATTGTTCTGCTTTTCCTTTTCCATTCGCTGCAATTTTAAACCAGTTTTGGTAACCGTTGTACGTTTGACTAAATAAAAGCGTTTGATTGTCTTTTAACCATTTTACTTCCATCACTCGTTCTGTACCCATGGTGATAGCTTGGATAAACTTACCTTCAATATCCGATACAAACAGAACTCCTCGACTAACGAAGGCTAGTTTTTTTCCATCAGGGGAAAGATCAAAGAAACTAATATTGCCTTCTACTTTAAAGGTTTGTTCTTTAGCAATCGATTTATTCGTGTTTAATGTAATATCAAGCGAACGAACTTGATTTAGCTTGGTGTCAAACACAAAAAGTTGGTAGTCTTTTTCAAAAATAACTTGACTTCCATCTGCAGATACAAAAGGTTTTTTGATGGAAGAGGTGAATTCAGTTAAGGCTGTCTTCTTGCCATTTCTGAAGGTGTATAGGTTGTAATGTCCATTATTTTCATCCGAAATAAAGTAAATATTACCTTGTCGATCAACTGTAGGATTAAAATCTTTACCGTTGTAATCTGTATAGGATTTGAAACTTTGATTCGTTGGATTATACCCTAAAATATCGGGGTTATTTTCACCCTTATATCGTTTACGTATTACTTGATTTGAGCTTTCAGTTGAATTGGTAAACAAGTATTCACCCGCTGGTGTTTCAACTAATCCATTGGTGTTGTTGAAGTAGTTGGTGAAGAGTGGAGTAGGAGTTCCTCCATTTTTGCTGATGGAAAAAGAAGCATAGTTGTTATACGCATTACTCGTAAAATAGATTGTTTCACTGTCCCAACTCCAGCTTTCCATTTCATCTGCTGCTTGGTGATAGGTTAATTGTTGAATAGGACCACCAGTTAAAGGCATCAGAAAAATGTCCTTATTGCCATATTGATCTGAGCTAAAAGCTAGCCATTTTCCATCTGGAGAAACACGCGGATTGGTTTCATTACCCGGTAGGGCAGTGAGTCTTAAAGCTTCTCCACCTGATGTGGGCACTTGCCAAAGATCTCCATCAAAACTAAAGTAGGTGGTTTTTCCATCTGGGCTTAGTGAAGGAGTAGAGGTGAAGTGTACTTTATTTTGACCCCAGACCATGGAAGTCAAGGCTAAGGTTAGAAGAGAAATAGTCTGTTTAAGCATAATACTATATTTTTCCTAAACTTAAAACTATTTTGCGCAAGAGCCAAGTTGTTT
The DNA here is from genome assembly GCF_052691955.1 of Myroides sp. TSA_177.3. Taxonomy (NCBI): domain Bacteria; kingdom Pseudomonadati; phylum Bacteroidota; class Flavobacteriia; order Flavobacteriales; family Flavobacteriaceae; genus Myroides; species Myroides sp. TSA_177.3. The sequence goes on from NZ_JBQZGD010000030.1 coordinate 26,899, forward strand.
TTTGTGCCGTTTGCTCTTTGTGAGGTTTGTACTTTGTGAGGTGGTGAGGTGGTGAAATCGAAACGCAGTGTAGATTCATCGAACACGAAAACAAATATAAACTAGGTGAGATAGAAGGCGAGGTGATGAGGTGGTGAAGTGGTGAAATCGAAACGCAGTGTAGATTCATCGAACACCAAAACAAATATAAACTAGGTGAGATAGAAGGTGAGGTGGTGACCAACCCCATAACGCATAACTTCCAACCCATACCCCATAACTTCCAACCCATAC
>NZ_JBQZGD010000031.1:0-26510 GCF_052691955.1 Myroides sp. TSA_177.3
ATTAAATTGCTAATGTATAATATCAACAGGATACATAAGGATGAGTAAACAGGAGAGAAGTATTGACTATGTTTATGATAATGAAGAAAAGAGAATAATAGATTTAAATGAAACTATTACGTCTCAGAAGGATGGTTTTGAAATAAGAAACCAATATAATTCTAATACTATTAGATTTACATGTGTAGAATGTGGGCAAAATTTAGTTTGCGCAAACAGTAGTAAAGACAAAGTTTACTTTAGACATCTACCTCAAGCAACATATTGTGTGTTATCTGATTCTGAACTATTAAATCCAGACAACAATTTATTAGAAGCCTATAAAATCTCTGCAATTTGTAAAGAAAGTCCGAGACATAAAGAATTAAAGCATAAAATTGGACAGTTACTGATGAAGGAGCCTTTTGTAGATCCTGGATCGATTGATATTGATTCAAAGTTTATTATTGGATTAGAAGGTAAAAGAAGACCAGATGTATATTGCGAGTATAAAGGATATAAATTAGCTTTCGAAATACAGTTGTCCAGTTTACCTTTACACTATATCAAACATAGATATGACTTTTATAAAAAGAATGGAATTTATCTTATCTGGATAATAGATTTAAAAAGTTTACCAACTAATTTAGATAACTATGTACGAGATATAAAGTTTGTATGGAGTGATCATAATCTATTTAGTATTGCAGATTATGAGAATGATAAACTTGTTTTTGCCTGTAATTATAAACAACCATTTATTCATAATAATAAGGTAGTCCATAGCAAATGGATGAAAAAAGATATTTTATTGAGTGATTTATTTTTCAATACCGCTGAATATTATTGTTATTACTATCCTTTTGGTTCTGAGTTTGTTAAAAAACAACAAGAACTTACTGAACTTGAACATAAGTACTTTATGTTAGCAAAAAAACAACAGACTAAGCAACAGATAGAAGAAAAAATAAAGATATTATTAAACAAAATCAGAGTATTTAGGGAAAAAGGAAATGATTTTAAAGAATTACGAGATGAATTTGAAGAGCTATATGAAGATGAAAAATCGTTTCTAAACAATAGAATAAATTGGGGAAAAGAAAAAGATGGAGTACCTTACTTATTTCACTATATTAAAAATTACAAAGCCACAAAAGATAGTATAGGGATGAATATAGTAGAATTTATTATTTCTAATCCTATTTTTGAATACGATGTAAATATGATAGATAATAATGGAAATGGAATACTTTATTATTTGTACAATAATCGGGAGCTTGTAAGAAAGGTTGATAAGTTAGAGCAGTTTATTGTATTAAGGGGATATGTACCAACTCCCAAAGACCTTGAAGTTTTAACTCAATTGTTTGACAAAAGAGGCAAAGGAACTTATTATATATTAATCTATTATTCTTTTTGTAAATCTATACCTGAAATGGAAAGAGTTAGAAGAGCAAGTGGATTTTTATTATTTGTAGAATCTGCTAAAAGAATGGAAATTATAGGTAAAAATGTAAATAGCTGGGTTCAATATATGGTTTTTGTTATTGATAATAATAAAAGATTATGGCAATACATTAGAGATGTACTAAACAAGACTTCTTTAGGTAAAGAACTTATACGAGTAGATTCAAAAGAAACTATTAAGAAAAGGATAGAAGAGAATCGATTAAATGCTTTATCACCAAGCAGAACCAATTATGATATTTATGTTAAAATACATCCTGATCTTTTTAAATATTAAATATTGCATAATAACAAACTGAGAAATTATTGATTTCTAAATAATAATATACTGATATTAAAAAAATAATGGCAAGAATGAAAATTTGGGCTTATGGAAAAAATAAGTTAACTAATGAATATATAAATGATGATTTTCAAAATAGAAAAAAAACGTTTTTTATCTGGGAAGCATTAAAGATAAAAAAGAACAATAACAGTTATTATAAGAATATCGTTTTTTTAAGTACTCAAAGTGATGAGAGTAAACGACAGGTTATGGAAGCTGTAAAATTAGGCTTTTTTAGATATTCAAATAAAGGTCAACGAGACGATTATACTGGAAGTGAAGAATCGTTATCTCATATGATTGCGATTCATGCTTTATCTGAATTAGATAAATTAAACTTCATCATAGGGAAAGAGAAACTAACTATTGTTCCTGAAGATATTTCTACTGAAGATGTAAAAGTACAATTTGACAATGGTAATTATTATATAGCAGATTTAATCTGTACCTATAAAGAACCTCAGAAGTTAATAGAAAAATGGGGAAATAAAATAGCTCTTGAAGTTAAGGTAAGTCATGGATGTGAACCTACAAAGGTTAAAGACTTTCAAGATTTTAATTATCCATTGATTGAGATTACTTTAAAACGAAATATGCAATTTCTTAAAGAAATAAATAAAGAAGAGTTTAATGAGGATGATATAGAGAATTATTATTTATTTTTAAAGAGAACGTTTTCAAAAACTATTTATGGAAAAATACTTTCTAATCATGTAATAGTTGATAGAGGCAAAGGTGTTGTAAATTGTGAGGAAAGGCTAGCTATAGAACAAAAAATGACTTTAGAAATGAAGAGAGATTTTGAATCTAAGCTTGATGTTTTAGAGTTTGAAAAAGAATCAGCAATAAGAGAAAATAAATTACTCAGAAAAGAAAATGAATTATTAATAAAAGAAAAAAGAAAGGTACTTCAAGAGATTAATACTCTTAAGAATCAATCTTTACTAAAAAAAATCATAGCACTTTTTAAATAGAACTACCAATAAAAACAAAGGATGAAGAAAATTAAAACTCAATCCTAAAAAATACAGACATGTTTTCAGACTCACTGAATCTGAAAATGAGAGACTGCTTACTTTGTTTGCATCATCAGGAATGATAAATAAAGTAAGCTTTCTTGTTTCTATGCTTTTAGATAGACAGGTTAAAACAGTAAAAGTTGCTGTAGCAGCACTGCAATATCACGGCTTACTAAACTGTTTAATCAATTTAGAGCAGTCGGGGTGAACTACAACCAGATTGTAAAGCTATGCAATCACTACTTCTCAGAAAATAGAGCTAAACGTTCTATTTCAAAACTTGAAGAGTATACGACAAACAAAACAAGGTTTAGTATATTTTTCTTTAAATGAAAAAGGGAAGAAGGTTAGTAATCCGTTTAAGGCTTCAATTTTTTTGAAAAATATGCAAGCTATCAAGAGTTTGAAAAGTATTTAAATCTTTAAAAGAAAGACAAAAAAATTCACCCAATAAAGCTAATCTAAAACAAACTATCGAGATAACGGTAAATACTACAAGTTTACAACAAGAATTTAAAGAAGAACTTTTAAATCACGGAGTAAACGTTATTATCTTCCAAAATAAATATAATCAAATCTATGGCGTAACTTTTATCGATCACAACTCAAAAAGTATCTATAAAGGTTCTGATTTAAGTAAAGAACTTTCTGCTAATACACTAAATAAAAAGTGGAGTAGTATAGAGGGGCAAATTAATGCAACCAAAAACAGGACAATGTCAAGTGGTCTTTGAAAAACGTATGAGCTCAAATGAAACTGAAGGAAATTCTATTTTTGAGTATTTAAACCCAGATTCGATGGGCTTTAATGCAACTGAATATGTACCATTATTTAACCTGCTTGATAACAATCAAGAAATAGATTATGAAGAGTTAATGTTTGAACAGAATATCAAACGGAAAAAGAAAAGAAATTAAAAATTATTTGATTTTTTTACTTCTAAAAATAATGTATATTAGAGCGATTTTAACTTAAATAATCAGAAACTAATGAGTGAGTTAAACCCTATGTTAGAAGTTCAACGTGAAAAATCTGGTTCTCAAACTAAAAGTAAATATGATTATCAGTATCATTGGGCTTTATACAAAGTTTTAAATGAACATTTATTAAGAAAAGAATATGCTGTTTTTGTAGAATTGCATGAAGATGTTATAATAAGTGATTCTTTAGATTCAAGTTTAGCTAAATTTGAATTTAATCAAATAAAAACAACATCTAAGAATATGTCTCATAATGAATTGACAAAGCTTAAAAATAAGGTTAAAGGGACTTCGGTATTAGCTAAATTAGTTAGTAATGCTAATGGAAAAACTTATTCTATGAAAATAGATGGTTTAAATTTGGTATCTGTATTCCCTTTTACATTAGAACTAAAAAAAAAAGGTTTACAATTGGATAAAATAACTTTAGAAGAGTTGTCCGAATCACAATATAAAAAATTAGAAGAAGCTATAAAGAATGAATTAGGAAAGGAGATACTATTACCACAAAACTTGCAATTTATAGTTTCAAGTCTTTCAAGTAAAAACTATCAAAATGATGTAATCGCTTCAATATCAAGGTTGATTGAGGAAATTTATCCTGAATCGTATTGTAAACCTAATGACATTTATCGGTTGTTATTAGATGAAATAAATACTAAAGGAACTATTACATATGATTTTTCAAAATGGGAAGAATTGTTAGAGAAAAAAGCTTTAACTTCAATTACTATTAGTAAAGTGATTAATAAATTCACTAGTTTAAAAGATGATGAGAAAATTAAAAATCAGTTTGACGATATCGCTAAAGAGCTAGGATTGAATACAATAACTAGTAGAAAATTAAAGCAAAGTTTTACAAATTATCGTTTAACTAGATTAGGCAATAAAAGTGTTTTTCAATTAGGAATGACAAAAAATATAACTAAATTAATTAATGAAGTAATTGATGATGGCGAGAATAACTTTAAAGAGTTAATAGAAAAAGTGTCAAAAAAAATAGATGAAAAATACAATAGTTTCTTTATAGAAACTATTGATTTAGAGGCTGCAATAATTTGTGAATATATATATAATTATGAGTGATACAGAAAAATATAAGGTTTTAATACATAATTTACGTACAGGAAAAAATGCCAAACTTAGAATTCAAACAACTACTAGTAGTATCAAATACAGCAAGGTCCGCAAATCAATTTCAATTCAAGAAACTAAATCTAATAAAAGCGAATAATAACAGTGTAGGTAAATCAACATTGGTTAAGTTACTATTTTGGGGATTAGGTTGTGAGCCAGAGTTTGATACTACTTGGAAAAGCTTTGATTGTAGCACAATTATTAGTTTTACTATTAATGAGAACGAATATGAAGTCCAAAGATATAAAAATAGTATATCTATGAAAGAGAATAAATCAATATCTCATTATTCAAAAATAACAGGTGATTTTTCTGAAAAGTTTGCAGAGATAGTTGGATTTAAAGCTTTATTACCAAACCAATCTACAGGAGAATTAGAAACACCTCCTCCTGCTTATTATTTTTTACCTTTTTATATAGATCAAAAAAGAAGTTGGTCAAAAGCTTGGGATAACTTTAATAATTTAGGGCAATATAGATCTTGGAAAGAAACTATAATTAAGTACCATGTAGGATTATTAACACCAGATTATTTTGAGTTTGAGATAGAAAAATCTATTAAAAAGAATACTAAAAAAAGTGTAACCACTGAAATAGAGAAGATAGACTCAACTCTTGAAGTAATTGAAGATTTTATACCACAAGAAATCATAACTAGTTTAAGTTATGATGATTTTGATGAATTGAAAAAAGAGATTGAGTATGATTTAAAGGATTTAACTATTAAACAGGAAACTGCATTTGATGATTATTCTAAATTACAAAACTTTAAATCGCATTTAGAACATCAAAAAGCAATAGCAGTAAAATTGGTTGAAGAGTTAGATAAAGATTATGTATTTGCTGTTGAAAATATAGAGAGTGGTAGTATTGATTGTCCTCTTTGTGGAACTACTTATGAAAATACAATTATGAATAAATCTTCTATTTTAGTAGATAAAAACCAAGCTGAAAGACAGTTAGAAACTATAATAAAGGATATTAATACCACTAATAAGAAAATTGAAAAGGTCATTTTAGATCTAAATAAGATAAAAGAAAATATTCATCAATTAAATACAAAATATTATAATGATGAATTAAATAATCAAAATGATTCTAATTTTTTGCATTTAATAGAAAATATTGGAGGTAACTCTATTAAAAGACTTGTTAAAGCTTCTCAAGATGTTAAAGTGCTTAAAGTTAAAGAATTGACTGCAGCTATTAAACTTGCGACGAAGAGTCAAAAGCAACTATATTCTAAGGAATTTATAGAAGATATTGAGTATAATTTTAATAGATATTTGAGTGAATATATTAAAATTCTTGATGCTACTGCAGTTAACTTATCGGAGATAAATTCACCTCTTTCATATAACAAAATAGTTAAAGAAGGAGGAGCAGCAGAAAATTCAAGAGCTATATTAGCATATTATATTGCTATTTATTCTTTAGTTGAAAAGTATAAAAATGAAGTTGTTTCTCCTTTAGTAATCGATACTCCAAACCAACAAGAGCAATCTGATAATAACTATTCAAATATTGTAAAACTTATAGAAGAAAAAATATCAAAAAACAATCAAGTAATTATTTGTGCAATGTCTAATCCCAAACTTCATTCATTAGAGAAAAATTCTCATGTAATAGAACTAAATGAATCCAAGATATTAGATACAAAGCAATATGAAGAAATTAAAAAAGTATTTGATTCATGGAATACAGCTATTAAAAATAACTAAATGTATAATTGTATTTTTATAAATAGCACTTAAAAGTATCTCAAATAAATAAAAAATATCTTTTTTTTTTAGAATACCGATAAATTAACAAAAGAGTATCTTTACTATAAAATGCTCTTTTGTTAGTTTTTCATAGTGCTAAAAATAATAAAATATGATTTTGAAAAATTTCTTATTTTCTGCAATTAAGGAACTATTTCACACCCTCTATTTATAGTTTTCTTGTTTTTTACTATTCCTCAAACTGAATAGAATCATTTAATAAAGTTTTGATTTTAGTAATATAATTTTTATTTTCAGTTTATTGTAGTAAATTCCTTAATTCACGTCCACTTTGTGTTAGCTGAAAAGAATATGTAATTGCTTTCCAGAGATATCGATATTTATATTTCTTCCAGCATAATTTACTTGTTCAAATTCTTGTGTTTGATTTTCTGCATAATTTACTAGTAGTGTCTCTACAGAACGAATCAAACCAGCCCCATCCAAATCAAAGAAATCTTCATAAGAAATATCATAATCTTCTAAAGGTCCAATATTTTGAAAGGCAAAACATTTGGATGTATTATATAACAGTTCTGATTGTCATCAAATGATAGATTGCATAATCTATTAAAAGAATTACCTATATCTGAAGTTAATACTGAAAGTAGTTGCAGAGTATATGGACTAATGCTACCAGGGTTAAAAATTTCTTTGGTTAATATTTTGAAAAATATCATTTAATTCTGAGTTACTTGAAAATAGATTTGATACAGATTCTGCCGCAGAATTAATTAGTTTAATTTTACCATCGCCTTTTGCTTTAATAATTTTTGATTGTGTTTCAAAGTAAGCAACAGGTAAATCAGAAGCACTTAATATTATTTTACCTATTCCTTTGGATAATGCAGTAATTGCGTTGTTTTTAATAATATCAAGGATAGGGATACTTTTAATAAGCTCTACTAGTCCATTGTTATTTTGTTGTATCATATAAAAATTCGAAAGACACTATTATGCCAAGTATTACCCTAAAATGCCATAAATCAGATTTAGCTAGTTTATAAAGTTTCTTTGTATGTATAATCTATTTGTATAGGTAGATAGATCAGTCACAGCGTACTGATGTATCTAAAAAGGTAAATAATAATGATTTTGCGTAAAGAACAACCATAAAACCGTCCCCATAAATTAAACTTAACGTCTTTTTTATTTATAGTTTTTTAGTTTTCCAGGCTATTAATAACAAATCATATATCTCTGTGTTTCTTGCTTTTTTCAGGTAGATCCATAGAATGTTTTGATTGCAAGCTAATTATAGCGCTAAGTTGTGTTTTAAAAATTAGTCATATATGAGCTAAAATACCACACATATGGTATTTTAATTATGTTAAATATGGGATAAAATTGCACTTTGTTCAATTAAAAATTAAAATTTTGAAAAAACTATTATTTACATTGTTAGGAGCTTCACTAATTATTTCTTGTTCTTCTGATGACGCTAAAATGAAAAAAGATGAATTAACTTATGATCACAATTCTTTTGTATTAAAAGATAATATTTCAAAAGTGAATTTAGATGTTCAAACAAATTTTGTGCCTTCTCATGAAAATGCGATGCTAATAAAATCAAATCAAAGAAGTGTTTTTTTAGAAAATAAATTTATAGACTCCTTTGGTGAAATAAGGACTGCTTTAGTCGAATATGATGGAATTGATTTGTTTACAATTTCATTTAAGGAAACAAGTTTAGTATACTACATAAAGAAAATAGCTGAAAATGAATTTGTTGTTTTAAATGAAAACAATGTCAAACTTCAAAAAATAGCAATGCTTTATGATGCTAGTAATAATTTAAACATTAAAACTATAGAGATTTACAACCATAAAAATCAGAGCAACAATAACAATTTAATTAGTACTAGAGGTGGATGGTATAGTTGCATGGAAGAGAGAATGTCTGATCCTTTGAATCAAGTATTGTTAGCAGGTGCCGCTGCTGCTGCCGTACCATCAGGAGGCTCTTCTTTTTTAGGCTATATGGCAGGAGTTGCAGGAATCGGAGTTTATTGTGCTTTTTAAAGAAATAATATGAAAAAAATAATTATATATCTATCTATAATACTAGGGGTTTTATTACTTAATTTCGTTTTAAAGGAACTTAATCTTTTACCTAAAATCCCTAGAGAATATATTATTCCTATTTCAATTTTATCTTTAATAATTGGTTCTATTATAGGCAGAACCATAAAGAAACGATCATTATAAAACGAAATTATTTATAAAAGCCTAACAAAACAAACCCTCATCTTTTTAAGACGAGGGTTTATCTATTATCACCCAATCATAATTTATTTTTAAAGTAGGTATTCAATTTATTAATAATTCATTCCTACTAAAAAAGCCATCTACAACTTCTCTCCAGGAACAGGCAAAAGTTACTGAGATCCATTTCGACCGAAAAAAGGTGTTTGACATTATGCGGGAGCTAAATATTCGTAATGGTTCCATTACTTTTAATCCAGATGGTTCTGTCACGGCCAAAGGGGATGAAATTGATTTGAAGAGTAAAGATGCTGGTGAGGAATTGGAATCTACAAAAGTAAAAGAGGAAAATGCTCAGTTGAGTTTTGATCAGGATGAAAAGAAAGCTGAAGAGGAGGGGTGGGAGGAAAGTGGATTGGAAGCAGTTTAGTTGGTGGGGGATAATTATACCATTAGGAATATCAACAATTATTGTAATCTATTTCATTAGAGGAAAATTATCTTGGATCAGTAGTAAAAAATAAAAAGGATACTTCATTTAAATGAAGTATCCTTTTTATTTTTTATAATATTTATAGGTGTTCATGTGATCAAAATTAACCTTCATTATATATTCTTCTTCGCCAGTATAATTATTTAGTAGATCATCTGTAAATCCCCAACCACCATTTTCTTTAGCTTTTTTTAAAATCTCAGTAATTGGATAAAAAGAATTTTTGTAGTTGCCTTTTTTACATAGAATTTCTTCAAATTTAAGACTTTGATTTGTATCGCAAATAATTAAATACCCCTTTCCTTCACTGAATCGATCAGCACAAATTAATGAAGAAGTAAAACTTGAAATTCTATCATTTTTATAAATTCTTGGAGTTGATCTAAATAATATTGGCCTAGTAGTTGGTAAATAATTTTTTAAAACAATTTCCCATATATCATAATAACTTTTATTTTTTTCTCCATTAGTTGTACGTATCCAATTACCAACAAACTTTTTTGTTTCAGGTAAAATGTTTGAGCCCTTTTCTAAGATATCAATCAGATTTTGGGCTATTTTTGATATATCTTCTTTTTTAATGCGATCCATAACACTTTTTAATTTTTTCAAACATTAGATGAGATGTTTATATTACAAGTTACTCTGTATCCTTTTTAATAAATCGTACAATAAACTAGCTGTATCAAGATTAACCAAAGATATGCTTCCTTCTTTACTTTTAATATTTGTAAAATAGGGATCGCTAACACATTCTATTCCAAATTTACATTCAAATATAATCAACGCCATTTCTGGACAAATATCAGCACAACCTGGTTGTTCAGGTAAATATTGAATACTAACATTAACATCTTTTAAGTTTCCAGTAGCTCTCCCTGCTGAAGCGGCTCCCATATCGAACGAAAAGAAACCATTACTATCAATTGACGTCTTTATGATGTCATCATTTAATAATTTAAAAATACTCTTTATATCGGAGTTGACTTTTTCAACCTTTGTCATTCCTTCAGGCAAGGGGTGAATTATGCTAGAAGAGATATTCTTCTCTATACTTTTAGTGTTACAAGAAATAAATAGAATAGCTGAAATCAGGATATAAAATATATTTTTCATCGTGTAAGTATAAGTGTGTAATAAATATTTAATGGTAATATAGTAAAATATTATATATTTAAATAATATGAAGTTTGAAGAAAAAGGAATTTGAACATATAGAAACGAGAATTACCTTAATCAAATAAAAAGAAATTAAAACACCAATGTCTACAAAAAATCTACAAATAACGAAATAAAAAAAAGCCTAACTATTTAAAAATCAATAGTTAGACTTTTTTATCTGTGGAGTCGCCGAGAATCGAACTCGGGTCCAAACAAGCAATCAGAGAGCTTTCTACACGCTTAGTTTCAACTTGAATTTTCGATCAGCAGCTTGGTTTGAAACAACCACTACTGACTTAGCCTCTAAGATTTCGGAAGATGTCCGAGACACTAACCTTCCTAGGTTTATTTTACGGTTCCCCTCAACAAAGCGCCACAAACCAAGGCTCTTAAGGGGAATCTAGCTCTTCCACCTGGTGGAAACTAAGGCAATCTTACTATAATTCAGATTATGCAGCTAAAGCGTAATTATTTTCGCCGTTTAAAAAGTTCGTTGTCTGATATTTACGAGCAAAACAACAACGCTCGACGTGCTTACTGACTAATTCCACTCGCTGTCAAAACCGATCGACCCCTTATAGAATAAGTTTTTAAGAGATTGCAAAATTACAATTTTAAAATAAAGAATACAACCTTTAAGGCTGAAAAAAGTTTAGATTTTTGGAATAACAGAGAAATACAGCTATATTTGCCAGAACCACCCTCAAAAAAACGAAACAACTAATTTATTATACATATTATGAAAATTGGCATTATTAAGGAACGAAAAAGTCCTCCTGATAGACGTGTTGTGTTTACACCTGAAATTCTAGCAAAGGCGTTGCAAACGTTTGATACCCTAGAAGCAGTCGTAGAACCTTCGCCTATCAGAATCTTTCCTGACCAAGCGTATGCTGACAAAAACATCCCCCTTAGTGATGATCTATCCGATTGCGATGTTTTAATAGGCGTAAAGGAGGTTCCCGTAGAGGATTTAATACCCAATAAAACCTACTTTTTCTTCTCCCATACCATTAAAGAACAAGAATACAATAGAGGTATTTTACAAACTTGTTTAGCAAAGAATATTCGCTTAATCGATCACGAAACTTTAGTGGACGAAAACAACAAGCGATTAATAGGTTTTGGGCGTTATGCAGGAATAGTAGGGGCATACAACACCCTTCGTGCTTTTGGATTGAAATATGAGCTATTTACGCTGAAAAAAGCGGAGCAAATGCTACATACAGAAGATTTAATTGCACAACTAAAAAAGCAATATTTCCCACCAATCAAGATTGCCGTTACAGGAAATGGAAAAGTAAGTCATGGAATCATGGAGATTTTAAATGGTATGAAAGCCAAAAAAGTTTCGATTGAACATTTCTTGACACAGAAATACGATATTCCGGTTTATACGCAATTAGAGGTAATGGATTACTACAAGCGCAAAGATGGAGGAGAGGCTACAAAAGCTGATTTCTACGCTAATCCAGAACAATACGAAAGTAATTTCGAGCGTTTTACAAAAGTGACGGATGTATTAATTACTGGGCATTTCTTTAAACATGGTTCGCCGAAGATCCTAACTAGAGCAATGTTAAATGCAATTGACAACAAGATTCAAGTAGTAGGGGATGTGTCTTGTGATGTAGATCACGGACCTATTGACAGCACATTAAGAGCCTCTACAATTGCAGATCCACTGTATGGCTATCACCCAGGTAAAAATGAAGAAGTAGCATTTGATCATCCAGCAGCGATTACTGTTATGGCGATTGACAACCTACCTTGCGAATTACCTAAAGATGCAAGTGAAGGTTTTGGAGACATTTTCTTAAACGCAATCCTACCTGCTTTTTTCAACAATGATAAAGACCAAATCTTAGCGCGTGCAACTGTTACACAAGACGGTCGTCTGACAGAGCGCTTTACTTATCTACAAGACTACGTAGACGGTAAATAGAAATATCGTTTTTGGCATACTTGGGACTTTAAATTGTTAAGAGTATGCCAAAAACAAATATTATTTGAAAAATTCCTAAAAAAATAGTTTTACTCCGTATATTTGTTGCGAAATTTACAATCTCAAAAAAGAACAAACTAACAATTGTGTAGCGATTGGCAGAAGATGCTTTAAAATTGTTACAAATTGAGTCTTTTTATTTCTAAATAAGTAATAAAAAGGGTCCTCAATCCAAACAATACGGATAGTTGTCTTCCAAAGAGCACGTATTTTTCCAAACAACAAGTCTATTATTTAATTGTTCAAGATAAAACTATGGAAGGTGAATTAACAAGCAAGGAGCTGCGTATTCAAAAAAAGATTAAAGATTCAGAAACTCACGTTTTTAGAACTGTTTTCCCAGGACAAACCAATCACCATGGTACCATGTTTGGGGGTGCTGTTTTAGCCATTATGGATGAAATCGCCTTTATGACCGCTACTCGCTTTTGCCGTAAACCAATTGTTACTGTTTCAAGTGATAAAATCGATTTCAATCAACCGATTCCTGTAGGAACTTTGGTTGAATTAATTGGAACAGTGGTACGTGTAGGACGTACAAGTTTAGATGTTAGGGTAGACGTATTCGTAGAAAGCATGTATAGAGAGGGCCGTGAAAAGGCAATCTCTGGTAATTTTACTTTAGTTGCGATTAACGAAAGCAAACGTCCAGTACCTGTAATGGATGAAATTGAAACGTTTTAAGTTTATTCAAATAAAACAAAAAAAGCTACTGTTTACAAACAGTAGCTTTTTTTGTTTGGACTTCTTTCAAGTATCCTAATCCCAATGGCGCAGTAATCTCCAAAATAACTTATTATTTAAAAAATTAAAATCACTAAGAATTGGCTTCCAAAATTAGTTAATTAAATCTACTATTCGTATTTTTAAAGAACAACCTGTTATATCAAAAAAATTATGAATATAAAAAATGTAACCGTTGCTGGTAGCGGTGTTTTGGGATATCAAATTGCATTTCAAACTGCTTTTCACGGATTTAATGTTATGGTTTATGATATTAATGAAGAAGCGATTAACAAGGCTAAGGCGAAGTTTGATCCGTTGAGTGAACGCTATAAAGAGGACTTAGGTGCAACTGATGCACAAATCGAAAAGACAAAGGCAAACTTATCGTACTCTAGCGATTTAAAAGCAGCGACAGCTTCGGCTGATTTGGTTATTGAAGCCGTTCCTGAAAGCCTAAAGATTAAAGTGAGTTTCTACCATGAATTAGCTGAAGTAGCACCTGCACATACTATTTTTGCTACAAATTCTTCTACTTTATTACCCAGTCAATTTGCAGAAGCGACGAAAAGACCCAAACAGTTCTTGGCGTTGCATTTTGCCAACGAAATATGGACGCATAATACCGCAGAAATTATGGGGCATCCGCAAACTGATCCTCAAATTTTTGATCAAGTAGTAGCCTTTGCAAAAGCAATTGGAATGATTACTTTGCCCTTACACAAAGAACAACCGGGTTATATTTTAAATTCCTTACTCGTTCCTTTTTTAGATGCGGCTACGAATTTACTAGTCAATGACGTATCTGATGCGCATACGATTGATAAGACGTGGATGGCTGCAACAGGAGCACCAACGGGTCCTTTTGGTATCTTGGATATTGTGGGAATAACAACGGCTTATAACATCAATAAAATGGCTGCTGATGCAACACAAGATCCACTAAAAATTAAAACAGTGGAATACCTTAAAAAGGAATTTATTGATAAAAATAAATTAGGTGTAGGAACTGGTGAAGGATTTTATACCTATCCGAATCCAGCGTACTTAGATAAAGATTTCTTGAAATAAACCACCTAGTATCAAACATAAAAAAGCCTCAAACACATCCTTGTATTTGAGGCTTTTACACTTAAAGTTTTACTTTAATTAATATTATGTAAAACACATAATATTAGTAATTTAAATATATTTAAATAACGGATTTAGTCATGCGATCATTCTGTAGTAAATCACGGCGTAATTCTGTGTTTTTAAACCCTATAGATGTCAATAACTCAACCATTTCTTGACCTAAATATTGATTGATTTCATAAAATAATTGTCCACCAGTTTGTAAATTATCAAAGGCTAATGCTGCAATTTTACGGTAAAAGATAAGAGGATCTTGATCTGTTACAAATAGCGCTGTATGCGGTTCATAATCCATGACATTTTTCTTTATTTCGACCTTTTCCAATTGACGAATGTAGGGCGGATTTGAAACAATCACATCGAATGTGGTAGCCAATTGGGGTAAAGCTAAAATGTCTTGTTGTATAAAATTAACTTGTACACCTAAATTTTTTGCATTTTGTTGTGCTACTTGCAAAGCTTCTGCAGCGATATCCAAAAGGGTAACTTGACTTTGTGGCAATTCTTTCGCCAAGGTAAGTCCAATGCAACCACTGCCAGTTCCAATATCCAAGATGCGTATGGGTTGATCAGCAGGAACACTCGCTAAGATCCATTCTACTAATTCTTCTGTTTCTGGACGAGGAATTAACGTATGTTCATTCACCTGAAAGGTATAACCGTAAAAATAAGCCTTGCCAAAAATATGCTGAATGGGCTTTTGATTGCGAAGTTCTTCCAATGTATGTGCCCATTTTTCAGGATTTGCAGTTACTAAATCCGGATGCATCACCAAATCAATGCGCGTTTTCTCTTCGAGTTCTTCCAAACAGAATAGAAACAATTGCTGAGCTTCTAACTCGTCGTAAATCGGAGTAAGCTCAGTGATAAACTGGTCTTGAAGTAATTTTATCAACATAGTTTAAAAGCTAAAACCTGTGAGTTTAGCTAAAAAGAATTAAATTTGTTCAAAGATACAGTTTTATCAATGTTGGAAAAAGACGAATACTATATTTCTCGATGTTTACAATTAGCCAAACAAGGAACTTTTGCAGCAATGCCTAATCCTTCGGTTGGAGCCGTTATTGTACATGACAATCAGATTATAGGAGAGGGGTTTACCGCTGCATACGGAGGTGCTCATGCAGAAGTTAATGCAATTGCCAGTGTAAAGAATCAAGCGTTACTAAAGGAAAGTACATTGTACGTTAGTTTAGAGCCTTGTAGTCACTTTGGCAAAACACCACCTTGTTCTGATTTGGTCATTGCCAAACAGATTCCCCGTGTAGTTGTTGGAACGATTGATCCTTTTGCTAAGGTTTGTGGAATGGGAATTCAAAAGATGAAAGACGCTGGAATTGAAGTCGTTGTTGGTGTACTAGAACAAGCATGTCAACAAAGCAACCAACGTTTTTTTACCTTTCACCAAAAGAAACGCCCGTATATTATTCTAAAATGGGCTGCAAGTCAAGATGGGTTTATTGCCCCTTTACACCGAGATGAACAAGCTCCTGTTTGGTTATCCAACGCATATGCAAAGCAGTTGGTCCATCAATGGAGAAGTGAAGAAATGGCTTTTCTAGTGGGTACAAACACCGTATTGGACGATAATCCGTCACTCACCACGAGAACGTGGTATGGCAAAAATCCCATTCGCATTTATTTAGACCGACAAGGAAAGATCAGCCCTTCTTTTGCTATTAACCAGCAAGAAGAACCCGCTATTTGTATTACAGCCAATCGAGCGCTGCAATCTACAGCACATACACAATACTATTACGCCGATTTTGATCAAGACTTAGTACAGCAAATTTGTACCATCTTGTACGACCTACAAATCATGTCGGTCGTTATTGAAGGAGGAACGCAAACCATTGAACATTTTATCGCGGCCAATCTTTGGGATGAAGCACGTATTTTTACAAGTGATGTACGATTAGGAGAAGGTATTCCTGCTCCTGAATTACCAAGCGCTGGTACAAGCAAGCGCTATACCATCGCGAATAATGAATTACATATTTTACACGCCAAATAATGACGGAAGAAAAAGATTTTTATAAAACCATCAGTCAACCTACAGAAGAAGTATTATACAAAGAAAAAAACAGCAAATTCTTTGGATATGCCTTTCCAATCAAAAAGGAAGAGGAGGTAAAAGAAATACTCGATCAGATTAAGAAAGTACATTACAATGCGCGCCATTGGTGCTATGCTTTTCAACTGGGGACTGATCCCGTTTATTATCGCGCCAATGATGATGGAGAACCGAGTAATACGGCTGGAGCGCCTATTTATGGTCAGATTCAATCCTTTGACTTAACGGATATCTTAATTGTTGTTGTGCGTTATTTTGGAGGGGTAAAACTAGGCGTTGGCGGACTTATAACGGCTTATCGCGCAGCAGCACAGATGGCTCTGGAAGAAGCGGATATTATCGAATGTACGATTGATAAAAAATTTAAAGTTCGCTTTGATTATAAAGACATGAATAATGTGATGCGCGTCATCAAAGAACGCAACTTGCAATTAGTGCAACAGAAATTAGAAATGACCTGCGAAATTGAGTTGTCGATTCGCAAGAGTGAATATCAACAAGCCTTAGATGCTTTTGTGCCTTATTATGAAGTCAAAGTAATTGAACCTTCAGCAGAAGATTATTAATTTTGCTTATATTTTAAACCTAAACTGCACATTCAAATGAAAGAAAACAATTCCTTGTCTATCATTCATTTACAAAAAATGGAATCTCCAATCGGAACGCTTGTTGTTTGTGCGAGTGAGAAGGGAATTTGTTTAGTCGAATTTGCTGATATTCAAGATTTAGAACGAGAATACCAACAAATCTGTAAAGAGAAACAAGCGCAAATTGTAGAAGGTTCTTCTGATTTAATCGAACAACTTAAAGGAGAATTGGATGCTTATTTTAAAGGAGAATTAAAAGTGTTTACAATTCCTTTAGATCTTATCGGTACGGAATTTCAAAAGAGCATCTGGCTGGGATTACAATCGATTCCTTATGGTGAAACTAAATCCTATAAACAGCAATCTGAACTTTTGCAGATTCCAAAGAGTATTCGAGCTGTAGCCAATGCCAATGGCAAAAATCGAATTGCTCTTGTTATTCCTTGTCACCGCATTATCGGAACAGACGGAAGTCTGACAGGATACAGAGGGGGAGTTTGGCGCAAAAAATTTTTGCTGGAACTCGAAAATAAGGAATATAATCAAACGGAACAATTGACTTTAGCATTAGAATAAGAATGAAAAAAATGTTTTTAGCATCATCCTTCTGTGATGTAGCGGATCTATTAGAAGCGTTTGTAGGAGAGAAATTACAAACTAAAACAGTAACTTTTATCCCAACAGCAAGCCTAGTCGAAGAATATAAAGGCCATGTAGAAAGTGACAAAAATGCTTTTTTACGTCTAGGTATGACTGTAGACGTATTAGAGTTAAGTGTGGCAAGTCCGGAAGAAATCAACACAAAACTTACGACCAATGATTATATTTTTGTGTCTGGAGGAAATACTTTCTATTTACTAGAACAACTTCGCCAAACTGGGGCTGATGCTCTTATCCAAGCAGAAATAGCAAAAGGAAAGATCTATATTGGTACATCTGCAGGAAGTATGATAATGGCACCTGATATTACTTATGTTGAAGCTATGGATGACAAGTCTAAAGCTCATGTATTACAGGATTATAAAGGGTTGCATCTAATTGATCAATATCCCTTGGTTCATTACCAAGATTTTCCTTTTGTAGAAGCTGGAGAGCAAATCTATCAAACCTATAAAGATAGACTTCCTTTAGTCTTACTAAGCAATAAACAAGTTTTACTCGTTGATAAGGATAAGATTGAAATCAAAACGAGATAAGCATACACCATAAAAAAGGGATTTCTACAAAACAGAAATCCCTTTCAGTAAATAATACAATAAAAAACAATATTTATCTACTATACTAACGGATGATTTCTAGTTTTGGTATATAGAAATGCATTAAAATTTCAATTTAATTCAGGGATATAACCAGGAGTGTAATAGCTAAAGCGGCTAATATCAATCCAATGATGTTTTTTCGATTCAGTTTCTCATTAAATAAGGTATATCCCAAGAGTGTACCTAGGAAAATTACTCCAAAATTCATTCCTGCAAACACAATGGTAGGGTTGGAGGAGAAGTGTTGATGGGCTTTCATGTAAAAGATGATATTGACGAAATTCAATCCTCCAATAAAAACACCTGAAGCCAGGTTGAGTTTAGCTAACTTAAAAATATTTTTCTTTGTCCCAAGTGTATAGGCAATTAGACTCAAAATCAAGGCTGTAGCAAAAACATAAAACAAACTTTGTGTATAGGGAATTGCCGAATACAGCGCTAATTTTTTAAAGCAAATATCAATGACACCAAATCCTAAAAAGGTTCCTAAGAGATAGAATGAACTCGTATTAGAACTGGTGTTTTTTGCTGTATTTCCTTTATTCAAAATAAAATAAACAGAAACCAACCCAACACCTAAAGCAATGTATCTCAATGTATTTAGCGCTTCATGGAAAATAAAAATGGCAGCTAAAATGGGAATCAACAGCGATAATCGTTGGGCAATATCCGTTTTAATTAAACCGGCATGCTTAATAGAGTAAAATTGAACCACAAAGATTGTCGGCAATAAAATCCCCAAAGCTGCAATAATTCCAAAAGGCATTGTCGCTGAAATTTGCGTAAAATCAACTTCAAAAATAAAGAAAGCCAATAACGAAGTGATGACGTAATTGACGATAATGATTTCAAAAATATTGATGGCGTACTTTTTTATGTATTTGAAAAATACACCCACAGAAACGCTTCCAAGAATACTACAAAGTAAATAGATCATGATAAATGCTATAGTGGCTACAAAAATAGAAATTCTAGGAATGTAGCCAATACGAGGAGGAGTTTAAATTTTCTATTTTACATAATATTAATTATGATGTAAATATATAATTAGGAGTAGAACCGTGGTTTCTTGCATATTGATTCAATATCTCCCAGCTATCGTTCTGTTCTTATTTAATAAATTCTTCTGCTGATATTGCATTTAAATTCCCATCCACAATAACTGTAATCTGTCTAGATTTTTCAATGTGTGCTTTGGTTAAGTATTTCAATACTGCTTGTACATTGTATGCGATAAATTGAACAGAATCTGCTGTTTGATAGTTTGCTTCTAATGCGCGTAATTCTTCCGTAAGCAAATCCATTTCATTTCGTAGCCTCTGGTATTCGCCTAAAACAATTCCAACAGTTTCTTGGCTTGTATCCTCAAGATCTGCTGTTGACGTTATGGTAATCTGATTTTCTAGTGGATTCGTTTGATTTAGTTCTTGTTGCTTTTCTTTTAAACGTCTTACTAAATCACTGGTCTTTGTTGCTAAACGGTCTTTTTCCGTTAACGTATCTATTTGAATAATAGCTACACTGGTTCCTTGTTTACTTAAATCTAATCCGATTTCATTTGCAATATAATATTGCACAACGGGCATGAATTGATTCTCTTTTATTTCTTTTTCTTTATTGCAGCTCAAACCCACAAGAACTACACATAAAAACAGTATTCTTTTCATTTTCATACCCCCAACCTTTAACAAAATTTTAAATTAAATGTACGAAAAAATCAATAATATTTACACTTTTACCTCTATATTCTATCCAATACTTACAAAAAAAAATAAAAAAACCACGCATTGCGTGGTTTTACTGCTTAATTTTTTATAAAATCTTTTCGTTTGATTACTTGTAAATCCTTACTGACAATAATGCCCAATGTATCCGTTTTAATGATGCGATCTTGGTTTCGAATATGCAATAAGGCACTTACTTTATAGGCTACAAATTGCTTGTCATCTGCTGTTTTTTCCTTGGCAATCACTTCTTCTAATTCTTTAATTAAAGGTGCTGCTTTCGCTTCTATTTCGCTATACTCCCGTACTGCTTTATCGATTTCCGTTCGCACATTTGCTACAGGGTGAATTTTGTACAACAACATGTATTGATTTACGGCATGACGCTGTAATTCAATAAAGGGTAAATAGCCTACTTGTAATTCTTCAAGTAGATCTTGTCCTTTGATGTACAGTCGATTTTTCTCTGTTAAGGTATCTATGCCAACAATGGTTAGGATATTTTCTTTTTTCTTCAAATCAATCCCTAACTCAGCTTCTACATAGGGAGTTACTGCAGCCCGCATGCGGTCTTTAAAAGTATCTTGCCAGGTAAAAGACGATAAAACAACAAAACTAACGAGAAGTAAAAGATTTCTTTTCATTTCTTATCTATTGGGATATAAATTAAAGCGTAATTTACATCTTTTGTACTAATTTTCACTGAATCTCCAGCGAATTATCGTCTTCTTAAAAAACGAATGGCTTATCTACGCTATTTTCCGCTAAATTTTACATCACTCAAGGTGTTCATAAAGGCAATCAAGGCTTCTTTTTCTGTCTCCGTTAAAGGCAATCGATTCTCGTTATCTTTAAAAATAGGATCTAAATTCGCGGCATCCAACACCCCTTGATCCATATAATCCAATACCGCTTGTAGGGTTTCGAATTGTCCAAAACTCCCATAAGGCGCTGTATAGGCAATATTGCGCAAGGAAGGAACGCGAAAACTCATATAGTCATTTAAATCTCCTGTAACACGGGCTCTACCCGCCTCATTTGAATCGCTATTCAGGGGGAAACCAATGTTTCTAAACGTCTGATCTGTAAATAATGTTCCACTATGACAACTGGCACAGTGCTGCTGAAACAAATGATGTCCTTCTTGTTCTTGGGCTGTAAATTGTGCTTCTTTACGTTGAACCTGATCGTATTTACTGTTGGCTGAAATTAAGGTATATTCATATTGAGCTATACTTTTATAAATTCTTTGATCGGTAATCTCACGATCTCCAAATGCCTGAAAAAACAACTTCTGATAATCAGGGTCATTCTTTATTTTACCAATCACCTCTACCACAGAGGAATGCATCTCTTCGGGCATGATAATAGGCACGATGACTTGGCCTTCCAATTGACGCTTACTTCCATCCCAATTGTAATATTGCATAAAGGCCAGATTTTGAATCGGCGGAACATTGCGCAAACCTACCTTCCCTTCTATTCCAATCGCTTGTTTTTGATGATCTGCATAGGCACTTGCTTGTATGTGACAAGTTGCACAAGACACCGTATTATCTCTACTTAAACGTGGATCTGTAAAAAGCTTTTCTCCTAAAATAACACCGTACTTCGTCGGTTGGTTTTTAAAAAAAGCAGCATTCAATTCTGGAAAATCTGCTGGAATCGTCAAATCCAATACGGGATTGTCTGTGATTGGTTCATACACATCATCTGAACTACAAGAAACAAGGCCTAAAAGGAATAGCAATACACTGATTTTCTTTATTTTATTTTTCATAGTAAAAACGAAAGAGCCGTTGAGACCAACGGCTCATATTTAATTTAATTTTTTACCTGAAGAACAGAAAACATTCCGCTTACATCACTGCGTCCATTTCCGCCTAAATTATCAACAAATTTGACCATTTGAACTGCTGTATGCACATTAGGTGTTGCGTTGCTATCCGAATCTGTCCCAGACTTCAGCTTAATTGTATTTGATTTTCCGCTTAATAAGGCGTTAAAATCAGCTTTAATCAAAATTTCAGGTGATGATTTTCCTACTTGCGCAAAAACAGGTAAGTCTAACGTAATATCGCGATAAGCATCTACTCCTTGTTTTAAATCTTCATTTTCTCCATTTTCTAGCGTGCTTCCTGTATGAATCGATAAAGGTTTGTGATCTGCTTCATAAAAACCTTCAATCTTCGTGAAACGATATCCTGTACCCCATTCCCACATCATTTGTGTATCATTAGCTCCAGCTGCAGCATAAAAATTAGGGAATCTCACTTCATTCAATACATTTAAATCATTTCGCACCCCCAAACCAAACTTGATCTGTTTGTATTCTCCTTTTGGAATATCGCGTAAAACATAGCTTAAACTACTTGCTTTCGCTTGATCAATAACTGTAGCACCTTGGTCTAAATCATTGATAAAATACGGAATTTCTTTTCCGTCATTCTTGATTAGACGGATGTTACTAATTACATATTTCAACTCGTTAAAATGGTGTACTTGTCCTTCAACAGAGGTATTAACTGTTGCTGTAGTTGACGTAGCATCCCCCAAAACAATCGTTTTATCCCCAAAGGTATTCGTGAAAGATAAAGTGATTTTATTGGCAGCTGTACTGTTATCATCACTTGAACAAGATACCATAGCTAAGGTAAGAGCAGCTAAAGCGAAGTATTTTTTTACGTTTTTCATTTGTGTATTATTTATTGTGTTTTGTTTAAAAATTAAGTTTTAAGGAGGTGAAAATATTGCGTCCCATCCTTGGTATATTGCCCCAATCGGCATAAGTGGAATAGTATTCATTGAGGAGATTTTCGGCTCCAATTTGAAAAACTGCTTTGACGTCTTTTACATAAAAAGAATAATCAACAGAAGCATTCCAAATAGCATAGGAAGGCGTTTGACTTTCTCCATACTCCGGGCTATAATCGCGTTGTTTGGCATCTCCATGAACGGAAGTCTGCATACCAAAATCTCTATAACTATAATGCAATGTCGTTTGATAGCTCAATGGTCGAATAAAAGGCAAATTGCCTTTATCATCATCTTGTCCTTTCGCATATGTCAACGTTCCTTTCCAATGCAAGTCATCGGTAAGATTGTACGATCCTGTTAATGAAAAGTTGAACAACGTAGCATAATCCAAAGAGGTATAGCCTTTTACACCGACAGATTGATAATTCATCGGGCTACCTAAGCTCAAAATACGTCCAATGATATAATCCTTGATGTAGAAGTAATTCGCCTTCGCTTGTAGTCCAAAACGCTTTCCTTTATACCCTACACTGGCATTTAATTCATGGGAAACTTCATTTTTCAAATCGGGATTTCCAATGTAATCATATCGGTCATAACTGTTGTAAATGTAGTATCCATAAGCTTCTGAAACAGAAGGTGCTCTATGACCATATCCTGCTCCTAAAGCAAACGTAAAAGCATCTAACGTAACCTCATAGCTCGCATGTAAACTAGGCAAGACTCTTGTTTTTTCTTGATCTGCTCCTGGGTGGAAAATCCAATTGAATTCAACGTATTTGGATTTATTGTAATTCACACCTAAGCCCCCTCCAACATGCAATTGACTAATGGGTGAAAAGGTGATTGTATTATTTAACGATATCCCTCCATAAGTAGTTGTTACCCAAGGCCAAGTATAAGCAAACATGCTTTGTTTGGCGCGATCTTGTGGGTACATGCGCATCTCTGCAATCGAAAGGTTATTGTACACATTCAGCTGTAATTCAGAAGCGTAGATTCCTTTTTTAAAATCTGCTTTCGATACCAAACCATACGTAGTACTCCAACCCGGCATATCCATGTGAACTAAATTCTCTGGGCGGGTTGTATCATCCATATAATGTTCAATTGCATTGAAATACGCTTTAGAATCCCAAGCCTTAATAAATCGATCCTCGAATAATTGCTTGTAACTTATGGACGTAATAATGGCACGTGACAACCATAAATCCATCGGCAAGGCTGGAAATCCAACATCTTTAGCCACATCAAAAATAGCATCCACTCGAACAGAAGATAATTCACTGGTTTTATGCGCAATACCTAAGGAAGTATTGAATTTTTTATACTGAGAGTGATTGACTTCTTGGTTCTTTCCATCCTCGTAATTTTGAGCGGTACGGTAAGCGATACTGGCATCAGTTGCCCATTTCTTGGTCGAGAAGGAAATATTCCCTAGATTATAAAATTGCTTGTTGTTGAATTCAAATCCACTTTGATATCCTCCTGTCCATTGATTATAAGGACTAAAACCTGTACTTTTTCTTTTTAAGTCGATACTACCCGCTATAGTTGAGCCGTGCATCCCTCCTTCTTGTCCAGATTGTATATCTACAGCGGCTAAGTTGTTACTTTCTACATAAGACGTAATCGGGTCCATCTTATCTGTACAAGCCCCAAAAATATGCATTCCATCAATCGTAAGCGTTGATCGTTCGGTGCTCATATTATTCAATAATGGCTCCCATGCATAGGCTCCGCGTTTAATAAAGCTAATCTGTTCCGAAGAAGCTAAATACTCATCCACAGAAACCGCCATTTTTAAATCCGTTTTAATTTTGGCTTTGGCTTGAGTCATTACCGCAATTTCATCTAGTACAGTAATACTATCTTGTTCTACACCTGGGTGTTGAGCGAAAGCTCCTATTGATCCGAAGAACAATAAAAATGATAAACTACGCATAACCTAAA
Organism: Myroides sp. TSA_177.3; assembly: GCF_052691955.1. NCBI lineage: Bacteria > Pseudomonadati > Bacteroidota > Flavobacteriia > Flavobacteriales > Flavobacteriaceae > Myroides > Myroides sp. TSA_177.3. The sequence goes on from NZ_JBQZGD010000031.1 coordinate 24,747, forward strand.
AAAGTATATCAAGATGTAATTCACTCTTCACTCCTTCTATACCTGGAGTAAAATCTAAAGGCACTTTAGTTCCTTTTACTATACGTCCTTGGTTGTTTTGGAGAATAAAATTCAACGTCCAATTCCCTGTCATGGTGTAATTAACCACTCCATGATAGAAACCATCTTCTTGTTGGATTAAGTCTTTATTGTTAGGAGATGAATGATTTCCCATTGAAGGTTCTGGCATTCTTGGATCTAAATACAACAAATAATTATCAGCAATTTGATACGTCTCATGTAAAGTTGTAGCGGATTTATTCTTTTTAAAAATACTGGCTATCAATGCATTTTCAGCTACTTTGGGTTGAATGGGTGCAACAAGTGCAATAAGATACTCTTCTTGATCTTCTCCTGTAAAAGAAGTCATATTCAAGTTCTTATTGGTTTGTTTTTCCACCAAAATAGGTTGGGTTATTTCAATCTTTTGACCTTGAATAGTCACTTCGATTGATACGTGCCAATCCCCAGCTGTACTTTGTTTGGTGAATACAGTATATCCTTTGTAATAGTGTTCTTGTTTTTGATACACCAATTCATACAAATTAGGAGTTGCTTCTTTTTGTCCCTCTGTTGTCGTTAAAAAGGGAAAGAAAGTAGCTTGAGCATCTTCAACAACTTGGTTATTCGCTGCTTGAGCAATTCGCACACGAACCTCATTATATCCTTCATACCAATGCCCTTGAAGCGCCTCTACACTTATTTTATAGGCAGACTTGGTTACGGAAAAAACCTCTTTAAATTCACGGTGATCTGGTACTACAGTATTCGTCTCAGACTCATAATCTGTTTTTTCCATAGTACAAGCGGTAACAACAAAAAGTGCTGTTAGCAAATAAATAAAATTTTTCATTGTTTTCAATAATGGCTCTAGTAACTATAGTAGGTTGACTATAGGCTTATTTCTTTATTAAAAAACAAAGTAAAGCACTTGGTTGCTGCATGCATTAACTGCATCAACGTTTAGTTACCATCCAATGAGCCTTTAGAGATAGTATTCGAATACTATCTAGGGTTGAGAACTCAATTAAAAATACGATAGATGGAATGGAATACCATAGGATGACTATACTAAGGCAAGCGATAAAAATGCGCAAAACCTAGTATACTCAAACGTAATTCCTCATCTTATTTTCAATTTAGAAAACGGGAGGTCTGAACAGTAAATTAGAGAAGGAAAAAGAATATAAACTTGTTACAGCTCGGTCATTTTTAATGCGATACGGATTAAAAACAACAGCACTTATCGTTTCAAGTGCCTGATAATACATAATTTGTAGTTCGGCTGAAGCAAAGTTTACCTTATTTTTTTCTGTTTTGGTATCAGAAGCATGTGCCATCTCCTTTTTTAAGTGACATTTTCCATTACATTCCAGTTCTGGCTTGTCTTTATTGACACACAATTCATTTTTGATATAATCATATAGCACTACATATTCCACAACCGGTAAGACTGGTTTGAAAAACATAAATAAGGATAATATGAGAGTGGCTATTTTCACCTTACAAAGGTCAGCTATATTTTTAAAAAGACAAAATTTGGTGGTGTTTCTGTGAATTAATGGATTGAAAAAGTAAATCTAACAGCTAAAAATGGCAATACTCTATTTTATTTCCATTATTTAACTGACTATTGAAGGGCTATAAAGAAAAAAAGCGGATGTCTTTTACAACATCCGCTGGGGTAAACTAACCTCTGTTTTTATTATGAACAAAGAAGGTTTA
>NZ_JBQZGD010000032.1:0-26425 GCF_052691955.1 Myroides sp. TSA_177.3
GGGGTGGATTATAAGACGATGAGAGGGTGAGGCGGTGAGAAATTATTCTTTAATCGAAATTCTCACAAAAAGCAAGCCTCACAAAGTACATCCCTTTCTTTTTTAAAGGGTAAAAAAGAAACAAAAAACCCTTCAACTAACCCAAATAAAGGTCAAATTAGTTTTCTATTGTTTGCTAGGTCGCTTTTTTGTCTTTTGTGAAGTTGTAGGGTTTATCGATTAAAGGCGATTTGAAAAAAAGCCCCTCACAAAGAGCAAACCTCACAAAGAGCAAACCTCACAAAGAGCAAACCTCACAAAGAGCAAACCTCACAAAGAGCAAACCTCACAAAGAGCAAACCTCACAAAGAGCAAACCTCACAAAGAGAAAACCTCACAAAGAGAAAACCTCACAATATCACCCCCTCTAAAACACAAAAAAAGGATGTTCGCGTGAACATCCCTTTTTTTTATCTTACTAAAAATCTTTTTATTCTAATCTATTAAAACACCTCTGCTTTCCAGACAACTTGTCCTGGTTTCAATGTTTGCAAGGCTGTAACACGAGCAAATCCAGCTACATAAGACGCAGGATACGTACATACATAATCTTCAATAATAGCATCATGATCAATGGTAACATTTGCATTGATAATACAATGTTTTCCTACTTGTGCATTGGCTTGTATAACAGCATTTGCTAATACTACCGTTCCTTCTCCGATTTTTGCAGAAGGAGAAACATAAGCTGTTGGGTGAATAAGGGTATCAAATGAATGGGTTACTTCAGAAGCGATTCTTTGACGTACTTCATTATTTCCAATTGCAATTACAACTGTTGCTTCAGGTTCATAACTTGTTGTATAGGGATTGGTTGCATCGTCAAAATACTCCACTGCAATTGTTTCATCGATGCGATTAATTGTATCTTCTACAACCTTACCATGTCCGCCTTTACCATAAATCATTATTTTTTTCATCTGCTTCTTTGTTTAATTGAAACCATTACCTAATCTCTTGGCTCTACATATCGCTTCAGTATATTGCGTTTTAGCAGTAAATATCCGATGCTCAATACTACAATTATTCCGATGCTTACTCCAACTTGTACCGCCACTGATTCTTGGGTTAAAGAAATAATTGCAGTACCGATTAAATATTGAATAATTCCATATACAAAAGCAACATACAACTTGTTGATACCTGCTTCATTACTCAAGTACTGATACAAATGCGAACGATGGGCTTGAAAGATATTTTCCTTTTTTAGTAATCGTCTAACGATGGTCCAAACAGTATCAATACCATACACCACCAAGAAAAGGATATAAATAAAGTTTCCTGTTGTTATGATCAATTGCCCTAGTAAAAAGACAACGATAAAAGCCATACAAACACTTCCTACATCTCCAGCAAATGCTTTCGCTTTATTTCTAAAGTTGAAAAACGCAAATACGGCTGCTCCTAACATAGCGAACACAATTAGATTTTCATCTACAAAGTGTACTTCTGTATTGACCATTGCTAACAATGCCAATACCACCATGCTATACCAAGCAGTAATTCCATTAATTCCATCCATGAAGTTATAGGCGTTGATTGTTCCGATTACACCTATTAAAGCTGGTACAATCCACATCCAAGACAAGGAGAACAAATCCCATTGGTAAAACATCAATAGTACCGATATCAGGTGAATAACCAAGCGTATTTTATTGGAAAGGGTGAAAATATCATCTAAAAAGCTGATGATCGTAATAGCCGTTAATCCTAAAAAGAAGTACGGATATTCAAACCCCGAATAGATAAAAAAGGCCAAAGCTCCGAAGTAAAAAACAACTCCTCCTCCTCTTAACGTGATTTGAGTATGGGAGCTTCGCTCATTGGGTTTATCTATAATGTTGTACTTATCTGCTATTTTAAAGTACACTAATTCGGCAATAAAAAGTATTGCTACTAGTAGAATGTATTCCATTTTAATATTGTTGACTTACGAAAATAAACACTCGTAATTATGACTTTGAAAAACTTTGTATGGTACGTCTTAAACCTTCTTCTGCACTAACGGGCAACTGCTCGATTTGTATGCTTCCCCATTTTAGGACACCTCTAAATTCGATAAATAATTCTTATTATGTTCAGATTTGATGAAGAATTTAAATTCTTCATCAAATCTGGGCTTATATTCTTTAGGCGATTTATTTCCTAATGCTTTATGAGGATGGTTAAAATTGTAATCCTCTCTCCATTTATCAGCCAATCTTTGTAACTGGTAGATATCATTGAAGTAAAAAGCATCTAATATATCCTCTCTAAAAAATCGATTAAAACGTTCTATATATCCATTCTGCATTGGTTTGCCAGGCTGAGTATATTTAATTTCTATAAAATTCTTCTCACACCAGTTTACAAAGGTTTTAGAGATAAATTCAGGGCCGTTATCACATCTAATGTACTTTGGAGTCCCTATTTCATGTTTTAGGTTTTCTAATGTTTCTATTACCGCCCTTGCAGGATAACTTAATCCAGCTTCGATAGCTATTGCTTCTCTATTACAGTCATCTAATACATTAAAAACTCGTACTTTTCTTCCATCTGTAAGTAAGTCACTCATAAAGTCCATACTCCAACACTCATTGAGTACTTGTGGTGTTTCTAAAGGCTGTTTAACTCTTGTTATTAAACGTTTCTTATGTTTTCTTCTTAGACTTAGTTTCATTAAGCGATAAACACGTAGAACTCTTTTTCTATTCCATACAAGTCCTTCTCTGCGTATCTTATGATAGTACTCATCAAAGCCGCGAGTAGGATATTGTTCTGCTAATTCGCTTAGTTTATCAATGACCTCTGTATCATCTTTTTTACTTTGATAATACCACATTGATCGGCATAGCCCAACTAATAAACAAATACGAACGATGGATAACTTATATTGCTCTAACAGATACTTTACCCTTTCTATTTTATCTGCTGAGCTTAAAACTTTTTTGACAGAATATCTTTGAGCATTTTATTGTCTAAACTAACATCAGCATACATCTGTTTGAGTTTGCGATTTTCTTCTTCAAGTTCTTTTAAACGTTTCAACTCTTGTTTTTCCATTCCACCATACTTCTTTCTCCAATAGTAAAACGTGCTCTTATCAATACCTAATTCTCGAGAGATTTCACTTACTGATCTTCCCTGTTCATTTTCTTTGAGAGCCTTAATGATTTGGCTCTCACTAAAATTACTTGTTTTCATACTTGACAGTTTTGTTTAAAGTTAATAATTTCGAATTAACAACTGTCCAATTTTTAGGGAAGCCTACAGATTTGTAATGCATTTTTTATTTTCTGATTCGAAACGACATAATTCTCTGTTAGTTTTTTTAAACGCTCACTGTTTAAAGGTAATTTAATCTTATCACCTATAGAGGCAATACCCTGCATAAATCCTTTTGAGATATACCATAGCTTTGGCTTTTTACTTGCTGTTTCAGCAATTAAACGCACCAATTCATTTGTAGATAATGCCTTATCATCAGAGAAATTATAAACGCCTGAAGCTAATGTCTGTTGTTTCATCATCTCTTCTACTAAATAGCATAAATTCGCAATAGACAAAAAGGAACGATGATTCTCAAAAGAAGCTAAAGGCCAAGGTATTCCTTTTTCTACAACTTTATATAACAAGTTTAGATTACCTTTATTTCCAGGTCCATGAATCATACATGGGCGGATAATAAACACTCTTTTTCCTTCTGGCAACTGGGCTTGTAACAAATATTGTTCTGCTTCGTTTTTAGATTGTCCATATGGTGTCAAAGGCTGCGGCACAACATCTTCTACTAGCACGCCTTCTACCGTATCAGCTACTGCTTTTACTGAACTAAAATAAAAGAAGTCTTTTGCGTTACTTGTTAGGAAAAGATCGAATAGTTGAATCGTTAAATCACGATTCACTTTAAAATATTCTGCTGCGCTAGCGGTGTTAGCGGTATCATGTGCTTTTCCTGCTAAGTGAATGAATACATCTGTATCCATAACATCTTGAGATCTCCAACTGTCATCTCTAACAGATAATGTTTTAACACTATAATTCTTATCCTTTAAATAGGGAACCAAATTCTGCCCAACAAAACCTGAAGCACCTGTGATTGTAATTTTAAACATTACTTGCTCTTAGTTTTAAACAAATTATTAATATTTTCATCCTTTGTTTCTAACTTAAGTCCATTAAAATTGGAAAGATGAATAGAAGATTTATTTTTACTTAAAAGATAATCTACATCCTTTAGATTAATTGTTCCATCTAATTTTAAATTTTTATTTATTGTTCTATCTCCTGATAACACAAAACCATACTTTGACCCAATATCTGTATGATTACTTATAGTTATAGTAACATCCAAATTATTATTAGAACTATTAGAATACAGTTTATCTAAAACTACTAATATCCCTCCATAAAGATTATTATAAGTTATAATATTCTCTAATAAAATATTACTCAATTTGTCTTTATCAGTATTAGGTTCAATATCTATTCCACTCTGTGGGCTATGTCCATTGACATTTCCAATAAAAGAATTAGTCACAAAAACATTCTCTCCTGAAATAATAGATATACCATTTCTCCTTGCATTAAAAATAAAAGCATTATTAATTTTTATATTTTCATTAGAAGACCTTTTTCCTCCTATATATATACCATCCCCCCAAGTATCTTTTATAAATGGTGAGATGATTTCAATTTCAGAAGAATCTTTAATCAAAATTCCCATCCCCCATTGTCCAATATTATTTAAATGTAGCTCTCTATCTCCTACAATATTTGCATTAAATATTTTGACATTTTTTACATTAGAAATATTTAAAATACCATAACTACCCTTATCTGTTGCTATCTTCTTTAAAACAGTTTTTTCCCTAAATATTAAAATCTGTTCATCTCTAACATACAAACCTCTATCATCAATAAAAATAGAATCGTTCGGTAAAACAACTATTTTCTGTTTATCTAATAAACTTTGGATATAACTCGTATCGTTATTCCTTTTCACAAAATCATTTGATTGTATAGATTTGTTAATATATGTAGTCAAATTATAATTTCTTTTATTTAAAAAAAGATCATAATTCTCAGATTCAATGAGCGACTGAGAATATACACAACTAACTACAAACAAGGCAATAAAACAAAAAATATACTTCATAAAAACTGATTAAGAGTCCTATTATTTACTTTTACTCTATTACTATCAAAAATCCATCCCCATTTTGTAAAATAATATATATATGACTTTACAAAAATCTTAAATAACTTTTTACTTTTATTAGCTCCAGATTCATATCCATGATGTATTGAAACCCTAGGATAATAAATTGTTTTGTACTTCTCATTCATCCTTCTAGAAAGATCCCAATCTTCAAAATACATAAAAAATCTATCATCATATAATCCTATTTCTTTAATAGCACTTATTCTAAATGCTGTAAAACACCCAGATAAAATTGGTGCTTCATAAATCATATCCTTATCAATATTACGCAACTCATACTTATCAATAAAACGCTTATAAATAAAAGTCGGTTTTTTTAATTTTCGAAGTACTATACTAAAAGGATTCGGTAACAATTTAGGTAAGTATTGGACAGTACCATCAAAATTTAATATTTGTGGCATCATCATACCTATATCGTTATGTTCATCTAAATAACTAACCATACTATTTACAACATACTCAGAAAATAGAGCATCCGGGTTAACTACGAAATGATATTTAGTACCATCATTGCAAACTCTTCTAAAAGCAATGTTATGTGAAGCCCCAAAACCAGGATTACTTGGATTATGAATATAGGTTATACATGATTCATTTATAAAAAAATTTTGTAAATCTTTTGTAGGAGAATTATCTATAATAAAAATATTGATTTTATTCTCAAAAGTTTTAATACTTTTAAGAATATTCTGAATATCTAATTCTTTAGTACAATATAATACAATAGACAAACTAACTAAATTTTTTCCCATCTTTTAGAATCAAAATTATACTTCTTAATAACTTTAGCAGGAGCTCCTACAGCTATAGAATAAGCAGGTATATCCTTATTAACGACACTCATTGCCCCAATTATACAACCTTCCCCTATAACAACTCCTGGTAAAATACAAACATATTCTCCTATCCATACATTATCTGAAATAATTACGTCACTTGCTTCTAATTTTCTTTCGTGAGGAATGCTCAATGGGCTATCAGCTAAATCCCCTTTATAACTTCCATGATTATGGTCAGTTATAAAAACATTACTAGCTATTAATACATTATTACCAATACTAACCTTCCTAATCGCACCAATATGCACTGAATCATTAATTTGCACATTATCTCCAATGCTAATTAATATACCATTCTCTAAATTTTGCGGAAATGCATCTATTCTACAATAATAACCAGTTGTAAATCCTTTACCAACAGTTACAAATCTTCTTCCCCTAATATTAAAAGGGAAACGAATTATACGAGCATTTCTGAATAGAAAGAGGGTTCTAATTTTAAAAAAAATTAAGGACATTACTCCCAAAAAACCATAACGTTCAAACATAATTAACTTAATTTAAAAAACAGATAAGCTGGAAAATAAATAATCTTAGACAATAATTCCTGCATATTTCGGCCTAGGGAAATTTTTTTTGAAAAAAAACTAACTAATTTATCTCCTAAATAACAATATTTATAAACTATACTTATTGAAAAATTCGGTTCAAGAACTTTATTCATTATCAAATTCTTATACAGATTTGATCGAACATTCAAATGCACCTGAGCTCTTTGAACAGCATTTGTACCCAAGCGTCTGACATATGTTAAAACATCATCACAATAACCTAATTTTTCGCATCTACTAATTAAAATCCAACAATAACCATCTTGCCCGTATCGCATATTTGTAGCAAATCTAATTAATGGATTTTCCACTAAATAATCTCTTCTAATAATTACACAGGGGGTAGCAATATGTAATCTCTTTAATGACTTAGGATAAACATTTCCTTTAAACTTACTGTTATCTATAATAGTATATTCTCTCTCATGTTTATCAATCACTTCTTGAAAAACAGAGTACTTACTATGACACCATATAAACTGCTCATTATCCATCAAGGTAATCTGCTTTTCAAGTTTCATAGAAAGCCATATATCATCAGAATCAAGAAAAGCAATATACTCCCCTTGAGCCATATCAATACCAATATTTCTAGCTTTTGCAGGCCCTCCATTTTTTATTTTGTGATACCTTATTTTATCACCATATTGTTTTATAAACAAACTATCATCTTCAAGAGAGCCATCATTTATAACAATAATTTCAAAATCTTTAAATGTCTGACTTAAAACACTTTCAACTGCTTCTTCTAACCATTTAATATTAGAATAAAACGGTATAACAACACTAACTTTCATATTTTTTTATAAATTCATTCAATTGTTCTGCATGTGAACTTTTTTTGCCATCCAAATACTTAGAAATTGTCCTATTTCCTTTAAGAGCAATATTTTTCAACAATATTCTATCTTCATATAGCTTTTTTACTTCATTAACAATACTATCAATACTTCTAACTTCAATACGAAGACAATTGTCGTTATGTACCATTAAATAATCAATTGTTCCTACAAAAGTTGTTACTATACCTAAATGCATAATCATAGCTTCATATAAAACACGTGGAAATCCTTCATGATATGTAGGCAATACGAATACATCATGCTCATAATAGATGTATTTCAATTCTTCTTTATCAGATATCATTCCTAAAAAACTCACGCTATCATCCAGCTGAAAATCAGACACTTTCTTTTTTAAAGCCTTATTATCTGGCCCATCTCCTACAAAACTAAGTGAAATATTATATCCTTTCTGTCTCAAGTTTTGAACGGCATCTACTAACTCAAAAACCCCCTTATCAAATACAATTCGACCAACATACAATAAACGTAATGAAACGTAATTCGAAAAATTCTTTTCAACAATTATATCGAGTTCAGAAAACCCTATCATAGGTCTGATTGTAGATACATTACTATTTATATTAGAAATTTTATCTGTAAAAAGTTGTGAAATAGTTAAAACAATGGATGCCTTCTTTATAATAAACTTAGAAATTGAAGAGTTAATTCGTTGTTCTCCTCTTACATATAAACCAAAAGGTTTTTTATATAAAACACATAAAATTGCAATTACAGTGCAAATTGGACCTGGATAGAAAATATAAACGAAATCATTCTTTAAAATAGCTTTTTGAAGAATAAAAAAAGCTTTAAAAAAACTAATTATTTTACTTCTTCTACTTCTTTCACGCTTAACTTCATATATCTTGAATTTGTTTTTATTCAATGAAAAATTAGCAAAACTATCATTTTTAAGCTTATCCTGACTTATCTGAAATAAACTTACATCATAACCACTTTCAACAATTTTTTCAAAAAAAACACCCGTTTCTTTGTTTAAAAATAATTCATCATTATCCCTATAAAAAATTGTATTATTAACTAACAGCACTTTATTTATACTCACGAACTATACTCTTTTTGGGTTTAATAAAATAATAAACAAAATAAAAAATCAATAGGCTCCATATAACAAACCTAAAACTATCAAATAATGATGATCTTGCCATATATATACTAAAACTACTTATAGTAAAATAAACAATTAATGAAGTAAAATTTGACTTAACCTTTAATTCATAAAATTTAACCACATAACCTAATAAATACATAAACACACACACTCCTAAAGTATGAAATTGCATATATAAATCTGATATTAAATTAGTCCCTAATCCCCAACCTGCATTAGCATCTTTAGTTAATATCGAAGCTGTTGAAATATCATTAGGTTTTACATCAAAAACTTCTTTAGTAATATAACTTGGTAGCAAAGGAATGGGCGCAAATATAAAAACTACTGAGCTCTTGCCATAATTAATCCCAAATTTATCAACGTACTCATAACCAGCATATAAATTTCTATTATTAACAACTAAATCCATTACTAAATCATAATAACTATCAAAACTAACAGCACTAATATCTTTAGCCCCATCTCTTCCTCGTATAGAGGATACTACTGTTAACAAACACAAACCTCCAATAAACAATATGCTTGTCTGTTTAAGAGTAATTATCTTTCTAAAATAGTTATAACTGAACAAGAATACTAATACTGTTTGAATAGCTGGTCCTCTGTCTCCCACATATAAAAATAACAAAACATATAATAAAGGTATAATAAACCAAAACCACCTTTTCTTACATACAAAAGAAACAATAATCAAAATATTCATACAACATTGAACAAATACTAAAAAAAAAGGTTCAATATTAAAAAAAGCATCAGTACTTCTAGTTAAAATCTTATCAAATGCTAGAAAAAAAAGTCCTAAAAAAGAGGCAATACTTAATAAAAATAAAATAGGACAAATAGCGTTAACTATTCCAAGATTTAAATCATACGCAGAACTATTAACTTTTCTCCTGTTACGTATCAACGCTTTCTTATTACCTAACATGAAAAATGTAAATGCTAAAAAAGCAAGTGCTGTACTTTTTGAAATTACATTCTCATTAAATGTAAACCTTTCAAAGACCAAAAAATAGTCCTTATTAACAGGATATATTAAAACTGGATAAAAAAAGTTCACTAAAAAAAAACTAATTCCAAAAAAAAGCAAAAAACTAATATAATTTCTACCTACAGTATATTTACGCAACCCATAGTAAAAATAAACTAAATACAAGACAAATAAAACCGTTACAAAAAAAAAGCTATAAGTATCAGGTGCTAAAAAATAAAGTATAATACCTGCAAAAATAAAAAAAAGCTCTACAAGCATAATTTCAAATTAAATACTTAATAAATATTGCCCATAACCACTCTTACAAAGTGGTTTTGCTACTAATATAAGTTCTTCTTTAGTAATAAACCCCATACGATAAGCCACTTCCTCAATAGCTCCTATCTTCATGCCTTGTCGTTCTTCAATAACTTGGACAAATTGACCTGCTTGCATCAAAGAAGTAAAAGTTCCAGTATCCAACCATGCAGTGCCCCTATCAAACACTCCTACTCTTAACTTTCCTCTTTTTAAATACTCTATATTTACATCAGTGATTTCATATTCTCCACGAGCAGATGGTGCTATACTTTTAGCAATCTCCACTACAGAGTTGTCGTAAAAATATAATCCTGGAACAGCATATTTTGATTTAGGTTCTAAAGGTTTCTCCTCAATTGAGATGACATTATTGTCTTTATCAAATTCAACTACACCATAGCGTTCTGGATCGTGTACAGGATAAGCAAATACAACTCCACCATCTTCTTGTGTACAAGATTGTAACAGCTTAGACATACCGCTACCATAAAAAATATTGTCTCCTAATATCAAGGCTACTTTATCTCCACCAATAAATTCTTCTCCAATTACGAAAGCTTGTGCTAATCCATTCGGCTCATCTTGAACAGCATAACTAAATTTGCATCCGATATGGTTTCCATCCCCTAATAGTTTTTCAAAATGAGGTAAATCATGCGGAGTTGAGATAATCAATATTTCTTTAATTCCAGCCAACATTAAAGTTGATAATGGATAATAAATCATTGGCTTATCATAAACTGGCATCAATTGTTTACTTACTGCTAATGTCAATGGGTGTAATCTTGTTCCTGATCCCCCTGCTAATATAATTCCCTTCATATCTTTTTTTTATCTCACTATAGTTTAGCAAGCATTATTCTTAAACTCTCGTCCCACTGTGAGACATTTATATTGTACTCTTTTTTAATCTTACTTTTATCCAACAAAGAATAAGCAGGTCTCTTTGCTGATGTGGGAAAATCGCTGCTATTAATAGGGTTTACATCACATTCAAAACCTTTAATCTCTTTAATTTTCCTTGTAAAATCATACCAACTTATTTCGCCTTCATTAGAATAATGGTATATCCCACCTTTCCAGATATTACCATTAATAATCTGCATAATAGTACTTGCTAAATCAGCAGCATAAGTCGGAGATCCTATTTGATCCAGAACCACATTTATACTTTCTCTTTCTTGCATCAAACGACACATAGTCTTCACAAAATTATTACCATAAATAGAATAAACCCATGAAGTTCGAATAACAATAGCATCATGATGTACTGTCATTAAAGCTACCTCTCCTTTCATTTTTGTATTACCATATACATTAATGGGGGCTGTTTGAGCCTCTTCTGTCAATGGCAATGAAGAAGTTCCATCAAATACATAATCTGTAGAAACATGTATTAAATGTGCTTTATTTTTTTCAGACCACACTCCTAATACACGTACACATTGATGATTAACCATATCTGCCAATTCCTCTTCAGATTCCGCTTTATCAACAGCAGTATAAGCTCCTGCATTTATAATATAATCCGGTTGCTCAGATTCTAAAACTTCCCAAACTTTATTAATATCATCTAAAGGCATTAAAGTTCTATCCATAAATACAAATTTGTAGTGAGGATAAAATTTTTCTAAATTTTTTATTTCAGAACCTAATTGTCCTGTACTACCCGTTACAAGTATCTTCATCTATCGCTTAAAGATTTCATTAAACATAGGTAAAATGAGGTCTTTATCTGATACAACTTCATCTCCTTTCTTTATTCCCCAATCGATTTCTAAAGTAGGATCATTATAGATAATTCCTTGTTCCGCATCCTTATTATAAAAATTATCACATTTATAAAAGAACACAGCTGTTTCTGATAATACAGAAAAACCATGCAAAAAACCTCTAGGAATAAATAGTTGTTGATTATTTTCAGCTGATAACTTTACAGCAACATGCTGACCAAAAGTTGGTGAACCCAAACGAACATCTACAGCAACATCAATTACCTCTCCTTTTAAAACTCTAACTAACTTCGCTTGGGCAAACTCACCTTGTTGTGCATGTAATCCACGAACAACTCCTTGAGTTGAAAACGATTGATTATCTTGTACAAATACAGTTTCAGTATTTGTTAATTCATTAAAACGCTTTGCATTAAAACTCTCAAAAAAACAACCTCTATCGTCCACAAAAACCTGAGGTTCAATAATAAAACATCCTTTCAGATATGTCTCCTTTACTTCCATACTTTTTTTGATTTTATTTTCTATTACTCTACTTTTTGTTCTTTAGTCAATTACTTCTTACAAAGACAAATAATGAAAAAGCAATTTATTTATATTGTTCACTGTAATAATCTACATATACTCCACTTGTTACATTATTCAACCATTCTTGATTATTCATATACCACTCAATAGTCTTAGCTAATCCTTCAGGGAAAGTAACTGATGGGGACCATCCCAATTCTTTATTAATCTTTGTCGCATCAATCGCATAACGCAAATCATGACCAGGTCTATCTTTAACAAATGTAATCAGCTGTTCACTCTCACCTGTTTCACGCCCTAAAACTTTATCCATTTGCTTACACAATTCTTTGACTAAATCAATATTTTGCCATTCATTAAAACCTCCAATATTATACGTTTCCGCATTTCCACCTTTATGAAATACATCATCAATAGCTCTTGCGTGATCAATAACAAATAACCAATCCCGCGTATATTTACCATCGCCATAGATTGGTAATTTTTTTTTATTGATAATATTGTGTATACACAAGGGAATTAGTTTCTCTGGAAAGTGATTGGGTCCATAATTGTTTGAACAATTACTTATTACATAAGGCATTCCATAAGTTTCTCCATAAGCACGTACGAAATGATCTGAGCTTGCTTTAGAAGCAGAATAAGGAGAATTAGGATCATAAGCTGTAGTTTCATAAAAGAAACCTGTATCACCCAAGCTCCCATATACCTCATCTGTACTTACGTGATAAAAACGTCTTCCTTGCCAACTTCCTTGCCATAACGATTTAAAAGCTTGTAATAGATTTACAGTACCTATCACATTAGTTCTAACAAATGCTAATGGATCTGTTATAGAACGATCAACATGAGATTCAGCTGCTAAATGAATTACTGCATCAAATTGTTCCTTTTGAAACAATTCATTGATAAACTTTTCATCTGTAATATCACCTTTAACAAAAGTATAATTAGAAGAATACTCTAAATCTTTTAAATTCTCTAGATTCCCTGCATACGTTAATGCATCTAAATTATATATAGAGTAACCTGGGTATTTATCTACAAACTGTCTTACAACATGAGAACCTATAAATCCAGCTCCACCAGTGATTAATATTTTTTTCATTACAATTTATTCTTTTTATATGGTTTAATAGAAATATTGAATATAAAGTCCTTTAAATTATTAGACACGCCTAATCTAGGCATAGCATACCTTTGAGATAAAGACAAATCAATAATATTTTTCTTTGTACTGAATCCCATTATATAACCAGCCTCTTCTACTAATTCATTAGAAATTTTAGTATAATCCCCATTAGGATAAGCAAAATACTTACATTCAACATTTAATTCTTTTTCAATAATATCTTTACTTTTAAAAATTTGATTTTTTACAACATTTGTATCCTGATTATCATGACAACATATATGATCTAAACAATGTGAGCCTATTGTTGCACCGTAACATAAAAGATTCCTTACTTCTTCCCAATTCATTGGAATAATACTAGTAAATTCTTCTCTTAATCTACTATATTCGTCTTCTGTAATATTAGAAATTAATTCATCAATTATTACTTCAACTTCTTCAAGCTTTCTAGTTTTGATCTGCTTACTCAGGTAGTTTAATATTCTAAATCTATCTACATTACTTGAAATATTTTCATAAAAAGAGATTGAATCAATATTTACTTTATCAATTGTACTTCCTAACAATACTAAACGTAATATACTAGTTGGAAATAATTTATTATGAGTAATATTATTTGTTGAAATAAAAACTGTAAAAGGTATCTCCTTCTCTTTCAAAAAAGGAGCTACAACAGTTAAATTATTTCTATATCCATCATCAAAAGTTAATACAACTTCTTTTCCTGTTATTTTATTATTTGAAATTCGATAATAGAAATCATCTATAGAAACAATCTCATAATTCTTCTCTAAAAAATCTATTTGATCCTTGAAAACTTTATATTCAAAACTTTCAGCTTCTAGAACACTATCTTTTAAGTAATCTACTCCATGCCAATATAAAATCCTAGGTTTTTTATTTATTCTCCTTAAGAGATTAACTATTTTAAAATCTATCAAAATAGTTTTAATAATATTTTTCATTTAAAAAATAGTTTACAAAAAGGTTTGAAATCTTTCCAATCGAAAACGTTTATATAATACTTACGATTAAATATAATATATACATATTCCTTAAGCAACAACAATAATTGCTTATTTTTAATTCGTGTATAAGTTAAGAGGTACA
Source organism: Myroides sp. TSA_177.3 (assembly GCF_052691955.1). Lineage (NCBI taxonomy): Bacteria > Pseudomonadati > Bacteroidota > Flavobacteriia > Flavobacteriales > Flavobacteriaceae > Myroides > Myroides sp. TSA_177.3. Next base: position 14,416 of record NZ_JBQZGD010000032.1, read on the forward strand.
AATCAACATAACGTCCATTAGTATTAGAATTTCTAATATTTAAATCAAACTTTCTTTTACTTAAATCAAAATATGATACCAATCCTAAATTGACATTACTTACTTTAGTTATCCCAAAAAAACCCTCCAAACGAGTACTCATCTCAATAAAATAATATTTGTTTTTATATTTTTTAAATTCAATTCCTCCTATTCCAACATAATTTATATTATCTAAAAAATTCTTACAAATTGAATCAAGTTCTTCAACCTGATAAAGTAACCCTTTTGCCATAACACCCTGCCCAGGAGGACTCTGCAATATTTTTTTTCCAGAGTTACTAAAAATATCACCATTTTCATTTCTGTAAAAAATATAAAAGAAAGCAGACTCATCATTCCCTTTAATAAATTCCTGACATAAAAAATCATCGTTATTCATTAATATTTTTTCAGAAATAACCCTAAATTCTTCAGGAGTATCAACAATTTTCACTTTAAACCCAATACTTTTGCTTGAACCAGTATTTCTTGGTTTCAAAATAACTGGAAATAAAAATTCTTTATTAACTACCTCAATATCGTTATGATCAGAAACAACTATAGTATTAGGTATATCTAAACCATTATTTTTTGCATCTATTTCTGCTAAACCCTTTTCATTGTAAGTTTGTACAATATGAGAACTAGGTAAACAGAGTATGCAAAACTCTTCTATTTCACTACGTACTTGATTAATAAGTAAACAACTTTTATCAGAAGCGAAATACATAATCGGCTTAAGAGAAAAAGATTTTGATATATACCATCCTTTAAACCATTCTAAAAAACCTAGATTATGACTATTGTAATTATAAACTATAACTTCATCAATACAATTACTTTTTTTATAATAATCGTAATTTTCGATATCTAAACATATAACAAAAACTCTATTATTTTTTTCTCTTTTTGCTATTCTAGCAATTGCCAAAACACTTCCTAAAGCACCATTAAATATAATAACATCTGTCATATTTTAAAAATATTTGAATCCAGCATTTTAATAACTTTTGCTGGCACTCCAGCAACTACAGAATACGGAGCTACGTCTTTAGTAACAACTGACCCCGCCGCGACTACAGAATAATCTCCAATTTTGACACCTGGCAAAATAACAGAAGCTGCTCCAATCCAAACATTGTCTCCAATATAAATATCTTCTATAATTGACGGATAAACTTTTCCTAACTCATTGTGAGGTGTATTTGGGTTAGCACTTGTTAGTATTACACTTCTATAAGCTATAGTAGAGTTTATTCCAATAGTAATCTTTCCTTTACACAATAGGAAACATTCTTGATTGATTTCAGCATTATCTTTTAATATTAGATTTGCAAATGAACCATTAATTGTTACATTCTTTGAAATATGAAAAATATTACCATTAACACCTAAAAGTCTATAATACTTACAACTAAACCTATTAAAAAAAGGCAGTTTAATTAAAATTTGTAATATATATCTAAATACTCTTTTTATAAACATCTTTATCATAATTATAAATTCTTTTAATAATAAAAGCATGATTAAATAGTACCATAATAAAATATAAGAAAGAATTGTATAATACTATCTTCTCCAAATCAAACTTTAATAAATAAAAAACACTAAAGAAAATTAATGTAATCACTAATGAAACAACAGCAAAAAACAAGGAGTATCTTTGCATTTCAAAGACTCTGACTGCTGCTGTTGAAGGAGTTGCAATCATCAAGCTTACAAATAACGGAATCATTAACTTTATATATAAACTCACACCGATCCATTTCTTTCCTAAAAATAGAATAATCAAGCTATCTCCAAAGAGATATAAAAATATACACCCAACGATAGCAATTAATAAAAGAAAAACAACAACCTTCATATACCACTTTAAGATGAGTAGATCCTCATTCTTCTTGTTGTTCATATGGCTTAATATTACACTTTTAAAACTTTCTGCAATCAGTGTTACTGGTTGTGTAATTACTTTTAAAGCCATTCCATATATACCCACCTGAACTAAACTAAAAAATCGAGCAAAAAACAACACTGGTAAATTTGAGTTTAGGCTTGATATCATATTTGACAAGGTAAAAAACATAGGAAAATCTTTATATCTTATAGCTACAGTTCTCATCTCCATATAAGAAATATTTCTATAGACCTTCCATTCCAATTTCCTATTCAAAACCATGTAACAATTTGATACTAATACACCTAAAATATTACCATACATCAATCCTTCTATTTCATAATAATAAAAACAAATAACTTGAAATACAAAAACTGCAATAACTTGGATGATCTTTGCTAAAGATGTAATTTTAAACTGCTTAAATCTGATATTTAATAATGCTGAATTATTAAAATTAACACTTAAAATAGTACCTAACGCTAACAACCATTTTAGCTCTCTATAAGTATCAAAAAAAGCAATTGGTAAAAATAATATAACACTAAATAAAATTATCAAAAAAAGAGAAACTATATTTGATAATTTTAGTAAAGCATAAGCCTCATTATCATCTTTGGGTAATATTAGTGCTGTATCATATTTTAAAGTTACAAAAGAACTCAATAAACTTACAACTGCCATATAACTTGCAAACACACCAAAAGCTTCCTCTGTATAAAATCTACTTATAACGGGAATAAAAGCAAAACTACATAATTGAGCTATTGCAGTTCCCGACATAAGTATTGAAACATGTCTTACAAAATCACTTTTAAAAATACTTCGAACTTTTTTCAACTAAAAAAATTTGTATATTTCACAATTACAATCTACTATCAACTCCTTCTTTCAACAATCCTTTCACATCATAAACGACAGCGACTGGTTTCTTAAATTGCTCCAAGTCTAGCGCTACTAATTCTTTATGTGCTACTCCTAATACGACTGCATCGTATTTTCCTTGAGGGGCAGTGGTATGACTTACTACTCCATATTCGTGTTTTACTTCTGCTGGATTTGCCCATGGGTCATAAGTCGTTACTTTAATTCCATAATCTTCTAAGGCTGCGATTACATCTACAATCTTGGTGTTACGTACATCTGGACAGTTTTCTTTAAACGTTACACCTAACATCAATACCTCCGCTGTACTTACGTTGATTCCTTTTTTAATCATAGTTTTGATTACTTGAGACGCTACATATTCGCCCATGGAATCATTTAAACGACGACCCGCTAAGATAATTTCTGGGTGGTATCCTTTTTCCATTGCTTTTTGCGCCAAGTAGTATGGATCTACCCCAATACAGTGTCCGCCAACTAATCCTGGTTTAAATGGCAAGAAGTTCCACTTCGTTCCTGCTGCTTCTAATACTGCATGAGTATCTATCTCCAATAAATTAAAGATTTTTGCCAACTCATTCACAAAAGCAATATTGATATCGCGCTGTGAGTTTTCAATTACTTTTGCTGCTTCTGCTACTTTAATTGTCGGTGCTAAATGCGTTCCTGCAATAATAACCGCTTTGTAGATATCATTTACTACGACTCCAATTTCTGGTGTACTACCTGCCGTTACTTTTAATATTTTTTCAACTGTATGCTCTTTATCTCCAGGGTTAATACGCTCTGGTGAATAGCCCGCATAAAAATCTTCATTGAATTTCAACCCTGATACGCGTTCTAGAACAGGTACACATTCCTCTTCTGTTACGCCTGGGTATACTGTCGATTCATAGATTACAATATCTCCTTTTTTCAACACTTTCCCCACGGTCTCTGATGCCTTATACAACGGCGTCAAATCAGGACGATTGTGTTTATCTACAGGTGTAGGTACTGTCACAACATAGACATTACAATCTGTAATATCTCCTAAATCATACGAACAATATAATCCTTTGGTTTCATTTGCTGAAACAGGATTCGTTTTTACTGTTACGGCTTGTAAAATTTCATTTGCTACTTCTAATGTACTGTCTTTTCCTTCTCTTAGTTCAGCGATACGTCCTTGGTTGATATCAAAACCAACGGTTGGGAATTTTGTTGCGAATAAACGTGCCAATGGCAATCCTACATATCCTAACCCTATAACTGCAATTTTATGTTGTGTACTCATAAATGTATACTGTAATTTTTATTGTTGTATTGTGTACTTTTTAAATTTTCCTTTTTTATTACGTTGACCTATAGCATCTCCTTGTGCTCCCAGTACCATTTTACGGCTTCTTTTAGCCCTTCGCGAATTACATGTGTCGGTTCATAACCTAACAGTGTTTTCGCTTTATCTACAGATGCTAAAGAATGCGCTACATCTCCTTGGCGGTTTGGTCCATGTTTTACTTCAATATTCGCAATTGCTCCGTCGTACTCGGTTAAGAACTCTTTCAAGTAACCAACCAATTGATTTAAGTTAGTACGATCGCCTACAGCTGTATTGTAAACGGTATTTACTGCGTCTTTATTTGTTGTCAACATCGCGCGTTCATTCATCTGAATCACGTTGTCGATATAGGTAAAGTCACGAGAGTTTTCGCCTGTTCCGTTAATCGTAGGGCTTTCGTGCTGAATAAACTGTTTTGTAAACAACGGAATAACCGCAGCATACGCTCCTCTTGTATTTTGACGACGTCCAAATACGTTGAAATAACGCAAACCAATAATTTCAATCCCATAGGTTTTAGCGAATACATCCGCATATAATTCGTTTACATACTTCGTTACGGCATACGGAGATAAAGGCTTACCAATTACATCTTCTACTTTTGGCAAAGCAGGAGAGTCTCCATAGGTAGAGGAACTTGCTGCATAAACCATGCGTTTTACTCCACCATCGCGTACCGCCACTAGCATATTTAAAAATCCATTGATATTTACCTCATTGGATGTAATAGGATCGTTAATCGAACGCGGTACAGAACCTAAAGCCGCTTGGTGCAGAACATAATCTACCCCTGTTACTGCTTGTTGACACGTAGCTAAATCGCGAATATCCCCTTCTAGTAATTCATAATTCGGGTTGCTTAAAAATTCTTCAATATTGTGTCGATATCCTGTTGCGAAGTTATCTAAACAACGAACAAAGTACCCTTGATTTAAAAAGTACTCTGTTAAGTTGGAGCCAATGAATCCAGCTCCACCAGTAATTAATATTTTTTTCATAATTTTATTTTCCTCTTCCAATCGTATATACTTCAAACCCTATTTGTTCCAAGGTTGCTCTATTCAAGATGTTACGGCCATCGAATACAAAAGCAGGTTTTTGCATGTTGTCATAAATACGCTGCCAGTCGTAGGTAACAAACTCATCCCATTCCGTTAGTACGGCAATACCATGTGCACCTGCAAGGGCTTCATACGGATCTTGGTGTACCGTTAAATGCTTGCGGTTCGCCTCAGGTTCACGGGTTGCTAAATAGTCCAAATCGGACAGCATTTGCATTTCCGTTACTTTAGGGTCATACACGTGAATTTGTGCCTCTTCTTCCATCAAATCATTGGCTACATAAATGGCTGCTGATTCGCGTGTATCATTTGTATCTTTCTTGAATGCCCATCCTAAGAAGGCAATTTTTTTATCATTTACGGTATTAAACAAGGTATTGACGATATTCTCCGCAAAACGACGTTTTTGGTAGTCATTCATAATGATTACTTGTTCCCAATAGTCCGCTACTTCTTGTAAACCATAAGAAGAAGCGATATATACCAAGTTCAGGATGTCTTTTTGAAAACAAGATCCACCAAAACCAACAGAAGCTTTTAAGAATTTACTTCCAATACGGCTATCTGTTCCAATGGCACGCGCTACCTCACTCACATCTGCTCCAGAAGCTTCACATAGTTCTGAAATGGCATTGATGGACGATACGCGTTGCGCTAAAAAGGCATTGGCTGTTAATTTCGATAATTCGGATGACCATACGTTGGTACGCAAGATGCGCTCCTGTGGTATCCAAGCGCTATAAATAGTTGCTAAGGCTTCGATTGCTTCTCTTCCGGCTGGGGTTTCTTCTCCTCCAATGAGTACGCGATCAGGATTCATCAAATCTGTAATGGCTGTACCTTCTGCGAGGAATTCTGGGTTGGATAAGATTTGGAACTCTACTCCATTTCCCGTTTGATCTAAAATGCGTTTGATGGCTTGAGCTGTACGCACCGGTAGTGTTGATTTTTCAACGACAATTTTATCGGTCTTCACAACTCTGGCAATTTGACGGGCACATAGTTCGATATACTTTAAATCAGCCGCCATCCCTTTTCCTTTTCCGTAGGTTTTGGTTGGTGTATTTACTGAAATGAAGATCATATCGGCCTCTTCAATTGCTTGGTCTACATTGGTATCAAAAAATAGGTTGCGCCCTCTTGCTTCAGCCACAATGGCATCTAGTCCTGGTTCATAGATTGGCAACTTATTCAAGTCGGCATCATTCCACGCCTGGATACGCGCTTCATTGATATCCACTACCGTGATTTGAATATGTGGATTTTTCTGTGCAATGACAGCCATAGTAGGACCACCTACATAGCCTGCACCCACACAACAAATCTTAGTAATCTTTTTCATTTTTATTGTACCAGCTTATTATAATCTACTATCTACTTCGTTTGGCTTTAACACACTCTTGGTGTCAAATACCACGCCAGAGGATTGAACCAATTCTCGGACGTTAAATTTATTGAAATCGCGATGTGCTGTTGTTAAGACAACTGCATCATATTGTTGTTTTACGATGTCTAAGGAATTTACTAATGTAATTCCGTATTCCGCTTTTACTTCTTCTGGATTCACCCAAGGGTCATACACCTCTACTGTTAATCCGTAAGAAACTAACTCATCGTATATCATGGCCACTTTGGTATTGCGGGTATCGGGACAGTTTTCCTTGAAGGCAAAGCCCAATAGCAATACTTTAGATTGGCTTACATTGATGTTTTTTTGCACCATAAGCTTAACTACTTTACTGGCAATAAAAACAGGTATTTCATCATTCACACGTCTTCCTGAAAGGATAACGTCAGGGTAATAGCCCAACTGAATGGATTTATGTGCTAAATAATACGGATCGACCGAGATACAATGTCCTCCTACTAAACCGGGTTGAAATTTCAGAAAGTTAAACTTGGTTCCGGCTGCTTCTAGTACTTCTTGGGTATCGATTCCGATGCGATCAAAAATCAAAGCCAACTCATTCACGAAAGAGATATTGACATCGCGTTGTGCATTTTCAATTACTTTAGCGGCTTCTGCTACTTTAATAGAGGAAGCTTTATGTGTACCTGCTTGGATAATCTGTTGATATAATTGATCGATTTCTTCTGCAATAGCGGGTGTGCTACCTGAAGTTACCTTGACAATGGTTTCTAAGGTATTGATTTTATCTCCTGGGTTGATACGCTCTGGTGAATACCCGACGTAAAAATCGCGGTTGAACTGTAGTTTTGAAGTGGCTTCTAATACGGGAATACACTCTTCTTCTGTACAGCCTGGATATACGGTGGATTCATAGATGACGATATCGCCTTCTTTAAGGACTTCGCCTACTAAACGGGAAGCGCTCTTTAGGGGTGATAAATCAGGTGCGTTGAATTGGTTAATGGGTGTCGGAACGGTAATAATGAAGACATTGGCTCCTGCTAAGTCTTTTCTTTCAAAGCTAGGCAAATATCCTTTTATACCTCCAGAGGTTTGGTATGCGATAAGGGAAACTCTCAGCTGATCTTGGTCGGCTTCTTTGGTTTCATCTTGTGCTTTTTGTAGGGATTCAATGCGTTGGGCATTGATATCAAATCCCACTACAGGGTAGTGTTTAGCGAATGCTAGCGCCAAAGGCAAACCCACATAGCCTTGTCCTACAACTGCAATCTTATATTCCTTTTCCATTTTTTTTACTACTTTCTTATTTACTTTAGGGACGGGATAAAAAAGTAAGGTGTTTTAGCCATAGGCTACTCCCTAAGCTTACAAAGGTACATTTTTTAACTCTTTCTCTAGCATAGATTTGATTATTTTTAAGGAAAGTCGCCAACTGTCACTTCCTAAAAACACACACCTAAAATGAATTAATTGTTAAAATTATTTAAATAGAATGAAATAAACGCAATGGTATATGCTATCTGTATGTTTTATTGAAAGAAATGGTGTTTTATTGAAGTTGCTTTTTGTGAAGGGTGAGAAGGTGAGGCGGTGAGGTTTGCTCTTTGTGAGGTTTGTACTTTGTGAGGTTTGTGCTTTGTGAGGTTTGTGCTTTGTGAAATCGCAGGATTTGTCGATTAAAGAAGAAGGTCTTATTGTTATGGGTTAAGGTTATGGGTTAATGGTTATGGGTTAATGGTTATGGGTTATGGGTTATGGGTTAAGGTTATGAGGTAAGGGTTATAGGTTATGGGTTAAAGGACATACAGAACGGAGTGACTGGACGGATACTGATTAGCGTACTGTTTTTTGTTTTTTTGCAAATCCTCTTTAATCGATAAACCTACAAACTCACAAACCTCACAAAGAGCAAACCTCACAAACAACAGATGCGACCCTTCCTTCGTCAGGGTGACATACAGAGCGGAGTGACTGAACGAAAACTGGATAGAGCAACGGTGCAGAGTGACGAGTGTTGTATTCACCCCCAGTAACCACCCAGTATGTCCTGAGGCAACGAAGGGTCGCATTGCGCGCTGACACAATACTGTGGGTTTGTGCTTTGTGAGGTTTGTGCTTTGTGAAATCGCAGGTATATCGATTAGAGATGATTTGCAAAAAAGCAAACCTCGTCGCCTCACCATCTATCTCACAAACTTTATATTGGTTTTGGTGTTCGATGAATCTACACTGCGTTTCGATTTCACCGCCTCACCATCTCATCGCCTCACCTTCTCACCTTCTCACAACACCCCATGCTTCTTCGCAAAAGCCATAAAATCTTTTCCTACCCTATCCCCTATTTTTCTACTTCCAAATGTATTCAGATGGTCTTCATCATAATAGCCTAGAGTATCATTGAAGTAGGGCAATGTTGAAGTACGGTCAAAATCAAATTGCCAGTAGAGTACTTGTTCTGGGTTCTTTTGAATCGCGTCGCGTACGTATTGCGGTTCTGAAGCGTGGACCACTTGGATATCCATACTTTCATCGTTGTAAAGGTAATCACGGGTTGCGCGTATCGGATTGCGGTCTAACGTAGGGTAATCACCCAAAATAACCATACGTTGATCGGGTTCTAAGCTTTCCACTAAAGAGGTAAAAGCAACGGCTAAAGAAGGGACATCTTCTAACCAGGCACTAGCTACAAGAATGGTTTTACTCTTTTCTGTTAGTTCTTCTACTTCTTCCATCAGTTTTTCATAGGTTTCATAATCTGCTTCTTTGTCAAAATCACTTCGATTGATATTGGCAAAAAGAGGGTATCGATTATTACTCACCGACCAAAAGGTGAAGTTGTTGTCCTTTCCTATTTCATCGAGAATGGCTTTATATACTAACGCATGACTATCGCCAATGAGGCAAATGGAATCGGGTTGTGTTTTGGTCTCGTCCCCATATAATCCCACTGCTTTGAATTGATGGGCATGGGACTCCATACCAAAGGTTGGTGTTGCATAGGCCGCGGGAATAGGGAATAAATATTGATTCATGCGGTAAATTCCACCGCCTGCCAATACCACAAGCACCGCTAACCCGACAAATCGAGGAACAAACACTTTATTGGAATAAGTGCGAAATACATTTTCTACGTAAGTATAGGACAACCAAGACAATCCATAGGTCAAAGCGGTAATTCCGATCATCTCGTAAAGGGTAAAGTCCAACCGCATGTTATAATAGCGCAAAAAGGCCATAATCGCCCAATGCCACAGGTAAATCGCATAGGATAGTTCGCCTAGATGCACCATCACCTTGGTTTTAAAGAGTGCATTTACTTGAGAAGTCGTCGTCAAGAGTAAACACCCCGTAAATACACATGGGAGTACAACCCATAGCCCCGGAAAGACAGTCTGTTCTGAAAATCCTATAGCACAGGCTAGAATCCCCACTAGAGCCATCCATGCAATGGGGTTTTGGTATTTTCCAAACTTTGTTTGGAGGTCATCTGCTCGAATAGCGAGAATTGTACCGATTAGAAATTCAGGAATTCGTGCAAGTAAAAAAAAATACATCTCACTTTGCTGATTGAGGTATACACTGGAATAAAAGGAATAGCCCAATAATCCCACAACGAGCATCAAACTCACCACAAAGAGGTATTGCTTGCGCACAAACCACAAAAACAAGGGCAACAGCAGGTAGAACTGCATTTCGATGGACAAGGTCCAGGTATGCAACAATGGATTCTCTTGATTCGAGGCGCCAAAATAGGTATCGAGATGGGCAAAGTAATTGTTGGAGTTGAATAAACCCGCTGCGACTAGGGTACGTCGTAAGTTGAGAATATCCACCCATACATAGGCCCAAGCTCCTACTATTCCCACACCCAACAACAGCAATAAAAAGACGGGTACAATGCGCTTGATCCGCCCTAAATAGAAATCGAGAAAATGAAAGGTTCCTTTTTCTTTTTTGTGCAGGATGATACTACTGACCAAAAAACCCGAGATAACAAAAAACACATCTACACCTATAAATCCACCACTGAGCCAAACGGGATTGAGGTGAAAAATAAAAACTAAAAGTACGGCTAAGGCTCTCAATCCTTGTATGTCGGGTCTATACTGCATGGTGGTGCGTGGTTGTAAAGTCGTTTTTTGTGAAGTGGTAAAGTTAGAAGAATTATCGATTAAAGATGTTTTTTTGTGAGGTTTGTGCTTTGTGAAGTTCGCCCACCGCCTCACCGCCTTTATCAGAAATCATCCAGTTATTTGGCAAATTGCCATTTGCTACTACGAGATTTTACATCTCATCGCCTCACCTCCTCACCTTCTCACCTCCTCACCGTCTTTGTCAGAAATCACCCAGTTATTTGGCAAATTGCCATTTGCCACTACGAGATTTTACATCTCATCGCCTCACCTCCTCACCCCCTCACCTCCTCACCGCCTTTGTCAGAAATCATCCAGTTATTTGGCAAATTGCCATTTGCCACTACGAGATTTTACATCTCATCGCCTCACCTTCTCACCCCCTCACCATCTTTCCAATTGATTTTTTGTAACTTTGTGTAAATCCACTCTTCCTTATGTTTAGACACCAGGGTAAAAATCGCGCGTATTCCCATAACCTCAAATTGGCATCCGTACTATCATGTGTAGCGGGTATTGTTAATAGTGTGGGGGTTTTGGGGTTGCATACCTTGACGACGAATGTAACAGGGCATTTTGCTTTTTTTGCAGAAGAAGTCATTGAAGAAAACTACAACCGTGCGATTGTCTATCTGGTATATACCTTTTTCTTTCTCTTGGGATCCTTTGTTTCCAGTTTGATTATGGAATGGGTATTGAAGCATAAACCCGAAGTATCTTATGTGATTCCCATTGTATTAGAAATGGCACTTTTGGTGGGACTCAGTATTATTGATATCAATGCACCCGATGCCTTGGTGAAATACAGCGTATTTACCGCTTTAATTTTACTATTTGCAATGGGTGTACAGAATTCACTCGTAACTAGAGTATCCGGTGCTGTCGTACGTACCACCCACTTAACAGGGTTATTTACCGATTTGGGAATCGTACTGTCTCAACTTTTCTTTTATAAGAACCGTTCCGAGCGCATCAAACTCTATCGCAGTATCTTTTTAATGCTTGCAATTATTGGCTGTTTCTTTATTGGTTGTGTAGCAGGAGGATTCCTTTATTTTCACTACCAATTTAAAACCTTGCTACTTGCTGCTTTACTCTTGTTGTTTGCTCTTTGGTATGATCAGCTACTCATGAGTTACTATGCCTTAAGACGTAAAATCCAAAAAAGAGACTTTCGATTTTAAGGAAGAAATTGGTTTTTTGCAAAAGGCTTTTTTGAAACAATCTTCTTTAATCGATAAATCTTACGATTTAACAAAGAACAAACCTCACAAAGAACAAAGCCCCCCTTTCTTTTTTAAAGGGTAAAAAAGAAACAAAAAA
>NZ_JBQZGD010000033.1:0-21334 GCF_052691955.1 Myroides sp. TSA_177.3
CACTTTTATTAAAGGAGAATAAACGCTATATCGCGATATAAATGAACGAAAGGATGAATGTTGTAATTCATCCTTTTTTTGATTGATGAGGAAAGGAGATAGGGTTTCTTAATTTATATTGTGGTATCTTGCTGATAATACTAAAATTAGCTTTTCTATCTAGAATAGAAAAAAAGAAAAATCAAGCAAGATGAATCAAAAAAGAGGTAAGAAAATTAATTTCCTTCCGATTATTATCGTGTTAATTCTGCTATCTGCAGGTAGTTCATGGGTGCTTTCTATTGCTAGTCTACCGGTTCAAATGGGACAAGCTCTTGTTACGGGCGAATTGTATACAGGACGATTAGAGCGAGTTGTAGATGAGCGAGGGAGTGTGGCTGTCGGAATTACTGCTGCTGGATCAGACGGGAATCAAGTGTTTATTCCTGCTGAACGGCTTGAAGATATTACGAATGATTTCTTTTCGGATGTAGATCAAGCGGTATTCCTAGATGCAGAAGGAGGTACGTTTTTGGTTGACTTATGAAGATTTAATTCTAGCTTATATTATCCTTGTTTTGGCCTTTTTAGTCTGTAGAATGGGACTGTTTTTAGCTTTATTTGTCTTGCATGCGTTTGCTATTATTAGAAGTCAGACTGCAGCGACTATTAGAAAGGGAATTCACCTGTTGATTAAACCTCTGCGTATGCTAATGGTAGGCTATATACTCGTCGTTTTTTATCAATATCGAATTTTTGGTTCTGAAGAAGAAGCGGAGAGCTTTTCTATCTTTATCCTTATTTTTGCCTTGTATTTTCTCTATGTAATTAGTAGAAGACTGATAGATATACGCAGCTATTGGATAGTGCAAACAAAAAAGGATAGGCTAATGCCTCCAACTACTACTGGTAGTTCTTCAGAAAAAGCAGAGACACCAACAGCAATAGAGAAACAAGTATTCCAAGATAATGAGTTGATAAAGCGTCAAAAAACAACATTTAAGCACCAAACTTCGCGGTATAATTAAGCAGTTCTCGTTGTATGTTTCTTATGATTCTATTCTCTATGATTTTTCTCAGTTTGACTTTGTATGGCTGGAGTGGGGTTTTAGCGCTGCTTTTTGGTCTTTGGTTGACCTATAAAATAGGACAACGTCGTTTGCACACTGGAAAAGGTGGGCTAGGGTGTCTTGGCTTTGGGTATGTTTTTTTGGTGGTAACGATTGTGATGGTTTTTGCAATAAGCATAACCATAGGCATGGGATCGTCTCTCTATAAAACAACTCAATTGCTAGTAAATGGACAGCGTTATGAAGCAAAAGTTGTTTCTTATTCTTCTTATGAAAGCCATGATGCAGATGCAGGAACTACTACAACTATGTTTACACCAACAGTTGAATTTACAACTTTATCTGGCGTGTTAGTAGCTCATACCTTGTCGTATTCTTCAAGTAATCAACCAACAATTGGAGAGACTGTAACGGTATATTATGATGAAACTTCAAAGGATAGCGTGAGTTTTGGCTTTGGTACATTTGCCTTATTTTTTGGTGCCTTACTCATGATGGTCGTCTTGGTATTTGCCTTTTGGGGGATCTTGCTCTATGCAATGAATTACAAGATGGAGTATTACTTGAACGTAATTAAATACATCGGACTTACCTTTTTTATACCAATTGTCATGATACTTTTTGATGGGTTATTAATCTATGCCTTGTTTTATGGTAATGAGGTTCCTCTTTTTGTCAGTGGAATCCTAGTATTCTTTATTTTGATGCTAACCCTAGGTATTTGGGGCTATATTAAAATGATTCGAACGCATGATATGGTTTGGAAGAAAACAGGGCCTACTAGCTGGGCAGCAAATCCAGTTCCTAAAAAGACAAAGAAGGAAAAGGCGAGTACCTGGATCAAGCGAAAGTAAAAAGAACTTTTTCGATAAAAGTAGGAAGTACTACTTTTTTAAATCACTAGAATTAAATCAAGCAATAGGAGACTGTTTAGTAGCTTCAAGTGCACTATTTACTAGTGTTTTTTTTCTGCATCACAAAGTTAACTCTATTGTGTCTTTGTGTTTTTTGTTGTTTTTATTTGTGATTTATAGTGAAATAATAGTTTTGTTTATGTTAATATTTTAATTTTAAGATAAAATTTTAATCTTTAAAAATTAAAGTATGATGAAAAAATGTTATCTAGTACTCGTTTTTAGCTTGACCTTATCTGTATTTGGTCAACAAGTGAAACCGCCTGTTTTTTCTGCTGCCAGTGGATTTTACGAACAGGCATTTACTTTACATCTTAGTCATGAAAATTCTAATGTGCAGATTGTCTATACGCTCGATGGATCAGAACCGACCCTTGAGAACTTAGGAGGGAGTACATTTACTTATAAAACCAAATACCCAGAACGCGGGGGTCAATTGCCTTTTGAACTACATCAAGATACGATACGTTCCTTGGTGTATACAACGCCAATTGCTATCTATGATAGAACGATGGAACCTAATCGATTAGCAAATATATCGACAACTTTTGAATCCAATCCATACTTCCCTGCTACTCCTGTAGATAAAAGCTTTGTAGTGAGAGCTAAGGCTTACCTTGATAACCAGCATTTTTCTGAAACAACCACAAGAGTATATCTGATCAATAAAGAATATGCGTTTCCTGTGGTGAATATTAATGTGAATGATGATCAACTCTTTGGTTATGAAAATGGATTGTGGGTGGCAGGAAAAACATTTGATGATTGGCGATTGGCAAATCCACAGGTTGATCAGTATGAAACCACAGTCCCAGCTAATTACTGGGCGAGTGGCTCAGCATCGGAAGTACCTGTTAACTTCATTTATTTAGCCCATGGAGGGGAGAAAATCAATCAAACGGTTGGTATAAGAAACCACGGCAATGGATCGCGACATTTTAAAAATAGATCCTACCGCATGTATGCAAAGTCAGAGTATGGAAAGAAGGACCTGAAGTATAATTTCTTTGATGAATATCCCTACGATAGTTTTAAGCGATTAATTGTAAGAAATTCTGGAAATGATACGTATAGAACGATGTTTAGAGATGCCTTTGTGCAAAAATTAAACGAACATTTGCATTTTGAAACCCAAAAATACCAACCTGTTGTAACGTTTGTCAATGGCGAATATTACGGTTTGATGAATTTACGTGAGCGATATGACGAGAAATATTTTGAGCGAGTATACGACATTAAAGAAAGAGACCTCGACTTTTTAGAAAATGCTGGTTTAGCAGATGTGGGAGATAATGTGCAGTACTTGAAAGTGGTTGATTTCTTCACAAATAAAAATTTAAAAAAGAAGAAAAACTATAAAAAAGCATTGACGTATATTGATGAGGTGAATTTTACCGATTTTCAAATTGCCGAAATCTATGCGGCTAATTTTGATTGGCCACACAACAACAATACCTATTTTAGAAAAAGAGTGGAGTACACCCCCGATGCTCCTTATGGACAGGATGGCCGATTCCGCTGGGTATTTAAAGATTTAGATGCAGGTTTTAACGGAATTGATGAATGGATCAATAATTCTTATAGCCATAATACGTTAGCGTCGGCAATAGCAAGTGAAGATCATATTCTAAAGGGACTTCTCGCAAATGAAACGTATAAAAATTACTTCTTAAATCGATTTGCCGATTTAATGAATACAAGCTATAAAGAAGAGCATGTTATTGCGTTGATTAATGAGATGCAAGAACGTATCCGCCCAGAAATGCCCAGATACATTGAACGATGGAATTTACTGACTTCCATGCAAGATTGGGAAAATCGAGTGGAACAAATGAGGGAATTTGCTCGTTTGAGACCGACTTATCAAGATCAACACATTCAAACGCATTTTTATTTGAGTGGAAAGTATCGCTTGAAAGCGCATATTAACGATAAAGACAGAGGATTTGTCAAAGTCAACACTATTGAGATTAACAGTAGTACTGTAGGAGTAGGCGATGAGTATGAAAACTGGCAAGGATATTATTTTAAAACGATTCCCGTTACAGTAGAAGCTATTGCTCTACCAGGTTATCGCTTTGTGCGTTGGGAAGGAGATGTTCAATCCACGCAATCTAAAATTGTTATCAATCCTAGAGCAAATTTTAAAGTAAAGGCGATTTTTAAGCGAGCTCAAGGAGAACGCGCTGTGGAACAATTGGATTTTGTACTTTATCCAAATCCAACAGCAGATATTTTACACGTTACCTCGGAGTCAGAAAGTGCCATCTCGTATCGTATTTTTGATGCAATTGGACAGGTAATTCAACAAAATACGGTCACAGATCAAGGGATAAATGTAAGTCAATTAAACAAAGGAGTGTATTTGATTGAGTTGAACCAAGATAACAAGCGAGTGGTTAAGCGTTTTGTGAAGAAATAAAGGGAATATAAGCGTTCTATCGAGTTACGAAAGGAGAAGAATTGCGCTGTGAGCATAAAATAAAGGCCTAATTACAATCGTAATTGGGCCTTTATTGTAGGATATCGAAAATAGGGCATTCATTTTTACTCTTGCCATAGGGTTGTCATATAGGAGGTGTAAGTTTGTCTCGTTAAGTAATCTTTTAAAAGCATAATATAATCAACGAAATGAACTCAAATAGTTTTTATCAATCTACTCTTATTTTTGTTAACCGAGTAGCATTAGAAGTATTTGAAGCAGGTAAAGAGTATACTGGAAAATCAATTGCACTTTGTTAGGGCACCATTAAATAACAGCCTTTTTACAACAGTTAATTTTACACGAGTTAAAACAACAGCATGTCTAAAGAAATAGAAACTTATTATCCTCAAAGCAGAGAAGAATGGAGGCAATGGTTGGAAGAAAACCATCAGTCTGAATCCTCTATTTGGCTTGTTTATTACACCAAAAAGTCAAATACTCCTTCCATCAGTTGGCGGGAAGCAGTAGATGAAGCACTTTGTTTTGGTTGGATTGACAGTACAAGAAAAAAAGTGGACGATTCTTCATCTATCCAGTATTTTAGTAAACGCAAACCTAAAAGTATTTGGTCTAAAATCAATAAAGAGATTGTTCAATCCCTCATTGATAACAATAGGATGACCAAAGCCGGTTTTGAAAGTATTGAAATCGCAAAACAGAATGGATCTTGGACTATCTTAGACGAAGTAGAAGAACTAATCATACCAGATGATTTAGAACTAGCTTTTACTAGATACAGCGGTTCAAAAGAGTATTTTTTGAGTTTGAGTAAGTCGACCAAAAAAATACTATTGAGCTGGATTGTCCTGGCCAAACGACACGAAACAAAGCAGAAACGGATAGAGGAAGTCGCCGAAAGTATGGGGGGAAAGCAAATGCCAAAACCATTGAAATAATCCTTTTTGTAGTGATTTTTTCAGATATATCCTAAACAAAAAAAGACACAATCATCGATTGTGTCTTTTTCTTTTGTAGCGAAGACGGGAGTTGAACCCGTGACCTCAGGGTTATGAATCCTGCGCTCTAACCAACTGAGCTACCTCGCCAAATGTTGGTTTTTTATTCTATTTCTAGAATGCGAGTGCAAAGTTACTATTATTTTGATATAAAGCAAACGGTAAGCTTCTTAAAAAATATTTTTTTATTACCAAAATATGTTTATATTCGAGGAATTATAACTTTTTTAAGTACAGCTATGAAAGAAAAATATGAATTAGAATTTTCAATAAATTCGTCCCCTCAATTGTTATATCAATACGTGTCAGATCCCTCAGGATTAAGCGAATGGTTTGCTGACAACGTAAACTCAAGAGGAGAAGTATATTCTTTTATATGGGGAGATTCGGAGGAAAAAGCAAGAGTAGTTACACGAAAAACGGACGAAAGAGTACGATATAGATGGCTAGATGAAGAGGGCGATGATACCGAATATTACTTTGAAATTAAAATAATACGCGATGAATTGACAAAAGATGTCACCATTATTGTAACTGATTTCGCAGAAGCAGATGAAATAAATGAATCAAAACAATTGTGGGAAAATCAAATCATGGATTTAAAACAAGTGTTAGGTTCTGCCTAATTTCCATAAAATATAACTTATATTTGCCGTTAATAGTAATCACAAATTAGAACTATGATTAATGTTAACGGCAAACTTGTTTCTACTACAGACCTTGCGATAGAAAACAACCGCGGTTTTTTATATGGAGATGCTGTTTTTGAAACAGTGAGAGTCTTAGATAAAAAAGTTTTATTCGCGGAAGACCACTATTTTAGATTGATGTCTTCGATGCGAATCATGCGTATGGAAATCCCCATGCACTTTACCTTAGAGAATTTTCAAGAAGAAATTATAAAAACAGTTGATGCTAGTGGAAGTGAGGCAAAAGCATTTCGCGTGCGCTTAACTGTTTTCCGTGATGCGGAAGGAAAGTACTTCCCTCAAGAAAATAAAACGATTGGATTTGTACTAACTGCAGAGGTTTTAGAAGATGCAGTGTATACATTTCAAGAGAAGCAGTATGAAGTTGAACTGTACAAAGATTTTTACGTAGCAGCAAATTTACTGTCAACGGTAAAAACAACGAATCGCGCAGTCAATGTACTCGCTAGTATTTTTGCAGCAGAAAACGAGTATCAAAACTGTTTATTGGTGAATGACAAGAAGAACATCATCGAAGCAGTTAATGGAAATTTATTTGTAGTAAGTAAAAACGTAATTAAAACCCCTCCATTAGACGAAGGCTGTGTAAAGGGTGTAATGCGCAAGCAAATCATAGAACTCCTCGGAAAACACCCTGAATATACGTTAGAAGAGAGTCCTATATCTCCATTTGAATTGCAAAAAGCAGATGAGATCTTTATTACCAATGTAATTATAGGGGTACAACCAGTAACAAAATACAGAAAGAAAACCTTTACGACGCAAGTAGCGAAAGATTTAGTTGATCGCTTGAATGCAAAAATTCGCTTGATGTAGTTTTTTTAGGAGTTTATGGTTATGAGTGATGGGGTATGAGATTATGGGTTATGGGTTACGGGGGAATTTTCTAAATAGTAAATTTATCCTTTAATAGATAAAGCTCACAACTTTACGACTTCACAAATAACAACTTCCCTCAATAAAGATGTATTGATAAAATAAAAAAAGCTTGGATTAGATTTTTAATAGATCTAATTCAAGCTTTTTTTGTTTACAGTTTATGAAGTTTATTGATTTTACTTCATATGAATACTTATCCAAGACTATCTTGTCGCCTCATCCTTTCATCGTTCTACAATCTCATCTTCTATCTCACCTATTTTATATTGGTTTTGGTGTTCGATGAATATATCTCACCGAGTTGCTATTTTGTTTTGGTGTTCGATGAATCTACACTTCGTTTCGATTTTCACTTCGTTTCGATTTCACCACTTCATCGTCTCATCGTCTCACCACCTCATCGTCTCATAACCCATCACTCTTAACTTATAACTCATAACCAAAAAAATCAATTCAAATTAGGATTCTCTGGTGCATTAGACCAAATACGAAAATCTTTACCCAGTGTTTGTATCGCTTGTTTCCAATAAGATTTTGTTGCTTGCTCAAAGAGGTTGAAAGGCAAAGTTGATGTTTTTACCCAATTTTGGTTGGTTAATTCCATTTCCAATTGGCCATTGTCCCAACCAGAGTATCCCATAAAAAAACGCAGATCTAAATGAGTGAGTAGCCCCATTTCAATATGGCTAAAAATCGCGCTAAAATCACCTCCCCAATATAGTTGATCCGTGATTGCAATACTATCTGGAATTAAATCGGGGCATTTGTGAATACAAAACAAGCGATCTGATTCAACAGGGCCTCCGTGATAGACTGTAAAAGCACCATTGCTTTCTGGTACTAATTCGCTTAACAAATAGGGGGTAGGTTTATTTAAGATAAATCCCATACAGCCATCAATATTGTGATCCGTTAGTAGAATAACTGATTGGTTGAATTCAATATCTGTTGGATTGTATCCAGAGGGAAGTGCAATTAAATAATCTCCTTTATTAATCTCGTGTTTTGTCATAACAATACGGCATAAAAAAAAGTCTCATTATACAATATAATAAGACTTTTTTAATTTTTTACTATTTTGATCTGTTTATATTACATAAACAAAGTCAGTAATTACTTGTTTACAGATCCTTCTAATTCAGATCCAGCTTTAAATTTAACTACTTTTTTAGCAGCAATTTTGATTGTTTTTCCAGTTTGAGGATTTCTTCCTTCTCTAGCCGCTCTTTCAGATACTGACCATGAACCGAAACCTACCAATGAAATTTTGTCTCCTTTAGCTAATGTAGATTCAACGTTAGATAAGAAAGATTCTAAAGCTTTTTTAGCTGCAACTTTACTGATCTCTGCATCTTTTGCGATAGCATCAATTAATTCTGTTTTGTTCATAATAATTTTTTTTAAAGGTTAACTTTATTAACGTTCTTATTACAAATTTAGGGTTATAAAGTTATAAAACAAGCTTTTTGTAAAAAAAAAACGCAATGCAATATCTTTTTTTGTGTTAAGGTTCTATGTGAAGTATTCCTTTGTAGGGAAATGAGTTATAAAACGATAGCGTTTTCGCTAAATTTTTGCCCATTTAATACTTCATTTGCTAGCATCATTTTCTTGCCTGGTAGCTGTAATTTTACGAGGTCTAAAAAGCCATTTTGAACTGCAACTTTCATGGTTTTTTTAGTTGTAACTAATTGACCTATATTTAGTTGGTGTTCTTCTTCTTCGAAGTGTGCTTCGTATATTTTGATGTTCCATTCTTGCTGTGTATCGCGGTCTTCTAGCATGCACCAAGCTGCTGGATAAGGGCTTAGACCTCGGATTAACTGCTCAATCTCCATACCTGTTTTTGAAAAGTCAATTTTGCAATTCTCTCGGTTCAATTTATAGGCCGTTTTCGTGTCTTCAGCAGGTTGATGAACCACTTGTACGTCTCCTTTTTGAATTAATTCGAGTGTTTCTACCACAGTTTCAGCACCTAAAACCATTAAGCGATCGTGTAGTTCGCCAGCCGTTTCTTTGGCTCCAATAGCTGTTTCTTTCTTTAAAATAATAGCTCCTGTATCAATTTTTTCATCAATAAAGAAGGTCGTTACACCTGTTTTAGTTTCTCCATTGATAATTGCCCAGTTGATTGGTGCAGCACCTCTATAATCAGGTAATAAAGAAGCATGTAGGTTAAAAGTCCCCAAAGATGGCATTTGCCATACGGTTGCAGGCAACATTCTAAAGGCAACCACTACTTGTAGATTGGCTTGGTAAGAAGCTAACTCCGTTAAAAAAGCTTCATCTTTTAAATTTGTCGGTTGTAAAACAGGTAATTGTTTCTCTACTGCATATTCTTTAACCGCAGAAAATTTTAATTTCTGTCCTCTACCTGCTGGTCGATCTGGTGCTGTAATCACAGCCACAATATTGAAGTTATGTTGATACATCGCATCGAGAATTCCAACTGCAAAATCAGGGGTTCCCATAAAAATGATACGTAAGTCTTTCATTATAGTAGAATATATTGATTTTTGTTATTTAATTTTATTTTTCGTTGTTCGGACAACTGTTGTAAAAGCAGGAGTATATCTTGTAAATCAAGCGATAAATCTGCTTCCATTTCACTTGCAGATGCCGCTTGTTTACGCTGTAAGTACAAGATAATACAATCTCTTTTTTCAGCCAACTGATCGGTTGATTTCTTTTGATTCGCTTGCAAGCAGGTGGAACAACTCCCACAATTTTGCTCTAGCGTTTCGTTGAAATAATGCAAGATGATTTTATTCTTACAAATATCGTCATTTTGTGCGTAAAAGTAAATAGCGCGATATTGTTCAAGTTTGAGGTTGTTTTGTTGTTCTAAGAACGGGAAGGTTCGATAAATCGTTTTATCCTCTTCCCACGCTTCAAGAAATGTAATTTCCAAATCGTGTTCCTCTGGTGTAAAAACACAGAGTTCTTCTTGATGCCAGGTTTGCAAGCACTCTTGTACAAATAAAATAGGTTCCCCTACTTGTTCACTGATGAAAGCCAAGTTAATAGGGGTGTTGTATTCGTGTATCCCTGGGTAATGGCGAATAATCTGGAGTAAAACGTTTTCTTGTCGTTCATTGTCATATACATAGTCGAGTAATTCACTACTACTCACAGTGAATTGAACCTGTGTTTTATTCGTCGAATTGGGGGTTAATTTACAAATACCTTGACGATCCAAGAATTGCAGTGCATTATAAGTTAACGTATAGGGAAACTTATAGTGTACACAAAACTGATTAAAGCTAAAGGAATACGAAGTATTATAGCCTTCGCCTAGACCAATACTCAAATAATTGTTGAGCTTGCGGTATACGAGTTTTAAAAAACTTTTGTCAAATAGGTTGTCTTTGGCCCATTCTTCAATAGGTTTAGGCTCATTGGGTGCAACGAGTAAAGAGGCAAAAGCCTTTGTTTCATCTCGTCCTGCGCGTCCAGCTTCTTGGTAATAGTTTTCTAAATTTTCAGGAAGCTGCAAGTGAATCACGTTGCGAACATTCTTCTTGTCGATTCCCATTCCAAATGCATTCGTAGCCACCATAATAGGCGTTTTTTCTGAAACCCAATCATCTAGTCGCTTCTTTTTCTCAAAGGTGTTTAACCCTCCGTGAAAAAATCCCGCCTTATAATTCTTTTGATTCAATTGTTGGGCTAATACTTGTGTCTCCTTTCGACTGCGTACATAGATAATGGTCGGAAAGGGATTCTTTTGCAGAATACGCTCTACGATAATTTCTTTATTTTCAACTTTATAGACCCCATAAATCAAATTGCTGCGATAAAAGCTCTTCTTAAATAGGGCAACATCGCGCAGTTCGAGATTGGTGCAAATATCATGGATAACGCGTTGGTTGGCAGATCCCGTTAAGGCAATTACTGGAATGCTTGGGAATAGCTTGCGCAATTGATTAATCTTGAGATAAGCAGGACGGAAGTCATGCCCCCATTGTGAAATACAATGCGCTTCATCTACAGCAAGTAAACTTATTTTTAAATTTTCAATTCGCTCCAGTAACCACGTTTGTTCCAATCGCTCTGGGGAGATATAGAGTAATTTATATTCTCCATACAAACAGTTGTCCAGAATCGCATCAATATCCGTTAAGGATGTTCCTCCAATAATGGCAGCCGCTTTGATTCCTAATGCATTCAAATTGTTGACTTGATCTTGCATTAAGGCAACTAGAGGTGATATAACCAAACAAGTACCGGGTAGGAGTAGTGCTGGAATCTGAAAACAGACGCTCTTTCCACCGCCTGTTGGCAATAAAGCAAAGGTGTCTTTTCCTTGTAAAACAGATTCGATAATGGCTTCTTGTGGTTCACGAAAAGAACTGTGTTTCCAATAGTGTTGAAGTAAATCGATCGGTTTTTTAGTCATTGAAACAGGGGTTTTGCTTTCGACTAAGGTAGTCAAAAATGTAAAAAGGATTGCTACAACAATCCTTTTTTATATTATACTCGATCTAAGATAAATTCGACTCTTTTGATGATTGGTTCTCTGGGAACTTCGATTAAATCATAACCATAACTTTTATAGGTATCAACCAAGTAACGGTGAATTAAATTGGCTTGTTCAAATGATTCATAACGTTGCTCATCACTAATATAGATATTCTCCCAAGGCGGTAATAGGAAAATTTGATGATACAAGTGATTTTTACAAGCTAAATCAAAGCTTTCAGGATAGGCATCTCCTTTGTAATGCATATATGCTAGTACATCAGGAATCCCACGATCGATAAAGACAATAGGAGCTTCTTCTTCGACTGCATTTTTATGTTGATCAATTCTACCTTCTAGTAAAAGTTGACTAAATAGCAAAGGTTCCGTTAAAAAAAGTTGATCAATCCCTTTCTCTTGTGCTTTCTTTGTAACTTCTCTTGATATTTCAGGATAGCAGATGTAACCTCTATCAGTTAATTCATTGATAATAGTTGTCTTACCAGATCCTGGGCCACCGATTATTAAAACGAGTTTTGTATTCATTTCTACGTAAAAATAGGAAAGGGGCAAAAGTATAATAAAAAGTTGGGATAGCATGCCTTTTCGAGGATTCTTTATTATTAAGAGAAGGTTAAAATGGGTGAGAGGGTGAGGGGGTGAGAGGGTGAGGGGGTGAGGAAGGTGAGGGGGTGAAATTGAAACGCAGTGTAGATTCATCGAATACAAAAACAAAATAGCAACTCGGTGAGATAGAAGGTGAGGAAGGTGAGAAGGTGAGAAGGTGAGAAGGTGAGGAAGGTGAGGAAGGTGAGAAGGTGAGAAGGTGAGGAAGGTGAGGGGGTGATGAGGGGGTGAAAAAAAAAACTGTAGGGGCAAATGGCAATTTGCCAAATAACTGGATGATTCACCAAGTAATCGGATAATTTGTTTAATCCAGATATTTTTTTGAAAACGTAAGGGCAAATGGCAATTTGCCAAGTAACCGGATAATTTGTATAATCTAGATAATCTATTTGATTAAGAGTGCATCAAAAAAGAATTTCTAGGATCAGCAATTTCTGATTGAAAACAAATCTTATTTAATCCATAAATTTTACAACCTCACAAACAACTCTACTTTAGCTTTCCTTTTACATTTCTCGGGCATTCCTTCGACTTTCCTTGGACATTCCTTGGAGTTTCCTAGGAAAAAAGGGGGTTTTGTCGAAGGAATGTCCAAGTATAGTCCAAGCATAGTCCAAGTATAGTCCAAGCATAGTCCAAGTATAGTCTAAGCAACCTCCTATGAAAGGTAAGTGAGGTTTGTTTTTTGTGAGGTTGTGAAGTCGTAGGTTGCTTTTTTGCTTTTTTGTGAAGTTGCGAGGTTTATCGATTAAATAGAAATGTTGCATAAAAGAGCAATACACCTTTACAAAAGACAATTTAGCCCCAACGTAAGTCAAATAAAGAGCGTCAGATGTTTGAAAAGGCTGTAAAAATAAAAGGTGTTTGAGCGTAGCGAGTTCTTTTATTTTTACAGCCTTAAAAACTAATTTGACCTTTATTTGGGTTAGTTGAAGGGGTTTTTGTTTCTTTTTTACCCTTTAAAAAAGAAAGGGGTGCTCTTTGTGAGGTTTGTTTTTTGTGAGGCAGTGAGAAGATGAGACGGTGAGGTTTGATTTTTTGCGAGAGGCTTTTTTGCAAATCGTTTTTAATCGATAACCCCTACAACTTCACAAAAAACAAAAAAGCGACCCAGCAAACAATACAAAACCAATTTACTTAAAAGCGTAAAATACCTTTACAAAAGACAATTTAGCTCCAACGTAAGTCAAATAAAGAGCGTCAAATGTTTGAAAAGGCTGTAAAAATAAAAGGTGTTTGAGCGTAGCGAGTTCTTTTATTTTTACAGACTTGAAAACTAATTTGACCTTTATTTGGGTTAGTTGAAGGGGTTTTTGTTTCTTTTTTACCCTTTAAAAAAGAAAGGGGTGCTCTTTGTGAGGTATGTTTTTTGTGAGGCGGTGAGAAGATGAGACGGTGAGGTTTGATTTTTTGCGAGAGGCTTTTTTGCAAATCGTTTTTAATCGATAAACCCTACAACTTCACAAAAAACAAAAAAGCGACCCAGCAAACAATACAAAACCAATTTACTTAAAAGCGTAAAATACCTTTACAAAAGACAATTTAGCCCCAACGTAAGTCAAATAAAGAGCGTCAAATGTTTGAAAAGGCTGTAAAAATAAAAGGTGTTTGAGCGTAGCGAGTTCTTTTATTTTCAGACTTGAAAACTAATTTGACCTTTATTTGGGTTAGTTGAAGGGGTTTTTGTTTCTTTTTTACCCTTTAAAAAAGAAAGGGGTGCTCTTTGTGAAGTTTGCTCACCGCCTCATCCTCTCATCCTCTCACCATCTATCTCATGGGTTCATATTTGTTTGCGTATTCGATGAATATATCTCACCGAGTTGCTATTTTGTTTTTGTGTTCGATGAATATATCTCACTAAGTTGCTATTTTGTTTTGGTGTTCGATGAATCTACACTGCGTTCCGATTTTCACTTCGTTCCGATTTCACCATCTCACCATCTCACCACCTCACCTTCTCACCCTCTCACCACTTCACCCATAACCTTCACTCATTTCCCTTTTCCACTTTCTCATTTCCAATCTCCAATAAAAAGGTAGAAAATGCTTATATTTGCATCAAAAGAATGTATGGACACTAAGACGAAAGAATTTTACGAAAGCTTGAAAGAAAAGTTGGAGTTTGAAAGAACTTGGCCAAATGAATATTTATTTAAATTTATTGTTCCTGCGGACGAGAGTAAAATCGCTCAAATTGAACGTGCTTTTGACGAGATGAATCCCGTGATTAACTTCAGAAATTCTAGTAAAGGTACTTTTACCAGTGTATCGATAAAAGTGCATATGACTAGTGCACAAGCTATCGTTGATAAGTATATTGAACTATCAACTATTGAAGGGTTATTATCACTATAAAAATTGCTTTATCCTAGAAAGTTTTATATTTTTATAGCTCAGGCAGATAGCCAAACTTTGTAAACACCAATTAGATGAAATTTAACTCCGCAGAAGCAGTAACACACTTGGGCTATAATACAGCCACCAATAAATTAGTAATTCCCGATTATGGTCGTCATCTTCAAATAATGATTGAGCAAATTGCCGTGATGGAAGATAAAGAAGAGCGTAATAAGGCGGCAAATTATGCCATTCGCGTGATGGGGGATATGAACCCACATTTACGTGATGTTCCTGATTTTCAGCATAAATTATGGGATCAGCTTTTTATGATTTCTGACTTTAAGTTAGATGTTGATTGTCCATTTCCTATTGCGACGAGAGAAACGGTGTATGCAAAACCAGAAATTCTACCTTATCCAAAGAAACAATTGAGTTATCGCTATTATGGCAATAATATCAAAAGTATGATTGAGGAAGCGTTGAAATTCGAAGAAGGCGAAATGAGAGATGCACTGATTATTGTTATTGCCAATCACATGAAAAAAAGTTACTTAAGTTGGAACAAAGACAATGTGAAGGATGAAGTAATCTTTGAACATCTTAGTGAACTTTCAGGAGGAAAAATCAATCTATCTAAACAAGAAGAAGAGTTATCTACTACGGCTAACCTGATTCAGGTGAATCGTAAACAATCTAATAAAAGTAATTATTCGAACAACAACAGTCCGAGTAATACAAATAATCAAAAAGGAAATAACAACAAAAAGTATAGCAAGCACAATTATCAAGCAAAAGGTAAAAAGCAATGAGTACATTTAGAATTGAAGGAGGTCACCAATTAAAAGGTGAGGTACATGCACAAGGCGCTAAAAATGAAGCATTACAAGTACTTTGTGCGGTGTTGTTAACAAATGAAAAAGTAGTAATTTCCAATATTCCAGATATTATTGATGTCAATAAATTAATTGAATTATTGGAATCTTTAGGAGTGAAAATCGAACGATTAGCTCCGAATAAAATGTCTTTTCAAGCAGATAATCTAAATCTAGATTATTTAACTTCGGATGACTTTAAAGCAGGCGGAAAGGCTTTGCGAGGATCGATCATGATGGTAGGCCCACTTTTAGGGCGCTTTGGAAAAGGATATATCCCAAAACCAGGAGGAGATAAAATCGGAAGACGTCGTTTGGATACGCATTTTGAAGGATTTATCAATCTAGGTGCGACATTTAGATACAACAGAGAAGAGCATTTCTACGGTGTAGAAGCAGAGCAGTTAGTGGGAGCGGATATGCTATTGGAAGAAGCTTCTGTTACAGGAACAGCTAATATCGTAATGGCAGCTGTTTTGGCTAAAGGAACAACAACAATTTACAATGCCGCTTGTGAGCCTTACTTGCAGCAGCTCTGTAAAATGCTGAATAGCATGGGCGCGAAAATTTCAGGTGTTGGATCTAATTTCTTGACTATTGAAGGGGTGGAAACACTGACAGGATGCGATCATCGTATCTTACCGGATATGATTGAAATTGGTTCTTGGATCGGATTAGCTGCTATGACTAAAAGTGAATTAACCATTAAAAATGTAGGATGGGAGCATTTAGGTGTTATTCCAAATACATTCAAGAGATTGGGAATTCAGTTAGAAAAAAGAGGAGACGATATCTATATTCCTGCTCATACGCAAGGATACGAAATACAAAGTTTTATTGATGGTTCTATCTTAACTATTGCAGATGCACCATGGCCAGGACTTACACCCGATTTATTGAGTGTGATTTTGGTTGTTGCAACACAAGCAAGAGGAGAGGTGTTAATTCATCAAAAGATGTTCGAAAGCCGTTTGTTCTTTGTGGATAAATTAATCGATATGGGAGCGAAAATTATCCTATGTGATCCACACAGAGCAGTTGTTATTGGACATGATTTTAAATCACAATTGAAAGCAACACGTATGTCTTCACCAGATATTCGCGCGGGAATTTCGTTGTTAATTGCAGCTTTATCTGCACAAGGAACAAGTGTGATTCAAAATATCGATCAAATTGATCGCGGGTACGAAAGAATAGACGAGCGTTTACGTGCATTAGGTGCGAAAATTGATCGCGTTGATGAGTAAATCTGTATATCTTAAATAAAAAAAAGCCCCTATTATAGGGGCTTTTTTTTATTTAAGATATTTTTCTAAGAACTGATCTTGTTCCCATAATAAATGTAAAATGTTTTCTTTGGCAACATAACTGTGGCTTTCTTTTGGTAGAATTACCATACGTACAGGTGCTCCTAATCCTTTTAAGGCTTGGAAATAGCGTTCTGTTTGCAGGGTAAATGTCCCAGGGTTGTTATCAGCTTCTCCGTGTACTAATAACATAGGTGTTTTCATTTTATCTGCATTCATGAAAGGAGACATGGTATTGTATACTTGTGGTACTTCCCAATAGTTGCGTTGTTCCGTTTGGAATCCAAAAGGAGTTAATGTTCTGTTGTACGCCCCACTTCTTGCAATTCCAACAGCAAATAAGTCAGAATGTGTCAATAAGTTAGCCGTCATAAACGCCCCATACGAGTGTCCTCCAACTCCAACTTTTGAACGATCAATATAACCTAAAGCATCAACAGCATCAATTGCTGCTTTACCATTGGCAACTAATTGCTCAATATACGTGTCATTAGGTTCCTCTGTTCCTTCTCCTACAATTGGAAAAGCTGCATCATCCAATACCGCATACCCTTTCGTTACCCAGTATACAAATGATCCATAGTATGGGAACGTAAACTCGCTTGAATTAGACGTTACCTGTCCAGCACTATTTTTGTCTTTATATTCCGTTGGATAAGCCCAAATTAATAAAGGTAATTTCTCCGTTTTGTTCTTTCTGTCGTAATTAGCAGGTAAATACAAAGTACCTGATAGTTCTAAACCATCTTCTCTTTTGTACGTAATTACTTCTTTGTAAACTCCATTTAAACTCTCAAAAGGATTTTTGAATGTGGTAATAGGTTTAATATCATTTTTCTTCTTGATATTTCTAAAGTAGTAATTCGGATATTCTGTTGCAGATTGAATAGAAACGAGTACTAATCCTTTTTTGATATCTTCAATAGATTGAATACTTTCTTTTTTCGTTGTATACGTAGATTGATATAAACGTTTTGTTTTTAGCGTTGCTAAATCAAATTCGTCGATAAAAGGGAATTGACCTTTTGGTGTATAACCTTCTCCAATCAAGTACATTTTATTGTTTTCAATCGCCAAGGTATAGCGACCAAATTCGTTTCTTTTTGTTTCAAATGTTCCTGGATCACTGTAAACATCTTGTGAGTTTCGATCTTCAATTTTTACAGGATTTGCATTGAAAGTAGAAGGATTAATGATGTATTGTCTGATGTTACGTGTGTCGTACCATTGATCTGCTACAAGAGCCACTTGATCATTCCCCCAAGTAATTCCCGCATAGCGCTGTGATAATTTCACGATAGACTTTGGTGCTGCTGTAAACGGAGCTTCCCAAGTGAATACTTCATCTCTGTATTCGATTTCTTTTGCCGGATCACCACCATCTAAAGCCTCTACATAAGATAAAGTAGCTGGTTGATCACCACGCCATTGCATGCTTCGCTTTCCTTCTCTTACGGCCATAAATCCTTTTGGCATGATTTCGTTTAGCGGTACATCATTTACTTCCTTAACCAAGGTTCCATCCATTTTGTATATCGTTGTCTTCATCGGAAAACGATTCAGTGGAACAAGGTAAGAAAAAGGCTTTTCTAATGTAGTTAACATCAGGTAATTCCCATCAGGAGAAATAGCCTCACTAGCGTACATCGCTGCCTCTTTGAATAGTTTTTTAGTTCCATTTATATCAACTAGATATAATTCAGAAGTAACCAACGTTTCAAAATTAGCTTCATCCGTTTTGTTCTTTAAAAGATCTTGATAGGTTCTGTTTTGAGAAACAACCCCTTCTTCACTAACCGAAACAATCGGACCTGTTGGTAAATTCTTTTTGGTGTCTACTAAAGCCGGTCTATTTGCTGGTATTACACTAACCAAAACCTGTTGGTTGTCTTTTAACCAAGTAATAGGATTTCCTAAATTGGCATTTAGATTTGCTTCGGTAAGTTTTTTAGCTTCTGCCGTTTTGAAATCCGCAACCCAAAGTTCAACACCCGTAGCAGTGGTATGAGTAAAAGCTATTTTCGTTTGATCAGGCGAAATAGTGATATTAGAAATTCTAGGGTTTGCAGGTAATCCTTTCACCTGAATTTCGGTTTGACCTTTTACTTTTCTAACTTTTAGGTTGTTAATGTACGTAAGGGTACTTGAAATGTTTGTGTTTACATCGATTCGTAAACCACCTAATCGCATCTCTTCAACATTTAAATCATCTAATGTTTTGTACGTGCTGCGGTAACTTAAAAGCATATACTCCATGTTGCTATCCATAAAGATAGAAGGAGCGCGTTCAAATTCTGCTAGTTGCAAAATTTCTTGCGAAGGCTTTTGGTAGGTTACATTTTCTTGTGCAAACATAGATGTAATTAAAAAAAGAGAGAATAAAGAAGTTTTTAAAATCTTCATTTTTTGTTTGTTTTAGTTTATCTGAGCAATATACGTGGAATATTTATAAAATATATCGTTTTTGTAGTTGATGTTTTTTAAAATACACAAAAAACTTACCTTTGCTTCAACAAATTAAATCAGATAAATATGTTTAGATCAAAGATTTCGGGTCTAGGTTATTATGTACCCGATAACGTAGTAACCAATGACGATTTGTCAAAAATAATGGATACAAACCATGAATGGATCGTTGAAAGAACGGGAATTCACGAGCGTAGACATAAGGTTTTGGAAGAAGATACTACTTCAGGAATGGGAGTGAAAGCGGCTAGAAAAGCCATGGAGCGAGCAGGAGTAGAAGCCAAGGATATTGATTTTGTTGTATTCGCAACACTGAGTCCAGATTATTATTTTCCTGGTCCAGGTGTTATGTTACAAAAAGAATTAGGTCTAAATACCGTAGCTGCCTTAGATATTAGAGCGCAGTGTTCTGGTTTTATTTATGCGTTATCTGTAGCAGATCAATACATTAAAACAGGGATGTATAAGACTGTTTTGGTTGTAGGATCAGAAGTACATTCAGCAGGATTGGACATGACTACGAGAGGAAGAGCCGTTTCGGTTATTTTTGGTGATGGAGCAGGAGCAGCTGTTTTAACGCGTTCAGAAGATGAAACAGGAATTTTATCTACTCATATTCACTCTCAAGGAGAACATGCAGAAGAACTAGCTTTAATTGCGCCAGGAATGGGAGGAAGATGGGTGTCTGATATTTTGAAAGACAACGATCCAGATGATTTGAGCTATATGCCCCATATGAATGGACAATTTGTGTTTAAGAATGCAGTTGTACGCTTTAGTGAAGTGATTATGGAAGGATTAGAAGCCAATAAGCTTCAAGTATCAGATATCGATATGTTGATCCCACATCAGGCCAATTTGAGAATCTCTCAATTTATTCAACAAAAATTTGGATTGTCTGATGATCAGGTATTTAATAATATTCAAAAATACGGGAATACAACCGCGGCATCTGTGCCTATCGCGCTAACAGAAGCTTGGGAAGAAGGTAAAATTAAAACCGGAGATGTAGTCGTTTTGGCTGCTTTTGGAAGTGGGTTTACCTGGGGAAGTGTTGTGTTAAAGTGGTAATTTTTTTATCTTAGCTAGAAAAGTAGTTAAGATATATGAAATTTGATAAGATAAATAACAAAGGACAGGCGAGACTATTTGAGAATCCTTATTTAGAAATGTTAACTAAAGGACATCCCGCTATCATCTGGGGGATGTACATTCCAATATTGTCTTATATTATTTATATCGGTTATTCCGCATACAATTTATCCGTTCAGAACCTCATACTCCTTTTTTTAGGAGGGATGTTGTTCTGGACGTTTTTTGAATATTTAGCCCACCGCTATTTGTTTCACCTCATTAGTGAAAAGCAAAACCTACAACGTGTGGCTTATATTATGCATGGCAATCACCACCATTACCCTAGAGATAGACAACGTCTATTTATGCCCCCAATTCCCAGTATTATTTTAGCTTCTATACTGTTTGGGCTGCAATATCTCCTCTTAGGCCGATATACTTTTGGGTTTTACCCAGGGTTTATTATTGGCTATTTACTCTATGCTTCTATGCATTACGCTATTCACGCATTTGCTCCACCTTTTAAGTTTATGAAACCACTTTGGCGTAACCACCATTTACATCATTATAAAAACGAAGAATTGGGCTTTGGTGTAAGCAATACCTTTTGGGATCGCGTTTTTGGTACGATGTTCGATTTATCAAAGGAAAAAGAGGACAAAGAAAAAGTAAAGGAATTGATGTTTGAGAAAAGAAAAAGGGAGAAAGGAAATCAAAACGCAGTGTAGATTGATGAGGTGGTGAGGTGATGAAATCGGAACGAAGTGTAGATTCATCGAACACAAAAACAAAATAGCAACTCGGTGAGATATATTCATCGAATACACAAACAAATATAAACCCATGAGATAGATGATGAGGTGATGAGGTGGTGAAATCGGAACGCAGTGGAGATTCATCGAATACGCAAACAAATATAACCCCATGAGATAGATGATAAGGTGGTGAGATGATGAAAAAAAACTGTAGTGGCAAATGGCAATTTGCCAAATAACTGGATGATAATGTAGGTTTATCGATTAAAGACGATTTTCAAAAAAACCTCTCGTAAAAAAGTAACCTACAACTTCACGATTTTACAAAGCACGAACCTCACAAAGAGCCCCCCTTTCTTTTTTAAAGGGTAAAAAAGAAACAAAAAAACCTTCAACTAACCCAAATAAAGGTCAAATTAGTTTTCAAGTCTGAAAATAA
>NZ_JBQZGD010000034.1:0-20769 GCF_052691955.1 Myroides sp. TSA_177.3
CGGCCCCTCCTTCGTCGGGGAGACATACTGGGTGCAGATTACGAGATGATGATAGATTCTTCTTTAATCGATAAATCTCACAAAAAGCAACCCTCACAACCCCTTTCTTTTTTAAAGGGTAAAAAAGAAACAAAAACCCCTTCAACTAACCCAAATAAAGGTCAAATTAGTTTTCAAGGCTGAAAATAAAAGAACTCGCTACGCTCAAACACCTTTTATTTTTACATCCTTTTCAAATATTTGACGCTCTTTATTTGACTTGCGTTGGGGGTAAATTGTCTGTTGTAAAGGTGTTTTACGCTTTTAAGTAAATTGGTTTTCTATTATCTGCTATGAAAAAGATTATCTCATAACTTATATGATAGGTAGGTCGCTTTTTTGTTTTTTGTGAAGTTGCAAGATTCGCTGTGATAGAAGGTTTATTGCTTTTTTATAAGGAATTACCAGTCCGATTGCGCTCACGAATAGTAATCTCCCTGACGCAGGAAGGGTCGTATCCAGCGCTCACCTATTACTGAACGGGAATAACTAGTGTTGAGTGACGGATGCGGCCCCTCCTTCGTCGGGAAGATATACTGGATGCAGATTACGAGATGATGATAGATTCTTCTTTAACCGATAAAACTTACGATTTCACGAAAAAGCAAAGAGCAAACCTCACAAAGAGCAAACCTCACAACCTCATAACCGATAACTCTTTTATGTAACATTACTCTTTAATCGATAAAATCTACGATTTCACGAAAAAGCAAAGAACAAACCTCACAAAAAACAAGAAATCTATTCTTCCAACAAGTACAAATAAGCATTCGGTAAATGGTGAGACATTGTATTCTCTGGATTATTGAATTTCTTTTGATAAGCTTCATTTTGTAAACCATCTAAGACAATAGGATTCCCACAACGGTTGTAATTGCTTTCTTGGCGATATACAGGTTCTTGTAACTCAGGTAATGTTTTTTGGATTTGTTTGAATAAAAACGGGCCGAGTAATTTAGCATAGCGTTTTACGCTTTTCTTCGTAGGATTGTTGACGCGATTATAAATTCCGCGGGCAAACCATCTTTTCGGCCAGCTGATTTTTTTAATGGCTTTGTCAATATTATCTTGGCTGAATGGACTAATAGGAGTGAAGTCTTGAAAGCGTTGTGTGGTAGGAGGTACTTCCGGAACCCAATCTTGGGTATTGACTACAGAGTAGCTCCATTGATTCATTTCCTTTTCATATTGGTAAGCAAAATACAGGTTTCCAGGTTTAGGAGCTGCTAAGGTGTAGGTTTTAAAACGAATATCTTTAGGAAGGATATCTTGCTTTTGCCACTGTTTTAGTTGAGCTGTAATTAAATAGGCAATTACTCCTCCTTGACTGTGACCAGATATGATGATTTCTTTGTGATTGGTTTGGTATAAACTATCTATTTTAGGTTTCATGTCTTGTAACAAATAAACCGATGCAATGGCCCATCCTGCGTGAACACTGGCTTTTTCATCCGCTGAGAATTGATAGGCCACAGGTTGATCCGGAGTAAGGTAAATGGTTCCGTTAGCAGGAAGCATAGCTGCGTAGTAATTAGCCAACCAGCTAATGCCTCGGTTAACAGATCCACGAATAACCATTTCAGCTACTTGCTTTTCTTCATTATAATAGAGTCCCCATTGGTTCGTTAATCCCATTTCAGGAGAGCGATACAGATTTTTGTAATGAGTGAGTTGATATAAGGAGTCTGTAGCAAATGGTTTTTGAATATCTTGAGCCAAGTGCAAGCTATTTTTAATCTCTTGTACCTCTACTGTAGGTTTTAATTGTTGAGCATAAGAAGAGAGACCTAAAAAGGCAAAACAAATACAAGCGAGTTTTCTCATGGTGTTCGTTCTAGTTTAAAAATAATTACTTTATAAAATTACAGGATTGAAGTGATTAAATACGTTTTTTAGGAATTTGTTTTTTTCTTTGCTAAAAGAATCTTAGTTTTAGAAATATAAAAGAAGATTTTGTTAGGTTTATAGTGGTTTAAATTGCTAAAAATGTCTTAACGGAGGATTCTAATTATGAATTAAACGATACATTTGAAAAAGGTAAAAGAAAATCTTATGAAAAAATTGATATTAGTATGTACTGTAGTACTTGGAGCTTTGTTTACAGTAAGTTGTGAAGGACCTCGTGGACCACAGGGACCTCCAGGAGGAAATGAAATTGCAAATGTATTTGAGTATCATTTAAATTTTAATCAAAATTTAAATGCAAATATTGCAAGTCAAATTGTAAAACACCCAACGAAGGTATACTTGGGAGATGCTGTTTTTGTTTATGTGTTAGAAAAAACGGATAAGAATGGAGATCCAATATGGTCGCCTTTACCGATGCGTTATTTTGTAGAGAATACTACAACACAAAAAGACGAGGAATTAGAGTATATCTATAATTTTGGATTAGATGATTTTGAAATTGTAGCACGTGCAACGGCTCCTTTAGGTATGTTTAATGGAATACCGGGCGATAAAAACAATCCAGGTTATGTGACGGATATGATTTTTAGAGTGGTTTATGTTGCAGGAAAGGATCCGATTCAGAGAAACGCAGCGGTTCAATCCAAGGATGTAGCTCCGTTGAGTTATGATGAATTACTTTTAAAGTATAATTTGACTAACTCACCAGTTAAAAAAATGTAATAAAAAAATAAGGAAAGCGATACCGATGATTCGGTATCGCTTTTTTTGTAGCCTTATGTTTTGGGACGTCTTTTTTAATTTATAGTATAAGCAAAGCTTAAAGCAAAGGAAGTTTCAGTCTATCGAAGTACTAGTGAAGATTGAATCCTTTTCTTTAAGTAGTAAAGACCGTACTTGCTTGGTACGTATTGAAAAGATATACTATATAGGAGACAAATGAAATGAACAGTATTCCTTTTTTGTAGTAGGAGATAGGTTGGATAGTCCTATTGAAAATAGAGGTATAGAAAAATGACTCCGATATCAGTAAAAAAATGTCGTTATAAAAGAGAAGATTGATTAAATAAAAAAAAATACATAAAAAAAAGAGGGGGTGTAGTGTTGTTTTTTGTGTTTTTTATTACTTTTGTGTCATCAAAATAGGGGGTGTCCCTTTAAAAAGTGTAATTATGTCAACATTTCGTTTTCGAGCAATTGAAAAAGCAGCCTCAAGAAGTGCTGTGAAGGTAGAAGAACTGGGTAGAAAATCATTAATTTTTGGTGATCATGTCTTTAATGACAAATCGATGCGCCAATTTTTGACACCCGAAGCCTATCAGGCGGTAAAAAATGCACAACTGGGCATTAAGATTGACCGTCGATTAGCGGATTACATCGCATTAGGGATGAAAGAATGGGCACTTTCTAAAGGAGTGACACATTATACACACTGGTTCCAACCTTTAACAGGAACAACAGCAGAAAAGCACGATGCTTTTTTCGAAACACAATTTGATGGAGATCCTGTAGAACAATTTAACGGAGGTCAATTGGTACAACAAGAACCAGATGCTTCTAGTTTTCCAAACGGAGGAATCCGAAATACATTTGAAGCAAGAGGATATACTGCTTGGGATCCTACATCACCTGCATTTATCTTTGGTTCTACTTTGTGTATTCCAACCGTGTTTATCTCGTATACAGGAGAAGCTTTAGACAATAAAACGCCACTTTTAAAGGCTATCAATGCAATTGATGATGCAGCAACAGAAGTAGCGCGTTATTTCGATAAAAACGTAAAAAAAGTAACACCAACTTTAGGTTGGGAGCAAGAATATTTCCTTGTTGATGCTGCTTTAGCTGCATCAAGACCAGATATCCTAACAACAGGTAGAACCTTATTAGGACACACGGCTGCAAAAGGACAACAATTGGATGACCATTATTTTGGTTCTATTCCAACGCGTGTATTAAACTATATGCACGATTTAGAAAACCACTGTATCTTATTGGGTATTCCAGTAAAAACAAGACACAATGAGGTTGCACCAAATCAGTTTGAGTTAGCGCCTATTTTTGAAGAAATTAACTTAGCAGTGGATCACAACTCATTATTGATGGATGTGATGAAAAAAGTGGCAGAGAAACACCATTTCAAAGTGTTATTCCACGAAAAACCATTCAAAGGAGTAAATGGATCAGGAAAACACAACAACTGGTCTTTAGCGACAGATACAGGAATTAACCTATTAAGCCCAAGTAAAACGCCAAAGAGTAACTTACAGTTCTTGACGTTTTTTATCAATACAATTAAAGCGGTAAACGACAACGAAGAGCTATTGCGTTCAGCAATTGCTTCAGCGAGTAATGACCACCGTTTAGGAGCAAATGAAGCACCTCCTGCGATTGTATCTGTATTTATTGGTCAACAGTTAACTAAAGTATTAGAAGAGCTGAAAGAAGTAACCGATGGTAAACTATCGCCAGAAGAAAAAACAGATTTAAAATTAAATGTAGTAGGAAAAATTCCAGATGTATTGTTGGATAATACGGATCGTAACAGAACATCTCCTTTTGCCTTTACAGGAAATAAATGGGAGTTTAGAGCGGTTGGATCAACAGCAAACTGTGCGGGTCCGATGACTGTTTTAAATACGATTGTTGCAAAACAATTGAAAGAATTCAAAATAGAAGTAGATCGCTTGGTGGAACAAGATGGATTGAAAAAAGACGAAGCTATTTTCAACGTTTTACGCGAATATATCAAACAAAGTGAGCGTATTTTATTCGAAGGAGATGGATATAGTAAAGAATGGGAAGAAGAAGCTGCAAGACGCGGATTAAGCAACCATAAAACTACACCAGAAGCATTAAAAGCGAAAGTATATCCAGAGTCGATTGCTGTATTTGAAGAAATGCAAGTAATGACGAAAGTAGAAGTAGAAGCACGTTACGAAATTGAGTTAGAAGAATATGTAAAACGCATCCAAATTGAAGGACGTGTTTTAGGAGATATCGCTAAGAATCACGTAATTCCTACAGCTATTAAATACCAAAACTTGGTTATTGAGAATGTAAAAGGATTAAAGGAAATTTTCGGAGAAGAAGAATACAGAGAATATGCAGAAGAGCAAATGCGTATTTTGAAGAAAATATCGTTCCACATTGCTCAAGTTAATACGAAAGTAGCAGAAATGGTAGATCAACGTAAAATTGCGAATGCCGTTGAAGATATCGAAGAACAAGCGAAGATGTACTGCCATGTAGTAAAACCTTATTTCGATATTATTCGTTACCACAGTGATAAATTAGAAATGATGGTGGATAACGAATTGTGGACATTGACCAAATACCGTGAATTGTTGTTTACAAATTAATGGATTGGAGAAGGAAAATCGGAACGCAGTGTAGATTCATCGAACACCAAAACCAGTATAATATAGGTGAAAAAAATGGGAGATGAGAAATATGTGACAAAACGATAACCAAACCGATAAAATGTATGGAAGTTTAGGATACGACCTTTCGTTCCTCAAGGTAACATACAGACAAAAATCGTAAATCATAGATTAAAAAAAAGGATGACTTGCAATCGCAAGTCATCCTTTTTTAGTTAATGGTTAATGGTTATCAGTTATCGGTTATCAGTTATCGGTTATCAGTTATCAGTTATCGGTTATCACTCATCACCTTAACCCCTAACCCATAACCTCTAACCCATAACCATAACCATAATCTCATAACCTATTTCCCTTTTCTATCATTTCTATACGCCCAATAAAACACTTGAGGCAAAATAGTAAAGGCTAGTATCATTCCGATGATTAATCCTCCAACAATCATAATCGCTAAAGGTTTTTGAATTTCAGATCCCATGCCATTAGATAATGCCGCAGGAAGTAATCCCATAGATCCCATAAGAGCAATCATGATAACGGGGCGAATACGGCTTTTTACTCCATCGCGAATCGCATCTTCCAAAGACATTCGCTTCTTGAGGTTTTCTTTCATTACTCCAATTAGGACAATACCATCAATAGTCGATACCCCAAATAGAATAATAAACCCAATACCTGCTGAGATTCCAAACGTTGTACCCGTTACCCATAGTGAAATAAACCCACCAATAAAGGCAAAAGGTAAGGTTAAGGAAGCAATTGCGGTATCTTTTACATTGCCAAAATTGAAGTATAGCAAGATTAAGATCAGTACTAAAGAAACCGGAACAACCAAAATTAACTGTTTCGCCGCTCTTTCTTTACTTTCAAATTCCCCTGCCCATTCCATTTTATTGATTGCCGGTAATTGCACTTCTTTTTCCACTTTTGCTTTGGCTTCCGCAATTGTACTACCTAAATCACGGCCTTCAATACTAAAACCAATACCAATATAGCGGCTATTTCCTTCGCGATAGATAAATGCAGGCCCTGTATGATAATCAATTGTTGCAATCTCTTTTAACGGCACTTGTTTGCCATCTAAACTCGGAATTAGAATATCTCCAATTTTCTCTGCGGAGTCACGGTAATCCTTGTCAAAACGCAAGACAACATCAAACATACGTTCGTTTTCATAGAAAGTTGTCGCTGCCTGACCACCAATGGTCATCGCAATTACAGCTTGTGCATCTGCCGTTGTAACAGCGTATTTTGCCATTTTAGAATCGCTCAAAGAGATGCGCAATTCAGGAAGACCAATATTTTTGAATATATTCAAATCGGTAACTCCAGGTACATCTTTGATACTTTTAGCTACTTGAGTGGCGTATTTTTCTAAATCAAAAAGATTGTCGCCAAATATTTTAATAACCAAAGAACTCTTCACACCAGCTACATATTCCTCTACGTTATCTTGAATCGGTTGACTAAACCCAAAGTTAATTCCAGGGTATTTCTCTAAGGCAACACGCATTTCTTCCAGTAACTTATCTTTAGAAATGGAGCGTTTCCATTCGCTTTCAGGTTTTAGTTGGGTGTGAAATTCAATATTAAAGAATCCCGTTGGATCCGTTCCATCATTTGGACGTCCTGTTTGAGTTAATACAAATTTTACTTCCTCAAAATCGCGTAAAATACCTTTCATTTCGTTCGCTAAACGAACCGATTCATTCAAGTTGATACTACTCGGTAAAGTAGCGCGAATATAGATGGCACCTTCATTTAGTTTCGGTAAGAATTCAGAACCGTAGTAGTGAAAACGCACCCCACAAACGACTAAGATTAAACCAAATAAGGCAAACGTTAGTTTTTTGTGATAAAAACTCCAGTTGAACATTTTATAAATAGAGTTTTTAAAGAATCTAGAAACGAAGTTTTCTTTTTCTTCAATATTCTTCGTTAAAAGGAGCTTACACATGGCAGGCACGTAGGTTAAGCTTAAGATTAAAGAACCTAATAAGGCGTATCCTAGTGTAAACGCAAGTGGCGAGAACATTTTACCTTCTACTTTTTCAAAAGAGAAAATAGGCATCAAGGCTACGATTAGAATTAAAAGAGCAAAGAAAATATACCCCGCTACGCTGCTCGCACTTTTTCGAATGGTTCCTAATTTAGACATCTTATTGAAGCGCTTCATGCCAACAACCTGGGCCTTCTTTTCCAGTCCAACAAAGACATGCTCAACAATCACCAGCGTTCCTTCCAAGAGTAAACCAAAGTCTAAAGCTCCCATAGAGATTAAGTTGGCTGGTAATCCTTGGATTTTTAGCATGATGATAGCAAACAAGAAAGACAAAGGAATAACAGTGGCTACAATAAAAGTGGTACGCCAATTGTATAAAAAGATAAATACAATAACGGATACCAATAAAACCCCTTCAATTAAGTTTTTAGTTACCGTATGAACCGTTGTATTGACTAAATCAGTACGGTCAATAATCGGTACGATTTTTACATTTTTAGGTAAAATACGGTCGTTTAAGTCGTCGATTTTTGCTTTGAGGTTGGTGATTACTTCACTTGGGTTTTCCCCGCGTAACATCACGACAATTCCTTGAACCACATCGTTTTCATCTTGGTATCCAACTTGTCCTAAGCGCGGTTTCGCATTGATTTCTACTTTAGCTACGTGTTTAACTAAAATAGGCGTATTGCCTTTTACCTCAATGAGGATGTTTTCGATGTCTTCTACATTGTCCAATAATCCTACCCCGCGAACGACATAAGCTTGATCACCGCGTTGAATAACATCTCCTCCTACGTTGATGTTGCTCTTTTCTACCGCTTCATAAACATCCAATGGAGATAGGCCATAATTGACTAATTCCGTTGGGTTAATCTGAATTTCGAATATCTTTTCTTCTCCACCGAAACTCACCACATCAGCTACACCAGGTACAGCTAATAATTCTCTTTCGACTACCCAGTCTTGTATGGAGGTAACCTCTTTAATCGGTAAGTCACTTTGGATAATATAGCGAAAGATCTCGCCCGTTGCTCCGGATGGAGGTTCAATTTCGAAATCAGCCCCATCGGGTAGGTTGACGTTTCCCATGCGGTTTGACGCATATTGCTGCGCATAGAAATCATCGATTTCATCATTGAATATAACCGTAACTACAGATAATCCAAAAAGTGAAATGGAACGAACTTCCGCTTTATTGGGAATCGTATTCATCTCTTTCGAAATCGGTAGGGTAATAAATTTTTCTATTTCTTCAGCACTACGTCCAGGCCATTGTGTAATAATACGCGCGCGGGTATTAGTTACATCAGGAAAGGCCTCAATAGGCGTGTGGATGTAGCTATAAATTCCACCAAACAACAATAACAGTACGCCAAAAAGAACGATGAACGTGTTTTTGAGGGAAAAGGCTACAATATTTTTGACAAATTTTTGCATGTTTTACTTCTCTTTTGGATTACAAGTGATTGTTTAATTGCTCGTAAATTAATAATTCATTGGTGGTAATCACCGTTTCTCCTTCTTGTACACCCCCTTGAATATAGGTGTATTCTTGGTTTTTAGTCAGCGGTGTGATTTGGCGAATTTCTTGGTGACATTTATCTTGATACACAACAACATAATTCTGGTTGTTGTCAAAAATGATAGCATTATTAGGTACCGCTAAAGCCTCTCCTTGATTGTCATCAATCAATAAATGAATTTCTGCAGACATACCTGGACGCAATTTCATCTCGTGATTGTTTAACACAATACGCGCTTTCAATACACGCTCTTCTGCATCAAATACCTGTGATATGTTAGATATGTGCCCTTTAAATTTTTCATCGGGATAGGCAAGCGTACTCACTTGTACTTCTGCATTCAGGTTGACATAACGCATAGAAGTTGCATATACATTGGCTAAAATCCATACATCGTTTAAATTGGCAATGGTAAACAATGGTTCATCCGTGTCGGTGATAGTCATCCCTGTTACAATGCTTTTGGTTACGATATAACCATCTTGCGGAGCAATGATTTGATATATTCCTTCTTTATTTTGACCATTGAACATGGATAAATTGCTTTTTGCTGATCGCAATTTACTTTCCAATACCTGTACATCTTCTTCCGCTTCTAGTAATTCTTTTTGAGAAGAAATACCATCTTGGTACATGGATGAAACCGATTCTAGTTCGCGTTTAGCTACTTTTAATTCTGCTTCTGTTGCACGTAACTCGGTTTTGAATTCGTTTAAATCCGTACTTCTAATTTCGGCTAATAATTGTCCTTTTTTGACGAAATCACCTAGTGAAAATTTAGCACTTACCACAATTCCTTCTACTAAACTGTAAAAAGGGATGGTTTTATCTTGGTTGTATTCCACCGTTCCATTTAAACTCATTGTGCGTTGAATGGGACGTTGTGTAACTTTAGCAAAGTTTAAGCCTTTGCCAATTTCTTCTGGAATACAGTAAGAATCTTGGGCTTGTGGTGCTACTTCTTGTTGTTTACAAGCCGATAAGGTCAATGCAGCTAAAACAGCATAGCCAATAGTATGTTTTGAGAATGTTTTGATGCTTTTCATATTAAATATCTTTTCCAATAGCGAATTGTAAATTTTCT
Source organism: Myroides sp. TSA_177.3 (assembly GCF_052691955.1). Lineage (NCBI taxonomy): Bacteria > Pseudomonadati > Bacteroidota > Flavobacteriia > Flavobacteriales > Flavobacteriaceae > Myroides > Myroides sp. TSA_177.3. The sequence continues at coordinate 9,940 of NZ_JBQZGD010000034.1, forward strand.
AGTTGTTCGTTTAATTCCTTTTTAGTTTCGAGTAGAATATTTTTGTTGTCCACATAAGCTTCTACAAAATCTAAATACTCAATCATGCTGACGTTCTTTTTTTGGAAGTTTTTGACATAAGCCTCCAGTAGTCTATCTAGTTGAAGTTCATAATCAGCATCAATTTGGTTGTATAAGTCTTGTGCTTGTGTATAGTTTCTCAAAGCTTCTATGATGTCATTGGCAATTTCATTTTTCTTGTTTTTAGCCTCTAACTCTGCAATTTGAACCCCTAGTTTCGCCTCTTTGATATTGCCTTTGTTGCGGTCAAATATGGGAAGATCAAATGAAAGTCCGAAACCAACAAAATCGCGCATAATATTTCCACCTCGATCATAATCAACCCCTAGTGTGATATTGGGTGTACGCTCTGCTTTTTCAATCTCTACCTGTTTTTTTGCTTGATTGATGAGGTTGTCATTGAGCATGATATCAGGCCTATGTTCTTGAGCGTGAATAATCCAATCTTCAATTTGTAGTTCACTAACCAGTTTATTAGGTATGTCTAGCTCATTAGTAACGTAAATCGGCGTATTGGTTCCAATGTTGATGAAATTTTTCAATTCCTTCAAAGCCTCTTCCAATTCCTTCGAAACATCAACTAATTCTTTTTTGAATTGCAATTGAGCTGCTTTTAATCGGATATATTCACTTTGACTAATATTCCCTTGGTTCAGCTGATTTTTATAGCTTGTAATCAAGAGGTTGGTATTGTCAATTTGTTTTTGGTAAATTTCTTGCTGTTGCTGTAAAACTTGAATAGATGTTAAGGTATTGCGCAAGGAAAGTTTGGATTCGCGTAAAACGATTTCAAAATCCGTTTGGCGTTCTTCAATACTCAATTTTTGAAGATCAATGCGCTTGCGTCTTTTTCCTGCAGTTTCTATTTCCTGTTCAAGGTGAAGAGAAATTTGCTGGGAAGTTCCCCAATTACCGAAGATAATGGGTTGCTCTTCAATATCTGTGGTGCGCCATACATTGACTTCTGAAATTTCAAAAGTAGGATTTGGCCATAATCTAGCCTGAATCAATTGGGCTTCTGCTTGAGAGATTTCCAATTTTTTAGCCAATAGATCTAAATTTTGCTCTAGAAATAAAGTCTCTATTTCTTCTTTGCTCAATTTTAGTGCTTGCTTTTTTTCTTGTGCTTGTGAAATACACGTAGAAAGAACTAAAATAGATAAGGTTAGTACACGTCTAAACATCTTGCTCATAATTTATGGTTCAAAATTACATTCCTCATATTATAGGGACTTTGGAGTCGCATTAATAGGATATTAAAACTAGATTAGAATTCGATTAGAACTTCTTTATCCTGCTATTTTTAGGTAGATAAACAAAAGGTATGCCAGTAAGGATAAATTGTTGATTAAATTACATATTATGCTTTGTTTTATATTTGTTTTTATGTGAAATAAAGATTTAATATGTAAGTTAATTTTAAAAATTGTATAAAATAAAATACAAGTTAAATATTTTTAACAATTTAATCTAAGAGCGTCTATATGTGCAAGTATTGGGGTGTAAGATTACCTTGAATGTTGAAGGGTTTTTGGCTGCTGTTAGGTTAATTTAGCTCGTTTTTTTGGTGAAGTGTTTTTCTTGTACTGAATCGAAAGAAGAGGATAAGGAGGAAATTACAATTCAGTAGCGAAATAGGAGAGAGGGAAAATAAAAAAGCCTATTACCGAGCGGTAATAGGCTTTCTTTTATGTTTAGAAATAAAATTATTTCTTTAAATGTTTTCTGTATTGAATGAAAGATAATATACTGATTACACTTACAAATCCAATAGACCACCAAATGATTGTTGGTGTAATTACTTTATCACCTGATGCGTATGAGTGTAATCCGCTTAAGTAGAAGTTTACTCCAAAATACGTCATCATAATCGCGTAGTAAGCAACAATGCTAAATACGTTGTAAATCCACGTACCGCGCATTGCAGGAACTAAACGAGCATGGATAACAAAAGCATATACCATAATACTGATCAATGCCCATGTTTCTTTTGGATCCCATCCCCAGTAGCGTCCCCAACTTTCGTTGGCCCACTGACCACCTAAGAAGTTTCCTATTGTCAAGAGCACTAAACCAACAGTAAGCGCCATTTCATTGATATAGGTTAATTCCTTGATGTTTAAATCCATTTTCTTTTTGTTCTTACTGTTGGTTAAGATCATCAAGATTAATGCAACAATCCCTAGAATCATTCCCAGTGTAAATGGTCCATAACTCGCTACAATAATAGCAACGTGGATAATTAACCAGTAAGAGTCTAATACAGGCTGTAAGTTTGAAATTGCAGGATCCATATAGTTTAAATGGGCAGCCCATAAAATCATTCCCGTAACGAAAGCCGTTGAAGCAATGGTTAACTCTGATTTCTTACCGAAATACAATCCAAATAGGGTAGTTGCCCAAGCGACATAGATTACTGATTCATACGCGTCACTCCAAGGAGCGTGTCCTGAAACATACCAACGTACCGCTAAACCTAACGTGTGGATAACAAATAAGGCAAGGGTTAACCAATGACCTACTTTGATCGCTTTATTCGCAAATTTATTTGGTTTTAAAATCACCCAAATGATAAATATGAAAGAGAAAAGCGCAACCATCATGTAGTATTTATACAACGTTTTGAAAATATCGTATTGGTTGTATAAAATTTCAAATTTGATTTTACTGTCTGATGGCATTACATTTTTACCATACGAATGCTGGAACGTATTGATGTGTTCTAAGTATTCTTCTGCTTTCGTGTAATCACTTGTACGTTTCGCTTCAAATAAAGCAGGAACATACATACGAGAGAGGATATTCTTTGTAAAAGTAGAATCCATACCCGTCATACCTGATTCGTTTAACTCTAAAGGAGAAATCCATTTATCGTTATCGTGTTTTGGAATCGGGAAGATGGCTAACATTCTACCTGTAAAAGCTGCATTTAATAAAGCTACTTTACCATCCAAATCCAAGAAATCAGTTTGGAATTTATTTTTCACGCTCGCGTGGTTTGCCTCGTCTACGTATTTTACAATTTTGTAATTGCCATTTTCATCGAAGAAATCAACAAATGAAGCGTGTTTTGTACCTTTAGGTAAACCTAAAACTTCTGTGATTTTATCATTTCCTCTTTGTAATTCAATGATAGGAGCGAAATACCAAAAGTTAGGAGCACCTTCCATTTGTTGCGCAACAGTAAATTGCGTAATAGATAAGAAGACTTGATCCGGAGTTAATCCTTGGTAATTTTCTTTTTTATACACCTTTCTCAATAACTCAGAAGAGAAGGTATTGATTGGTTTCATACGTCCACCGTAATCTTGAATTACTAAAGAACCGAATTTAGCTGCGTGTTCTTTGCTTATCGTATTGGCGTGAATGATTGAATCAATAACAGCAGCACTTGGTTTTTCAGGCGCATGCATATGTTGAGCTGAAGCTCCAACAGAGAATAAAAGAACAAGTAGAGTCAACATCGACGCTTTTTTGTCTCTTACTTTATTTAATTTGCGTTTTAAGTCAGCAAAACGCGAGTTTTTGTCGAATAAAATCCAAACTAAACCTACGTATAAGAAGAAATATCCGATATACGTGATCCAAGTTCCCCAGAAATCGTGGTTTACAGATAGGATTGTCCCTTTTTCATCTGGGTCAAATTGCGCTTGGAAGAAACGGTATCCTTGATAATCTAAAATATTGTTCATATAAATACGTGCATCAAAAGAGTTTTCACCATCTAAAACAGTTACTTGACTTTCGAAAGCAGAATAACTCTTTTCTGTACCAGGGTATTTATCTGCGATAAATTTATTCAAACGCACTTGGAAAGGTGTGGTATAAACTTTACTTCCATAGAGTAAAGTAAACTCTAAATCCCCCAATTGAATTGCTTGAGGTTCACCCATTCTACCTGCTTTTCCTTTCAAGATGACTTCTTTTTCAAGTCCTTGAGAACGCACAGTAACAATAAGGGCATCAGTAGTCATGAGGTCTTTAAAGTTACCATTAGAAACTACTTTTGTTTTTCCTTTCATTGGTAGTTCAGGTAGTACAAATTGAGTACCTGCCATCGTATAAAGTGAACGGAAGTTTAAAGGTTGTTTCTCGTTAGCAGCTACATCTCCAGTCGATTGATCTGCCATTTTCATGTAATTTCCTGTAAAAGGAGAATCGATAAAGAACTCGCCATTTTCAGTAGAAATATTGATTGCTCCATCTGTAGGAACGTTATAACTAAATAAAACGCCGTGAATGCTTGCTACTTTTCCTTCTTCTAGGTAATGTTCGTGGCGTTCGCCATCTCCAGATTCTACTAGTTTTAAGAAGTTTGTACCATTGGGATCTGCTTCAATTACTTCTTCCGCAGCCATGATAAAGTCTTTATATTCAACTTCAAAAGGAATTCCGTTGAAGTCTTTTTTCATTTTGAAATGGTTGTCAGTTACTTGTGAAAAGTATTGATCCATTTCAAATGTACGTCTTCTGGTTTCTCCTTCGTATTCTCCATCCGCCATAACCGTTAAGAAGGTTTTGTCTGAAAAGATACTGTCCGCTGTTTCTCCTTCGCGAATAGGCATCATCCCTTCAAAGCTGATGTATCGCGTGATAAAAGCCCCAATCATAATCAAGATGAAGGCTGCATGCAGCATAAAAGTGGACCATTTTTCTTTGGATAGTAAACGGTAACGTTTGATGTTTCCAATAAAGTTGATTAGGAAAATCAACATGATTAACTCAAACCATTTGGTATTGTAGATAAGAATCCGAGCGGTTGTCGTGTTGTAGCGATCCTCAATAAAAGTTCCCAGGGCAAGGGCTACTGCAAATACGATGAAAAGAACAGCCATTAATCGGGTTGAGGAAAAAAAAGATATGATTTTTTTATCCATGAGTTGTTGATACGTTGTTTTTATAATGGAACAAAAATAACCAAAATGCCCAGCAAACCTGTATATTTAACTTATTATTTAGGAATGAAAATAACTTTTTTTATGCGTAAAAAAATCTAAATTTGCAAAGATCTTTACCTCATTTGATCGATGATTAAAAAATCAACAAGGTTTGGTCGCTATTTAGTGAATTAATAAAAAATTAACCATGCCAAAAATCTCTCAAAAAGGCATCCATATGCCTGAGTCTCCGATTAGAAAATTGGTTCCTTTTGCTGAAAAGGCGAAACAAAAAGGACATCATGTTTATCATTTAAACATTGGTCAACCCGATATTAAAACTCCAGTAGATGCTTTACAAGCGGTAAAAGATGCAGATATAAAAGTACTTGAGTACAGCCATTCTGCAGGTTTTGAAAGCTATAGAATTAAATTAGCGAAGTATTATCAAGCGCATCAAATTGATGTAAATGCTCAAGATATCATCATCACAACAGGTGGATCAGAAGCGTTAATGTTTGCTTTGGGTAGCACTATGGATCCTGGAGATGAAATTATCATTCCAGAGCCATTCTATGCAAACTACAATGGATTCTCAATTTCAAATGGAGTGAACATTGTTCCGGTAATGTCAACCATTGATACAGGATTTGCTTTACCTGCTATTGCAGAATTTGAAAAGTTAATTACACCAAAAACAAAAGCAATCTTAATCTGTAATCCTGGAAACCCAACAGGTTATTTGTATTCAGAAGAAGAAATGAAGCAATTAGCGGCTTTGGTAATCAAACACGATTTGTTTTTAATTGCTGATGAAGTATACCGCGAATTTGCTTATGATGGATTCAAACATATTTCTGTAATGAGTATGCCAGAGTTAGCGAATAACGCAATTATGATTGATTCTGTTTCGAAACGTTATAGTATGTGTGGAGCTCGTATTGGTTGTATTGTTTCTAAAAACAAAGAGGTAATGGATGCAGCAATGAAATTTGCACAAGCGCGCCTTTCTCCTCCTACATTTGAGCAAATTGCAGCAGAAGCAGCTTTAGATACACCACAATCGTATTTTGATGAAGTAATCACTGAATACAGAGAGCGCCGTGATGTTTTCATCAAAGCTTTACAAGAGATTGACGGTGTTTTTGTAACGGTTCCGAATGGATCGTTTTACTGTGTTGCTAAATTTCCAGTAAAAGATGCAGATGCTTTTGCAAAATGGTTGTTAGAAGAATTTGACTTAAACGGAGATACAGTTATGATTGCTCCTGCTGCTGGATTCTATTCTACACCAGGTGTTGGATTAAATGAAGCTCGTATGGCGTATGTCTTGAAGAAAGAAGATTTGATTCGCTCTGCTGAAGTGTTAAAAGAAGCATTAAAAGTATATCAAACGATTGAGAAATAATCATCTCTATTATATCGTATAAAAGAAAACCACGCCTAGGCGTGGTTTTTTTGTTTTATACAAACTTTAAATAGTAGAAACTAAAGGATAGGATTGTACTTCCTTGAACATTCCTTGGAGTTTTCTTGGAGTTTTCTTGGAGTTTTCTTGGAGTTTGCTTCGACATTCCTTCGACAAAAAGGCCTTTTTCCCTAGTATACTCCTAGGATACTCCAAGTATACTCGAACAAAGCTACTCCTATAGTAGTATAAAGAGGCTCTAATTCCTTTGTGGTTTAACTATCATCTCTTTTGTGATGAACTCAAAAATTTAGGTTTACTTGAGCTTAAACTCGTTCAGCATTTAAGTGATTTACCTGAACTCCTCTTTTCCTTATAAGATGGGAAACAAGCTACCTTCATCAAGCTATAAAGTATTCAATTTTTAATTACTCTTTTCAATGTAGGAAAAATTACGTGGATTATTTTCCACAACAACTAAAATAAAACATTTTCCACAAGATTCGTTTGATACAAAGAAGTACCTTGTTTTTATTCTTCAGGATTAGATCGAAAATAAATTTAACCATCCTTCAAGAATCAAAACTACAAAAACGCAAAATAAGACGTGCTACTTGATTATTGTTTTGTTCAAGGTCTCTTAGGTATTAAAATAAATAAAAATGGACTAACGTTAAAATATGAAGGTCGTTTTTGGAGCGAAATACCTATTTATTCCTTTTATAGAGAAAAAAGGATTTGTAGGTCGTTTATTTTTTCTGAAGAAAAGGAAAAAATAAGGGAATAAAAAACGCAAGTACAAGTTGTGTAATAAGGACATTTCTCTCTCCTTTTTTTCCTGTGTTTTTCGATGCTCAAGCAAGACTATAGCTCGTATTTTACTTTTTTTAACAACAAAAAGCGGAATTGACTTTTTACTTATATGATTTATATCATGTTTTTGTACTTTTTTTTCGTACGTGTAGAAAATGAAACGTACTGACTCTTTTCTTTTTATTAACTAATTGATTTTTAGTTTTTTAGTATTGATTCATATTGTTGGAATGTAGTCCTTGCTAATAATGTGAAACATGTATTATATATATAATTGAGATTTTTGTTAAAGAAAAATGATAGCGTGAAAAGCGTTTCATCGCATCGGTTGAATTTGAGTTCAAGTAGAACAAAAAGGAACGAATTGATGTGAATAGAAGAAGTAACAAAATGGACAAATTGAATTGTAGACCTCTATAAAATACGTCTAGTTTTAATTGCCGAAAAGATATATAAAGAATAATACGACACAAAATATTAAGTTATGAAAAAAAGACTAATACCAATTGCACTTGTTATGGGAGCAATATCAGCAAACGCACAGGTGGGTATTGGAACATCAACACCAAATAAGTCAGCTGAATTAACAGTTCACGCTAAAGAAGGTGATCGAGGAATTTTAATTCCTAATGTGTCTTTATCTAGCACTAAAGATATTAAAACGATCAAGAATGGAAACGTAAATAGCTTGTTAGTATTCAATATTAAAACTGTGAGTGATGTTACTCCAGGTTATTACTATTGGTATATTGATACATGGCAACGTTTAACAACAGAGAGCGATATTCCAGCTATTGTTGTAAATAACTTTGAAAATATCCTAAATATGGAAGGTGATAAGGTGACAAACCTTATCAAAAATATTGTTAGAAATACGGAAGGTAATGTAATTTATGAAGGGGATAAATTATATTATATCAATGCCGATGGAGACAAAGTTGAAATCAATTTTGGTGATATCGTTGCGGCGAATGAAAGTAAAACTGTTATCGTTTCTAATACATCAAAGAAACAACAGTATTACATTTCAGAATCGTATTTACAAGTTAATGACACTCCTACACAAGCAACAATTGACACATGGACTGCAGGTACTATACCAGCAGGCGTGTACGCGATTGATGTAGTAGGAGGTGTTGTTAACAATTTTGAGGAAGTAGTAAATCAAGGGCCTATTAATGTAGACGGACGTACGTTCCCTACAATTAATGACTACATCACGTATTTAACTGAAAGTACAGGTGGATTTACTAAAATTGTTTACGATGCAACAACTGGTGATGCTATTTTCCAAGAATGGGATGAAGTAACAAAAAGCTGGGTAAATGTAAACAATGCTAAGTTCAAAAAGATTGTTACAGATAACGAAAGTAAAACTGTTATCGTTTCTAATACATCAAAGAAACAACAGTACTATATTGCTGAAGCTTATTTACAAGCGAATCAATTACCTACACAAGCGACAATTGATGCTTGGACTGCAGGAACTGTACCAGCAGGAGTTTACGCAATTGACGTAGTAGGCGGAGTGGTAAATAACTTCCAAGAGTTTGTAAACCACGGACCTATTACTGTAGATGGACGTACATATCCTACAATTAACGATTACATTACTTATTTAACTGAAAGTACAGGTGGTTTTACTAAAATCGTGTACGATAGTCAAAATAGAAATGCAAGCTTCCAACAATGGGATGAAGCAACGCAACAATGGGTAAATGTTATCAATAGTAAATTCAAAAAAATCATTACAGATAATGAGAGCCAAACGGTAATCATTACAGTAAATGATAAACAATACTATGTATCAGAAGCTTATTTAGCTGCTAATGATGGAGTAGTTCCTACAACAGTAGATCCTACAAACTTACCAGCAGGTATTTATGCAATTGATGTAGTAGGAGGCGTAATCAATAACTTTGAGGAAATCGTGAATAACGGACCTATTACAGTTGATGGACGTACATACCCTACAATCAATGATTACATTACACATTTGACAGAGACAACAGGTGGATTCACTAAAATTGTTTACGATCAAACAACAGGAGATGTAATTTTCCAAGAATGGGATGCTTCTACAAACTCATGGGTAAATGTAGATAACAGCAAATTCGAAACAATCGTTCAAGCAAATGAGAGTCAAACGACAATCATTACAGTAAACGACAAACAATACTATGTATCAGAAGCTTATTTAGCTGCTAATGACGGAGTAGTTCCTACAACAGTAGATGCTACAAACTTACCAGCAGGTATTTATGCAATTGATATAGTAGGAGGTGTAGTAAACAACTTTGAGGAAATCGTGAAGAACGGACCAATCACAGTTGACGGACGTACGTATCCTACAATCAATGATTACATCACACATTTGACACAAACAACAGGTGGATTCACTAAAATTGTTTACGATCAAACAACAGGAGATGTAATTTTCCAAGAATGGGATGCTTCTACAAACTCATGGGTGAATGTAGACAACAGCAAATTCGAAACAATCGTTCAAGCAAATGAGAGCCAAACGGCAATCATTACAGTAAACGACAAACAATATTATGTATCAGAAGCTTATTTAGCTGCTAATGATGGAGTAGTTCCTACAACAGTAGATGCTACAAACTTACCAGCAGGTATTTATGCAATTGATGTAGTAGGAGGTGTAGTAAACAACTTTGAGGAAATCGTGAAGAACGGACCAATCACAGTTGATGGACGTACGTATCCTACAATCAATGATTACATCACACATTTGACAGAAACAACAGGTGGATTCACTAAAATTGTTTACGATCAAACAACAGGAGATGTAATTTTCCAAGAATGGGATGCTTCTACAAATTCATGGGTGAATGTAGACAACAGCAAATTCGAAACAATCGTTCAAGCAAATGAGAGTCAAACGACAATCATTACAGTAAACGACAAACAATACTATGTATCAGAAGCTTATTTAGCTGCTAATGATGGAGTAGTTCCTACAACAGTAGATGCTGCAAACTTACCAGCAGGTATTTATGCAATTGATGTAGTAGGTGGTGTAGTAAACAACTTTGAGGAAATCGTGAAAAACGGACCTATTACAGTTGATGGACGCACGTACCCTACAATCAATGATTACATTACACATTTGACAGAGACAACTGGTGGATTCACTAAAATTGTTTACGATCAAACAACAGGAGATGTAATTTTCCAAGAATGGGATGCTTCTACAAATTCATGGGTAAATGTAGACAATAGCAAATTCAAAACAATCGTTACAGAGAACGAAACAGTAACGGTATTAGTAAAGAATGCAAACGGAACGTTTACATACTACAACGAGAAGGAAATTGATGAAAACGGTCAACCGAAAGCAGGAGCAACAGGTGTAACAATCGATCCAGCTTTAGTAATTGTGGAAGATTTATCTAAATCAAATGGAACTTATGTATTCAAAGATTCAGAAGGAAATCCAATTGCTACAATTGACATTAATTCAGATAATATTCGTTACGACAATACAGATTCAGGTTTAACATCAACGAATGTTAAAGATGCTTTAGATGAGTTAGCGAATACAATCGCAACAACAAAAGGAGACTTATCAGTAGCAGGCGGATTAGAGTTCACAGGAACAACAGACGGAACAGCTAAATTATTAGCTGATGCTGGAATCCAAATCGCTGA
>NZ_JBQZGD010000035.1:0-19502 GCF_052691955.1 Myroides sp. TSA_177.3
GTCCAATATCAAAATACAATCCAAAGTATAAATTTTGTCTTTCGGCTAATTCATATTTGTATCCTACTTCTCCTACCCAAGCGATTCGCGTATCAACATCAATATCTTTCTTTTCTTTGGGTGAATCAAAAGAGCCCAATCCTCCAAATTCAGGATAAGGTAAAACCAATTCATATTGTGGAAAATATCCTTCGGTTTGTAGCTGATTGAAAGTCGTTTCTACTTCGCTTGTCATACTCAAACCTATTTGAACCCCTGTTCTGAAATACAAATTGTTCTCCATTGTATAACCTACTGTAATGGGAATGTTCAGTTGATTTAGTGTTATTTTCTCGCTAACTGAACTTGCTTTGTATCGAAAGATAAAGTTATCTCCTTCCCAATCAGTTACAGGTAAACTTCCTTCTAAGCGGCTCATGTCGCTCTTGATTGAATTCATGGTATAAATTCCTCCAATACCTACACTCCATTTGCGAGACAAATGATAATCATAGTGAAGCCCAGCTCCATAAGACATTCCTCCATCTGATTTCGCATTATAAGGCAAACTATTTTGAACGCCTAAATAACCACCCTGCACGCTAACGCCGACTTCGTGTTTGTTGTAATAGTAACGGCTAAATTGAGCTGTCGCTGTTTGACTAATCAAACACAGACCAAATAGGCTTAATGCATATATAACTTTTTTCATAAAATTCGTTTTAAAAATCAGGCGGGAGCGGTGCTACCGCCTGACAACTATTTAAAATTAATAAACCTACTCTTTCCTACTATTCTCTTACAATAAACTGAACAGATTGGTGTTTCCCTTCTGATTTCAATACTAAGAAATAAGATCCTGTAGTAATTGTAGTTGGTAAATTCAACTCTTTTCTATTGCCGTTGAATGATCCTTTACTTACTACTTGTCCTAATACGTTATAAATAATGTATGAGTTTTCATAGTCTGTTTTAGAATCTAATACAACATTCAACGACTCTGTTTTACGAACTGGATTCGGGTAAACTTGTAATTCATCTGCCTGTTCAAATCCTAATTCAATTGGACAAGTTGTAAACTTAGTTCCATTTTTCAAAGTAAGAACAGCGTGGTATGTAGCAGTTGGATCTAACTTCATTCCATATTCACCTCCTGCAGAATACGCTTGTTGTGTACCAATCAATTCGTCATTTTTAAACCACTCGAATTTCACAAAATTATAGCCTCCGTTTGTTTCTTGATTGTTATTTACTAATAATACGTTTTCGTATTTCTGATAAATAACATTTGTAGTTGCTAAACGTTTCTCTATGATTACATAGTACTTTTTACTCTTCGTACCATCTTCTGAGAATACTTCGATTTCTTGTCTGTGTACTCCATATGTTTTCACGTCTACTACAATCTGAGTACTTGGTTTTACTGTTGTGCCTTTTGGTACAATAACATCTAAGGTTACTGTATTTTGGTTTGTAGCACAATCTAATACCACATAAGTTTCATCTTGTATTTTACCATAAGAAACACCATCTACTAGTAGTTCGGATATTTCCGTTCCATTACTCTTAATGATTAGTGTTCTTGACACTGGTTTAGCTGGTAAATAATTTTCATTACCATCTTGATACGCCGTAATAGTTGCTGTACCTACTTGTAATGGTGTAACTAATCCAGCTGGTGTCATGGTTAAGATTGGTTGATCATCAAAAGTCACTTCGTAACGAATTGGCAATCTAGAACTTGCTCTAGCCTCTAATTGGAATGAAGGAGTATCATCTAATATTACAACACTCAATTCATCAAACGTAATCACTTGTTCTGCTTTGACAATTCTCAATTCAGCGTTCAATTCTTTTGTTTCAAAATTCGGACCGTAATCAATAATTGCTTTTACTGCATAACGACCAACTTCTGTTTGATTATTATTAACATAAGTTACCACAGCATTTGGTGATAAATCTCCTGTTACCGCTAGACTTTTCACCGTACCATCATACGTAAATGTTTTTGATGGTAGTGTAACATTACCTACTTCATCTCTAACAATTTCAAACGTTGAAGGTACAAATGTGTCAATAAAGTAATTTGCTCTCGCTGCAAGTGTTCCTTGATTGATTGCATAAACGCCTACTGCCTCTCCTGCTACTCTTCCTAAGTTACCTGAAATTGCATTTACATTTCTGTCATTAAACTGCAATCCTTGAAGGGTATACGTTAAAATTGGGTCAGCGCTTCCAAATATTTTTCGCTGATTTGCATCAACAACAACAACAAGAGGAGCTTGTTTTATTTCAAACGTACTTGCTGTATCAACTACAAATGTATAGTTGTTATGAAGCGAAGCTAAACTACCTACTGCATAACGGTAAACACGTACGTTTTCACCTTCTACTCTTCCTAATAAACCGCTAATTACAGCTGTTGTATCCGTGAATTTAAATCCAGTTGCTGTATAGGTTAATACTGGGTCATCTTGTCCATATACTTTATTCTGTCCTCCTATAGGAGTAATCATCAAAGTAGCTGGAGTAATGGTTAAGTTACCTAACTCAAACTGTAAGCGATAATTTGTTGTAGTCGCTATAGTTCCATTTTGGTAAGCATATACTCCCACATTTTCACCTTGTTGACGTGTTAATGCTCCTGTAATAACCGCATTTGTATCGCCATTCGTTAATCCTACTACTTGGTAGTTTACAGCTGGATCATTATCCCCATATACTTTCGTTTGATTAACCATTTTAATGGTCAATTCTGCAGGAGTAATTATAAAGTTTGCTCCTGTAAACGTAATCGTATAGTTTGTCGATGTTAACGTACCTTGTGTAATCGCATACGTACCGATATTTTCTCCTGGCTCTCTTACTAGAGCACCTGTTAATGCTGTGTTATCATCATTAAATTGATATCCTTGTCCCGTAAATCCTAAAGTAGGTTCTACTTGTCCATATACTTTAGTCATTTGAGTCGCTTGTACTCTTAATACTGCTGGTGTAATTTTGAAAGTCGCTGCTGTAAAATCAAATGTATAATTAGCTGCACTTAAGCTACCTATACCAATTGCATAATCTCCTACATTTTCTCCAGCTACTCTAGCTAATCTTCCTGTTACTACACTTGCATTATCTGTCAATTTAAATCCTTCAACTGTATAGGTTAACGTCGGATCTGCAGCACCATATACTTTAGCAAGATCATTCGCAACAACAGTTAATACAGCTGGTGTTACATGAACTTTAACTTCTGTACGTGCACTTTCACATCCATTGATGATGCGTTGACTTACCCAATACGTTGTGATTCCAACTGCATTTGCCGAAGGCGTTGGTGCAGTTGTACTTCCCGTTGTTGCATCACCTACATACCACACTAATTCGTCTCCGCTGGTAAGGTTAGCTTCAAGTACAACTGGTGTATCACCATATGCATAATATATATCTGCTGTTGCAACTGTTGGAGCTTCTAATATAGCTTCAACAAACACCTGCACAGCTGTTCTAACTTCACTTTCACAATTGTTTAATTTTTGTGAAGCATAGTATATTGCTTCGTCTTGTAAAGGTGTTGTAGATGTAATCAAGGTTCCTCCTACAGGAGCGTCATACCATTTAATAGCTGTTCCATCTGCTGTCAAATTAGCAACCGTTGGATTATTAATTAAACAGAATCTTTGAATTGCTTGTGCTTCTGGAGCTGGAGTACGTGATAAATGAACCGTTATTGCTATTCTTTCAGACTCACATCCTACTTGAGGGAAATGACTTGATACATAATAAGTCGTTCCGTTACTCAATACGGTTGTATCAGGTAAAGCTTCCGTTGCTGTTTCAGATGCATACCATTTACTTTCAAATCGATTAGCCAGTGTAACCTCTAAATCTGCCAATGTAGCATCTTCACATAATGATTGATCCGCATCCGCAATTGGAAGAACAGGTTGAAGAATTTCTATTTGTACAGGTTGACGTGGTGAACTACAAGTCCCATTAGTCAACTCCACATAATACGTACCTGTTTGCGTAATTGTTGTTAACGCTGTTGTAGCTGTCATTGAAGCAAACCATTTTGCAGTTGTTTCACCAGTAATAGTCATTGGAATATCAGTAACATTTACTGTTTCACAAAAAGTAGATTCATCAATTACAAAACTTCCAAGATCTACCATTTCTACTGCAACTTCTCTTGTAATCTCACACCCTGAATCTCCATCTTTAGCTGTTAAAGTATAAGTAGCTGGTTCTATAGCTCTTACATATACTATTCGACGTGAATCTCCAGTATATGCTTCAGTTCCCTCTGGGTTTGTGTATAAGCCCGTTAATGGAGCCCATGTATATTGATGTGTAGCCGTAAATCCTAATTTAATATTAGGTCTATTTCTCGAAACGCCACTAGAAGTAAATGAGGTTCTAGCATCCATTCCACCTATTCCTCCAGTAACACTATCAGATGCTCCGTAAACAACACTATCGAATGTAGTAGTTGAATAACGATGTGTTGTTCCAGAACCATTACCACCGTTTCCAGCATTGTGTACGGTTTCAATAATTAAATTACTTGTACCATCCCACACGAATGGAGTGTTCAATGTAAATGTTACAAAACCTGAAGCTGATGGAGTAAAAGATAAGCTATTATAAACGGTTGTCAACGTTGACGAAGTACCTAAACTTGCCGATGCCATAGTAGTTCTAGTCGTATGTCCCATTCGAATGGTAAAATCTTTACACTGAGAAGCAACAAAAGCATTTAATTCAAAGGCAAGTGTTTGAATCATACTACCAGCAGTTAATCCTTTTGCTAACAATTCGTCTTTGGTATAAAGCATTTGTGTCTTCACACCTCCATAGAAAGCAGACAGAGGATTTGGATAACTTGTTGTACCTGTAGCCGATGTTCCTGTTCCAAAAATAGATTCAGTACTTCTACCAGTACCGGCATTCAATTCTCCTACTGTTCCAGGACACAACTCTATTGATGTTACCATACCATTTACCTCTGGAGTAGGTTTTACAACAACTCGTACTGTCTTTTTAACTTTACAAGCACCATTCGATTGAGATACAGTTAACACATAATCTGTAGTCTCTGTTGGTGAGAATGTCCATCCCGTAGTAGCATTTCCTGTTACTCCAGTAGTAGGCATCCATTCGTACGTATCATAATTTGCAGTTCCTTCAGTAACAGTAACTACATTGCTCATTTGTTCTCTACAAATTTCTAACTCCGCTGTTGATAATGTAAAAGCTGGTGCTTCAGTTACAGTAGCTACTACTTCAGTACGAGGACTCGTACATCCTACTTCATATCCAATATTATAAAAATAATAATAGGTGGAACTTGCACCCGAAAGATATCCTCCTGTAAGTGTAATTGCATTATCATCACTTACATAAGGAAAAGGAGCTGAGTATTCTCTAATTAAAGATACTCCTGAATAAGCTTTAATTAACATGCGGTAACCTGTACCTGGCTGTACATCAAAATTCATAGGAACTTGAGTCGGTGTTGTTATACCATTTGCCTGAATATTTATATTCCCTGTAGAATATAATTCGGTTCCTACACTATTAGTAATTTTTACATTTATAGTTCCACTACTTGTAGCATAAATATTTGCACTTGTAATTTTTATTGGCTCTGTAACAGAGAATACAATACCTGTATCCGTACTTTCATAAGTAGAATTATCAGTTGGGGCAACTTTCCCTACATTTTTAGCTACTGCATCCGCAGTTGAACTTACCCAATATGATGTCGTTTGTGAAATTTCTGGTGTAACAAATGTGTTTCCTGTACCTAATGCAGTTGTGCTTGTCGCTGTTTCATACCATCTTACCAAGCCTCTTTCATAAGTCGCTTGAAGTGTTGTTGTATCAACTCCACAGATTGTTCCACCAGTAGAAGAAACTAAAGCAGGTGGTTGACAAAGCGTTTTAAATGATTTTCCTTCTGTCCAAACACTTCTATCCGTTCCGACACATTTAGATCGAATGTAAATTTTATAGTCTGTCAATGGTGTTAATCCATTTACTGTTGCTGTTAGTACACCTGCTGCTGTTGATCCAGTAGCCACGCGTCCTGTAGCTTCACCTGGATTACCTGAAGTGCGAATTTCATACTCATACCCACTCACAGGTGCCTGTTCTGGTACAACCCAAGTAAAGATAACACTATCATAAGTCAAAGTGGCTCTATCAACAGTTATCTCACCAGGCACAAAACACGTTGGTGTTTTATCTAATTCGACATCGCCTACATAAAGAGTAAGTTTATCTGCATCTGAATACGCCTGAAAACCAATATAAAATACGCCACTTGTAGCTGGTGTAAAATCAATTACTTTCTCAACTGTAGCACTACTTGCACTAGTAGTTACTGCGAATAACTCAGTCGTCATTCCTGTATTTACCGCTGAAGTACCATAACTTACACGTAACTTTTCTGCGTAATTACCATGCGAATATTTAAATTTCAATCGATAACTTTGGCCTGCTACTAAATTAATTGCATGAGTAAAGAACCAATCATCCGCAGCATTACTACTATGATAAGGATATCCCATTACTTTTGTACCTCTAAATGGAGTTCCAGATGGTTTAGCATACGATATCCATGTTTTTTCATCATTATTGACATTTTGTACGGCTAAACAGAACGGAATATTTGGTGTAGTTACATAGTTAATATCCATCACATAAGGAACATTCTCTGCCACACAAGCAGTTCTAAAGTTCAATACCTCTGTCCATACACTTGAATCAGTTCCAGAACATACAGCTCTCACATAAAACTTATAAGCTGTATTAGGCAATAATCCATTTACTGTTGCTGTAACTACGCCTGCTGCTGTAGTTCCAAAAGCTACACGTCCAGTAGCATCACCTGGGTTACCTTCTGTACGAACTTCATACGCATACCCATTTGCTGGCAAACCAGTAGAAGCAGTCCATCCAAAAACGGCTGTATTGGACGTTACACTAGTTAATCTAGCATCCGTTGGTTCAATACAAGCTGGCGATACATCTACTTTAACATCTCCAATAAACCAAGAAGACTTATTTGCTTCAGAATATGACTGAAAACCAATGTGATACACACCACTTGTTGCAGGCACGAAATCAATAAATTTAGTTACTGTCGCACTAGTATTTCCCGTTTCAGTTGTAAACAATTCGTTGGTCATAGCTGTATTGACAGCTGATGAACCATAGCTTACTCTCAATTTCTCAATTTGACCTGCATCTCTATATTTAAAAGAAACGCGATAACTTTGCCCTGCTACTAAATTTAAACCTTGTGTATAAAACCAATCATTAGCAGCATTAGTAGTATGCACATTGTATTTCATTACATTTGAATCTACAAAACCTGAAGAAGAAGGTTTACTAGAAGCCGTCCACGTTTTACCATCATTATTAACATCTTGTACTGTAACGCAACTTGGCACAACAGAAGATGAAGAAAGAGTCATTGCATAAGGAATATTTACAGGTGCACAAAGGGTTTTGAAGCTAATCATTGCCCAAGACGAATTAATATCATCCTCACAATTTGTTTTGATATAAAAATAATATTGTGTATCTGGAGTCAACGTAGTCAAATCAACTTGCTCTTCAGCATTTGATACTGAACCTGTGCTAATTCTTCCTGTAGCTGTTCCGACATTCGTATTGGTACGCAGTTCATACTCTTGTGCCATAATACTCACTGAGTTATTCACCCAATTCATCGTAGCTGTGGTTGAAGTTAATCCAGAAACAGAAAGATTTTCTGGTTTTTGACAAGGATTCAAAGCTCCTAAAAATTGTATTTGGCCCACTGAACTAGTTCGTGTTCCAGAAACACTATTTAAATTTACCACATTATAAATTCCTCCTGAATCTCTGGAACTATACATCCCTCTATTTGTCGCTGTATAGCTTCTAAAAAAAGGTTTTCCTTCAAATGAAGAATAATCTGGTTTTTTTTCCACTACGGTAACTAAAATATTATCCGTTCCATTATAATTAAAAGGAGTAGTTAAGGTCAATTCCAGCCATTGTCCAACAACTGGAGTAATTATACCGCTAAATACTGGTGTCACTCCTGCTAAAGATACATAATCAGAACTTCCTGAAAAAGAGGTTTTAGTTGTGTGAGTAATATATACATCCCAATCATCCCATTTATCACTACCACCTGAAAAAGTTTCTACAAACCATTTTATTTTCGTGATATCTCCAGCCATTCCGTCCTGAGCTAAATACTCAGAATTCAGAACAATCTGTTGACTAACACTGAAAGAGTCTCGTCCATAAATCGGAAACCGATCCGTAGTAGCTGTTCCCGAACCAATTTGGATCTGGGAGAACATCGATAACGAAAAGCTGAGTAAGAACAGCCACGTTAAAAGTAATTTCTGCTTCAT
This sequence comes from Myroides sp. TSA_177.3, assembly GCF_052691955.1. Lineage (NCBI taxonomy): Bacteria > Pseudomonadati > Bacteroidota > Flavobacteriia > Flavobacteriales > Flavobacteriaceae > Myroides > Myroides sp. TSA_177.3. The sequence continues at coordinate 8,391 of NZ_JBQZGD010000035.1, forward strand.
AAATTAAATAGAGTAAATAATGATTAATAATTGATTTAATTGTTTGTTGTTTTTGAAGCCATAAGGTGTCTTTACAAAAACTTAAGCAAAATATAACATTCTGTTAAAAAAATAATATATTTGGGGTGGACATTAGGGTGGACAAAAGGGTGGACATCCAAAAATTTAACTATATTTGCTCATTCATTCGATATAAAAAGGTATTTATGAAAAAAATAGTATACTTTATTATTTTATTATGTTTCTATTCTTGTAGCAATACAAGAGAGAATACCTCTTTACATATCAACCAATTCCTAACAGAGCTACATAAAGTAGATGATGTTACTAAATTAGACGACCTAGTTCAGGCTCAATCCTCCAGCCCTCATCCCTTGCAAAAGGACCTATTACATATCATTCAGAAGGTGAAAAGGGCTCAAATTAAAGCGGAGGAGCTAGGCGCATTTAATGAGCAGACGACCTTATTAATGAAAGAAGCGGAAGCACAAATAAAAGCTTTAAATTTCCCTAATTTAACCCATTGGTTTAATACCCAAATTGGGTTTTACTACTATACCTATAATCATTATATCGAAGCCGCTAATTACTATAGCGAGGTTGCTTACGTTTTAGATCACCATCCAGAAGAAATTACCATACAGCCTACTGACATCTACCGAAAAATCGGTTATTTCTATGGCACTATAGGCAAATATAAACAGGGAATTACCTACTTAACCAAAGCATTACAATTCACTTCCAAAGACAATATCAATTACACTAGCTTATTGAATGCAATTGGTAATTTTGCAATTAAGGACAAACAAGAAGCATTAGCTTACCCTTATTTAATACAAGCCAAAAATTTAGCAGAAAGTCAAGGAGATCTTTTGCGTTATGCCAAGATTTTAGGTGATTTAGCAAGCATCGAAAACAATAAACAAAATTGGGAAAAAGCCATTGCTTATTTAGAAGAAGATATTACACTTTCTAAGAAAGTGGATGACAAAAAGAATACTATGTTTGCCTTGCTTTCGCTTGCACAAGTATATTGGGATAAAGGTGATGTAGCAAATACAAAGAAAACAGCACTAGAGGCTTTTTCGTATACACAAACCCTAAATTATGTCAAGGGGTTTGAATATGATATCATGAAATTACTATTGGAAGTTTCTATTGCGGAAAAAGATGAAAAACGCGAATTGCTCTATAGAAGAAAGTTAACGACCCTCAATGAATATATTAGTGAAACTGAAGGTCAAAAGGCCATCGATCAAATTAATTGGGATGCCGAAATTGAATTGATTAACTTACAATTGGAATCACAGCGCTATCACTATGAGAAAATTAATTATCAGCGCCTACTTTTTTTATCACTTTCTTTTTCATTGGGTTGTGTTCTTGTTTTTCTTTACAAAGTATATCGAAAACAATTATCCAAACAAGCATCCATGTATGAATCTAATATTCAAAAAATTGAACAAGAGATGGCTGAATCGGAGAAAAGATGGCAAGATACGAATCACTCTTTGGACTCCTATAAAGAATACTTAGCAGAAAAAACAAAACAGATCAATATCTTAGAAGTTGAATTAAATAAAATAAAGGATTCTACAAGTGTAAAATCCCAAGCGGAACGCATGAAGCTAGAACAAACTATTTCTTCTCACTTGATGACAGATGAGAGTTGGTTGGTATTCAAAAAGACCTTTCAAACAGAGCAGTCAGAATATTATGAAAACCTCATCGCTTCCTTTCCAGATTTAACAGATTCTAATTTACGTGTTATTTTATTACAGCGATTGAATCTTACCAATCAAGAGACGGCTAATATTTTAGGCATTACAATTGATGCTGTAAAAAAGACGAAACAGCGTTTACGAAAAAAGTATAGTGAGACCTATCAACAATTGTTCGATTAAAAGCATAAAAAAAGGTTTAGTAAAAAACTAAACCTTTTAAAAGGGTAAATTATCTAAATCTACATTTCCACCAGATAAAATAATTCCTACTTTTTTGCCTTCAAATAGTGGGCGTTCTTTAATCAATACGGCTAAAGCTACAGCACTACTTGGCTCTACAACAATTTTCATGCGTTGCCAAATGAGGCGCATGGCACTAATAATTTCATTTTCTCGAACGCGAATAATCGCTTTTACACCTTCTTTAATAATTGGAAAATTGACATCTCCCAACTGCGTACGCAAACCATCTGCAATAGTATCCACAGAAAGATTACATTCAATCTTTCCGCTTGTTAAGGAACGAAAGGCATCATCTACTTCATAAGGTTCTCCTGCATATACTTCAATCCTCTCTTTTCCAAAGGCCTGAGCTGCTAAAATAGTTCCAGCTAATAATCCACCACCACCAACAGGCACAATCAAGGCGTCTAAATCTGGTTCAGTTTCCAATAACTCTTTCGTCGCTGTACTGTTCCCTATAATGACATTGATTTCATTTGAAGGGTGAATGAATGTTGCACCTGTTTCATCAATCACTTGATTACATACACGCTCTCTCGACTCCATCGTAGGAGCACATTCCACAATTTCCCCTCCATACATTACCACCGCATCCTTTTTTACATTAGGTGCATTAAATGGCATTACAATATAACATTTCACGCCAAAAGTACGAGCAGCCAAAGCAAGTGCCTGCGCAAAGTTACCTGAGGAGTGTGTCACAACTCCCTTTTCTTTTTGCTCTGTAGTTAAATGCAAAATAGCATTAGTTGCGCCTCTCATTTTAAAGGCTCCTGCACGCTGAAAGTTTTCACATTTAAAATACAAATCACTACCTAGAAAGTTTTCAATATGACCAGACTCCATAATAGGCGTATGATGCACATAGGGTTTTATTTTCTCGTAACACGTATTGATTTTCTCTTTCATAAAAAAATAGCATTGGATAAAAAACTCCCAATCTTAAAAAAGATTGGGAGCTTATGTTATATTACTTTACATCCATTAATTCAACATCGAATACTAGGATTGCATTTGGAGGAATAACTCCACCTGCACCTCTTTCTCCGTATCCTAAATAAGGAGGAATAACGAAACGAGCTTTATCTCCTACGCGTAATAGGGAAATTCCTTCGTCCCATCCTTCAATTACATGTCCCATTCCCAAAGGAAACTCGATTGGTTTTTTGCGTTTGTATGAATTGTCAAACTCCATTCCATTATCTAAAGCTCCTTTATAGTGAACCGCAACTGTTTTACCTTTTTCAGCTTGTTTCCCTGATCCATTTACGATCATTTGGTAACGCAATCCACTTTCAGTACGCTCAAAACCAGCAGCTACTTTTTCTAAAGCTTCTTCTCCTGCTTTTTTCTGTTCTGCAATTCTTTTTTCTCTTGCTCCTTCAAATGTACGGAAAGCCTCAACTGCATTCCATTTTTGCGCATCTTCACCAACACGTACAATTTCGATTGATTCGATGATGTCATCTTGTGTAATTGCATCCACGATATCTTGTCCACTGATTACACGTCCAAAAACAGTATGTTTACCGTCTAACCACGGTGTAGCAACGTGTGTGATAAAGAATTGTGATCCATTTGTTCCAGGACCTGCATTTGCCATAGACAATACTCCAGGACCATCATGCGTTAATGTAGCATCAAATTCATCATCAAATGTATAACCTGGTCCACCTGATCCAATTCCTTGTGGACATCCTCCTTGAATCATAAAATCTGGTATAACTCTATGAAACTTTAATCCATCATAGTACGGTTTTCCTTGTGGACGTGCTGAATTTTCTAATTTTCCTTCTGCTAATGCAACAAAGTTACCTACTGTTCCAGGTGTTTTATCTTCAGTTAGTTTAACTAAAATCTCGCCTTTTGACGTATTAAATTTTGCGTAAATACCGTTTTCCATTCTTCTTATGTTATTAATTTTTACTATTTTTTTTCTTTGTGCGTAGATAAATCAGAAATGACAAAAAGGCCAAAGCCATGCCACCTAAACAAACACCTACCCATCCAAAATATTTCCACAAATATAAACCAAAAGCCGAGCCAAAAGCTGTTCCGAGGAAACTAAATGACATATAGACAGTATTCAATCGGTTACGTGCTTCAGGCAATAAGGAGTAAATACGCGTTTGATTAGAGACGTGAATCGTTTGTAATCCTAAATCTATCAGGACTATTCCAATAATAATGCCCACAATAGATGTGGCAGATAATGCAAAAACAACAAAACTCAAAAATGTCATGCTTATGCCATATAAGATTAATTTTTGAGCGCCTCCTGCTCCACCAATCTTCCCAACTAAAGGCGCTGCGAAAGCACCACAAGCCCCAATTAATCCAAAAGATCCAATCAAAGCACTGTCATACCCAAAAGGCTGATTGTGTAATAACAATACCATCGTCGTCCAAAAAGCACCAAATTGAGCGAAAGCTAAACTTGTAATCCAAGTAGCTTCTCGAAGTACAGGTTGTTCTTTAATTAAAATAAAAAGCGAACGATATAAACTCGAAATAGATCCTTGATATGTTGGTTTATTAATAGGAAGTCGAAATTGAATCAGAATAACAAGTAAGACTCCAATTGCCGTTGCAATCCAGAACATCCCTCTCCAGCCTAACCATATTCCTACAAATCCACTTAAAGTACGCGAGAATAAAATCCCAATCAACAAACCACTGACTACAGTACCAATTACTTTTCCTCGTTGTTCTTCTGAAGCTAAACTAGCGGCCATTGGCAGAACAAGTTGAGGAACGATGGAAGTAGCACCAAGTAAAAAACTAATTACCTGTAGCCAGAAGAAATTCGTGACACTTGCTGTTAATCCCAAAGCAATAATAGCACAAAGGGTTGTGTAGGTAATTTGTTTTTTTCGCTCTAATCGATCTCCTAACGGAATCATCAGAAACATCCCTATTGCATAGCCCGCCTGGGTTAAATACGTTAATGTCCCTGCTGAAGCTTCTGAAACGCCAAACTCATCCGCAATTAGTGGTATTAAGGGTTGGCAATAATATAAATTAGCAACAATTAACCCCGTAACTGCTGCCATAAACAATACATTTGCTTTAGATAAACTCATACCTACAAAGGTAAACATCTCCTATATTTCTAACCAAATAAAGGGATAATTTCTACAACAAATAAATAATACGCAACATTGAATTAAATTAAAAATTCGCAGGAAACTGAACTTGATGGGCATATAACCATTGGATTGTACAAAAGAGGATTGTACCTTTGCTCAAATTTAAAACCCATGCGCATAGATATCATTTCGGTTGTTCCTGAATTAATTGAAAGCCCTTTTCAAGCTTCTATTTTAAAACGAGCGATTGCGAAAGGACTTGTTGAAGTACACTTTCATAATTTACGTGATTATAGCACCAACAAGCACAAAAATGTTGATGACTATCAATTCGGTGGTGGTGCAGGGATGGTCATGAGTATTGAACCGATTGATCGTTGTATTAGCAAATTAAAAGAGGAACGTGAATACGATGAGATTATTTACATGTCTCCTGATGGAGAAACATTGAATCAATCTATGGCTAATAGCATGTCACTACTGAAGAATATCATTATTCTATGTGGCCATTACAAAGGAGTAGATCAACGCGTACGCGATCATTTTATCACGAAGGAAATTTCAATAGGTGATTATGTGCTATCTGGTGGAGAATTAGGAGCTGTTATTTTATGTGATGCTTTAATTCGTCTAATTCCAGGTGTACTAAATGATGAAACCTCAGCCTTAACAGATAGCTTCCAAGATAATTTGCTTGCTCCTCCTATTTATACAAGACCTTCGGAATACAAAGGATGGAAGGTTCCTGATGTATTACTAAGCGGTAATTTTGCTGCTATTGATAAATGGAGGGAAGACATGGCTTATGAACATACTAAAACCAGAAGACCTGATCTTTTAGAAGACAAGCAAAAATAAAGCTAAGCTTCTCGTTTTGAGTTAGTTTTCCTATTCTTTTTTAAAACAGAATGGGTGATTCACCTTATAGATTAAGTAAAGAACAATATCTCAATTATTTAGCCTAAAAATTAGGATTATTTTATTGGATTTTCATATATTTGCACTCGCTTTAAACTAACCTCTGGCGAGGTCCGTGCATGTTGGTTTAAATTAATTAATTATTTTTTTCAGAAATGGCAGATTTAATGAAATTCGTTCAAGACGAATTAGTTGCAAAAAAAGACTTCCCAGCATTTAAAGCTGGAGACACAATTACTGTGTACTACGAAATTAAAGAGGGTGACAAAAAAAGAACTCAGTTCTTTAAAGGAGTAGTTATCCAAAGAAGAGGTTCAGGTGCTACTGAGACTTTTACTATCCGTAAAATGTCTGGTAACGTTGGTGTAGAGCGTATCTTCCCAATCAACATGCCTGCTTTAGAAAAAATCGAATTAAATCAAAGAGGTAAAGTTCGTAGAGCTCGTATTTTCTACTTCAGAGAACTTACTGGTAAAAAAGCAAAAATCAAAGAAAGAAGAGGATAATCTTATTTCTGAGACGAATAAAAAAGGGAAAGCACATGTGCTTTCCCTTTTTTATTTACATCCTTTTCCCCTATCCTATCTACATTATTTAGTCTAAGCGATATAGTTTACCCCCAAATAAATTTGTTATTCTTTTCAAACAAAATCACCTATAATTAACTAAATAAAGAAATATCATCTATTAAAATTTTTATTATTGATTTTTTTTAGATATTTTCATAACTAAATTATGTTATATTTTTCTTAATTTTAAAACCCAATTCTCTAATCAAAGAATTAACTAAGAAAATAGATCTAAAAATCAATGTACATGAATCCAAAACTACTACTAACAGGAGTACTGCTCTTCTGTTGTTCACTCTTGGCGTTTCCCTTAAACAAAGCATCTTCTTTTGTATTTAACGAAAACAAGGATGCCTTACCCATACAAACAGAAATTGTATTTTCAGATTTGGGTGAAATAACCGTTGAAAATCCCTTTTTCTGTGCACCAACAGCTGTGACCGCAATTAGACTCCGTACTGCATGTACAGGCCAACCCAAATGGTATGCTTCAGCAACGGACGTTACTGAAATAACAACAATCAGCCAATCAGGTACGTATTATGTTGAATTGATTAACGGAAACTGTAAAGCAGAACGAAAACCTATAGAAATCATTATTCTTACCCCTCAACCTCCACGAGCGGATAGCAATCAATATTTATGTAATGCCCCTACATTAGCACATATACAAGTAGCAGTAGAAGATTTATACATTACCCGTTGGTATGCAACAGCTACCTCGACAACACCGTTAGCTTACAATACTCCTATAGTTAGTGGAACAACTTATTATACCTCAAGTTATCATATAGTAGCTGGTTGTGAATCAACACGTATCCCTATAACCGCTACTATTGTTAATACAGCAGCACCAACTGCTGAGGCAGAACAACTTTTTTGTCCTTCTAATCAACCTACAATTGCTGATTTAGAAGCTACTGGAAGTACAATCAAATGGTATAATGCCCCCGAAGGCAGTACTCCTCTTGCTTCTACCAATAGATTAATAAATAATAGAACCTATTATGCTTCTCAAACGATTCATAACTGTGAAAGTACGACGAGAACAGCTGTTACAGTTCGAATGGAAAATGTTGCTATGCCTATTGTAGAAAACAATGCCGTTGAATTTACCTATGGTGATACTTCTACTCCTTTTACGATAGATGTTGCCCCTGGTCATGTACTTATGTGGTATACAAGAGCTACAGGCGGACAAGGAAGTAGTGTTACACCAACCATACCAACAGATGCTGTACACACTTTTATATATTGGATTAGTCAGCGAAGCCCTAGCGGATGTGAAAGTGAACGCTTAGCCATAAAAGTAAACGTACGTCCAGCAATATTAACCATTACACCTGATGCATTAACAAAAGAATATGGAGAAGTCGATCCGCCTTTAACTTATACTGTTAGTGGATTTATTCATCAAGAAGATATAGTTCCTCTTCGTGGCCAACTTTATCGTTTACCTGGTGAAAATGTAGGTCGATATGACTTTACATTGGGATCACTTACTTCAACACCCAATTACACCCTGTACCTTGAACCTATCAAGTTTAGTATTACTCCGGCACCTTTAACTATTACAGCAGATTCGAAAACAAAAGTATATGGAGAGAGAGAACCTCGATACAGTTATACTGCTGAAGGTTTTAAATTTTCAGATACGATACGTTCTTTAACAGGAAACATAACAAGAGAACCAGGAGAAGATGTAGGCATCTATCGTTTTTTACAAGGTAATGTAAGCAATTCCAATTACAACATCATTTTTATCGATAATACTTTTACGATTACACCTGCAGATTTGACTATTCGCGTTCATAGCCCATATGAAGTCCCTCCTCTTCCCAGTAATATGAAAGAATATGGAAATCCCGAAAATACAGCCATTTTTTACTCCCTTATAGGTCTAACGAATGGAGATACACCAGCAACTATCATAACAGGTTCGTTAGTTCGTGATCCAGGCGAAAATGTAGGTTTTTATGCTATTCATCGAAATGATTTAACTGTACATTCTAACAACTATACAGTTCATTACATTCCCAATGTATTCTACATTGCACCTGCTCGTTTAGATCTTTATCCTACTCCTGGTCAATGGAAAACCTATGGACAACCTGATCCAGTTATAACCTATGACTCGATTGTAAGATTCAAATTGGATGATACTATTGATTTAATTCGCGAAATACGATTGGAGAAAATGGCTGGAGAAAATGTAGGGTTTCATTATTATAGAGTTGCCTATTTTTCTATGGATACACAAAACTATTACATTAATATAGTATATGAACAATTTGAAATTAAACCAGCCCCTCTTGCCATTATAGCTAATCCTGATCAATACAAATACTTTGGCAGTGCAGACCCTATTTTAAAATTTACAGGAGTAGGCTTACAGTTTAATGATACAAATTTTCAAGCTACGCGAGGACGCTTAAGTAGAGAAGAAGGCGAAGATCTTGGTTTCTATCCCATTACAATTGGTACCTTAGAAGCTGGTCCGAATTATTACCTTACAGATTTTACTTCCGCTGATTTTGAAATTCGTAAAGCAGAATTTGAAGGAAAAGATGACCTCAAATTTTTATCTAAAACATTTGTCTATGACGGAACAGTAAAAAGCTTAGCGGTAACAGGAAGCATCCCTCCAAATACTGTTATTACTTATATCAATAACCACCAAACGGAAGTGGGTATATACAACGTAAAAGCAGTTATAGATTTTGGTCCAAATTACGAAATACTCGAATTAGAAGCGGAACTGACTATTGTCAAAGCTCCTCAAGAAATCGATTTTGAAGAACTAGACATTATTTATATCGAGGATACGCCATTTTTACAATTGCATGCAACAGCTACTTCAGGACTTCCAGTGCGTTTTGAAGTAACCTATACTAGTATGCCCAATCTCTTAACGATGACAGCAGCAGGATTAGTGACGCCATTACAAGTAGGAACTGCTAAAATTACCGCTTATCAAGATGGAAATGAGAACTATTTACCTGCCACACCAGTAACAAGAACACTCATCATCAAAACCAACGTTACTGATATTTTAGACCTACTTGTTGATGGAGTCTCTTATGGTAGAATACAAAAAGAAACCTATATTCTGTTAGATTGTGATCCTAACAAAAATAGTGTTCTATTAGAAGTTCTTGTCAACGAAGGGATGACAGTAAAACCTAACAATCGTATTGTAGTTGATGTTAGTACATATGGAATACACAAGCAAGAAATTGAAGTATTCTCAGAAGATGGTACGAAGAGTACAAAATATTATGTTTATATCGAGAAACGCTTTCCTACCACCAACATTGTGTATCAGAAATACGAAAACGTATTATTAGTTAACAATAATGCGACAACCAACGGAGGTTATAAATTTGTAAAATACGAATGGTATAAAAACAACGAGTTAATCAGTACACAACAATCCTATTCTGCTGGAGATAAATATGGAATGAAACTAGATGATACGGCAATCTATCATGCGGTTTTAACCCTGGCTAATGGGACTAAACTCACTACCTGTCCGATTGAAATCATCTTAAAAAAGAATGGTAAACTAAAAGTTTATCCAAATCCTGTGTCAAAAACACAAGCATTACAAGTTGTCTTAGAAGAGGACAAAATATATGAGAATAACTATACCATTTACAATGTAATCGGTCAAGTTATTTCCCAAGGCGTATTTACTGACGAGAAAAAAGAAGTGAATTTACCAGCAACAATTGCTTCGGGTTCTTATTACTTAGTACTAAAATCAGAAGGAAAACACCAATCAGTACAATTCATTGTAAAAGAATAACAACATACAAAACTTACTAATTATCAGGCAGTAGTTAGCCCTACTGCCTGATTTAAAAAAAATCAATTTTATGAGAAAAATTATATATGCATTAAGCCTATTTGGTCTGTGTTTTATTAGTCAAACAGCGACAGCTCAATTTAATCGTTACTATTACAACAAACACGAAGTCGGCGTTAGCGTACAAGGTGGATATCTAGGCGTTCAAAATAGTTTGCCTTATAATGCGAAATCAGATGGAGGAATGTCTTATGGAGCAGGGCTTCACTACGATTACCATTTGTCCCACAAATGGAGTATCGGCATTGGAGGGATTTATACCATGAATTCAATCAAGAGTGACATGAGTCGCTTAGAAGGCAGCTTACCTGTGACTGATTGGGAAGGAGATAACTTTATCTTTCGATACAAAGCTAGTTCAGTTAGCGAGAAAATAACACTAAACCAGCTGAACATTCCCATTACGGTCGGTTATACAATGGAGAACAATTTGTATTTCAGAACGGGGGTTCAACTAGGATTGAGTATGACGAGCGAGGTAGAAACGACTTTCAATCAGCTGCAAACCGAAGGATATTTTCCACAATATGAATTGGTTTTACCTTATCCTGAATTTGGAGGATTGGGCTCTTTTGATTTACCCAAAGAAAAGAAAGATATTGATGTTGATACGCGAATCGCTTGGGTAGGAGAAGTAGGATACAAGTACGAATTAGCCGAAAGACAAAATCTATACTTTGGATTGTATTTTGATATTGGTT
>NZ_JBQZGD010000036.1:0-15164 GCF_052691955.1 Myroides sp. TSA_177.3
TGAACATAATAAGAATTATTTATCGAATTTAGAGGTGTCCTAAAATGGGGAAGCATACACTAAATCTGTTATAGAAACAATTTTATTTCTTTTATCCAAAGAAGAGTCATGCTGATTAATAAATCCTTTTTTTATTAATCTATTGATAATTTTTATTCCAGCAGGTTTTTCTTGAATATTTTTTCTAATAAGATCGATTTTATTCATTTCACCGAAAGATTTTAATGTGATTAAATAAATAAAATCTTCTTGTGAGGTAAAACCAGAATTTACAAGTATTTCTTTAGAATGAATTTTTGCATATTTAGACAAGTGAACAATCAAAGTATTGATTTCACTTTCAATACTACGACCTTTATTTTTGTTTATCCAATCTTGATACTTAATTAGATTTGCAGAATCACTTTTCATACATTTTTTATCATATGCCCAATTCAAAAAGACATCAAGTGATTTTTCTTCTTTAATGCCATAATTATTAAATTCTTCTAATAATTTTATAACATCCTGTAATAGTTTATAATCCATAAACGAACGAGTCAGCTTAATTATTTATTGTCTAAAATATACTTTACTATCTCCTAGAAGTGAGGTGTCTAATTAAGTATTTTTTAGAATTAAAAACACCTCAAAGAGACAATATTAATTTTTCTAAGTTAGAAGATCTCGATTATTGTAAATCAAAAAGTTAAACTTCATATACATTTGTATACAATAGAACAAAAATAAGTGTAAAAATACACAAAAAAATAGAATAAAAAATATTCTATTTGAATAGAAATATATGAACTATTTTAGACTTCCTCATTTTAGGATACCTCTAAATTCGATAAATAATTCTTCATCAAATCTGGGCTTATATTCTTTAGGGAATTTATTTCCTAATGCTTTATGAGGATTGTAGGCTTCCTGTTTTGGTTTAAAGCATTAAATAAAAAAAAATCCGCTCGATTTTAATCAAAGCAGAATTTCATACTTACACATTTTTTTCAATACAGTATCATTTTCTATTCATTTTGAAATTTAATATTTAGTAACAGTCATATTTGTAACTCCCCCTCCCCCCTCTTCCTGTCGTTCCTTGCTGAATACCTTCAAGAGTAAATTTATTATCCTCAAATATTATAGTATAAATAATAGGATACATTTTATCACCTCTTTTTAATTCTAATAATATAGAATATGATGTAAATTCACGTATATCAGGAGCCCCAGATTTAGTCATTCTATACACTCCACGTCCTACCCATAAATCATTTAAATTTTCACTGTTCAAAGGATCCCTTTTTATAAAACCTAAATAATATCTTCCTATAAATAGGATTAATGGTTCCAAGTAAAAACGATCTAGGAATACTAATAACTATTTGCATCGAAGATAGATATTTACCATCTTCCTATATAATAATACAATTATCAGTATTATCCCAATCAAGACTTGCAGAAATATTTGATTCCCTCTTAAAAATGGTCATCTTGTTATATTTACTTAATTAAGATTAAATCACTAAAATTTTTGTTATTAAAGTTATCCTCAAAATAATTACTCAATAGCTTTACTCGTTCAGTATCAAAATTAGAAATATAACGGTTAAACATTTGTTCTGTACCATGCCCTGTTGCATCCATCAACAATGCAGTTGGTATTTTACCATAAAAATTAGAAGCAAAACTTCTCCTGCCAATATGGCTAGTAATTGCATTACATTTATCAATTGTGACTAACTTAGATCTAAATCCAAAACGTTTTCTTATATATACTTGAGTTTTGATACCTGCTAATCGTACTATTTCCTTAATTTGTTTATTATAGGTATCGAGTGATAGTTTTAGAGGAAATCCTTTATTTTTAGAAATTAAACTCCTTACAATTGGATGAAGAGGTAATATTACATTTTTACCCGTTTTCTGTTGCATAAAAGAGATACATTGTCTATTGTGAATAACTTCCAACATGCTGATATTAAAACTCATAAAATCAGAAAATCGTTGTCCTAAATAACAACTTATTACAAGCCAATCCTTAGCAGAGTTTAGTTCTTTAGGAACCTCCAAATCTCTTATTTTTGATAACTCTATCTCTGATAAAATGACAAAATTCTTTTTCTGTTTTTTTTCCTTTGGCAATTCTAACTCATATACAAAAGTTCGTATACCGCGTCTTTCTAAAAAATTAAGTATAGTCCTAATAAAATAAATAGTACGATGTAATGTGCTTCTACTATAAAACTCTTTTTCTCCAAACTTTAGAAATTGTTTTACAAAATCAGCATTAACTTCTTCTATCATATAATTTCTCATCTCATGCCCCTCAAAGCGCTCTATTAAACGAAAAAAAACTTTATATCTTCTATAGGTAATTTGTGATATGATATGTTGTCGAGAATTAATATAATTATTAATATGATTTAAAAGACTCCCCTGCTTATATTTCTGATTTTTACAAGTAACAACTTTTTTAATCCTTCTTGACAAAGAAGATAATGATAAAGCTTTATTACGCACCTTAACTTCTTTAAAATAACTCGCCACAGTAATCCTAATTCGATCTAAAAAAACATTTAATTTCTTGAATTTTTTTAAATAAATATTTTTAGGACGCTCCTTTAAATCATCCCACATGTGCCCCTTAATAACTAAATTAGTATCTAAATGAGTTATTCTTTTCTGATTATCAATAAGTTCAAGAATGATTTTAGCATAAGTTGGTTTATGCTTAAGTATAAATCTAAAGGTCATAATCTAAAATATCTATTGTTTCTATAATTGAGCAAATAAAAACAATAATAGTCTATTTTAGACTACATTAGTCTTTTACAAATATAATATTATTTTGAATTCAAACAAATTATTCATGTGAATTTGAATATTTTATAATAAAAAACAAACAACTTCCTACAGACTTAATAATTAATCATTCAATAAACAATAATTAAGAAAACCTTTGAGCTTGAATAATAAAAATGTTAAATGTAGTCTAAAATAGACTACAAAGATTTTGAACTATCACTCAACTTAATATATCAATCAAGTTTTGAGTCGATAAAACATAATAATTAAAACGAATTATAAAAATTGTAAGAACAAAAAAATGGATATTAATAACAGAAACTTAATTGTATATATATGAAGCTATTCTATACTCATAATTATTTTTATAATAAAAAATTAATGTAACTTTATGCTACTTAATATTGTTTTTTTTATATAAAAAGTAAAGCCACCAAGACAAGAATAACTTGTGGGGACAAGTGTTTATTATCTGATAAATTCAGTTGATTTAATTACTATGTATTCTATTGTCTTATATATGCTAATAGCTGGTGGTTTTACTATTTTAAATAAGTTGAAAAATATAAGACTATCTTATTCAAAATAAATAACAATAATTTTTTCGATCAATCTTGCTGGTAGATTTCAAACAACAGCATCTAGCCCAAAAGGAACTGTACTTTACTACAGTTCCTTTCTTTAAAACTGAAAAAATCATATTAATCAGATATAAAGAAAATCTAAAAATAAATTATTCTCAAATATATTAAGAAAAAAACAAAGGAATTTGATATATTAATATTTATTACAAATTCATTTGAACATTGCATTCCCTCCTAGAAAAATAAATAAATTAGCAATTAATTCACCTATAGAGATAAAATAAAAATAAAGTAATAACACAAATATTTTATAATTTATCAATAAAAGTTTGTTGAATAATTTAAATAATCATTGTGTGTTAAATAACTAATCGATAAAAATATCTATATATCCAAAACCTTAAAATTTTATTAATTACATACTTTAATCTATTAGAATTATTTTATATTTTTATCTCATCTTACTAAATCAAAATAAAAATGTTAGAATCAGCTTTTAATCATTTGAAATTATCAGAAAATGTCGATGATTTTAATAAATTTCTTATTCTCCTCGAAAAAGAAAAGAAACTAGGCAAGAATTATGTTGTCATGAAAAGTATACCAAAAAGATTACACTATCGTTTAATAAAAGAAAATTTTGTTATTAAAAGAGAGGAGTTTAAGATAAAGAAATTCATCTTCTTAAAAAAAAGTGTTTTTTACTATGTTATAAGACCTACGATATAAGATATAGTTATTAGTAAAACAGAAAAAAATTATAATTAGAAATTGTCGAATATTTTCAATAACTCACTTTTTAAACTAGCTCAAGTTGTTATAAAAAATAAAGCCACTATTAACCAGAATAATATGTGGGGACATATAATAGAATACTTATAAAAATATTCTAAAAAATAAATCATTCAATGGTTTAGCATTAAACTGCATGTGGCTTTATTTGTTAATAAAAGTAATATTTTTTTTGATAATGAAACAAATAAAAAAATGACTATATCGATTAATTTAACCAATATATTATAAACAATACTTTCATATCATCAAAAATAGATATTTAACTTACTTCTTTTCTATTAAATAGAAAAGTGTGATTACATCAAGCCCCCATCAAAATCTTATTTATATAAAATATATTTAACATAAAAAATGGTTTATTGTTTTTTTATTATAAAAATAATAAATATATTTATCAAATAATTTTGCTAAATTAGCAATCGGGAAATAGTGCTAAAGAAAAAAGAAAACTACTAGAATTAAGAGCTATCTAATTGATAGCTTTTAATTTTAAAACATAAATGAAGTATTTAAAAAATAATAGTTATATAAAAGTAAACAACAATCTAATTAATTCTAAACAATTCCTATATTAGAAAAGTAGCCTATTAAAAAAAAGGGGATCATTAATGTCTCCTTTTTTGTTTAAAATTTAGTACAAGATATAATGAACAAATCAAGAGCCACATGTTAATTGTTTTCTTAGTCAAAAATTAATCAGCTTAGAACAAGTACTTATTGAAGTAAATAACAAAAGTTGATATCCATCACAATTCGCTTTATGTCTTAAAGAAAACAGAATACTAATTGGAAATCTCTTTGCCATCCAAGAAAAAGACACTTATTTTATTAAGTGAAATTTCAATAGCAAACTTGAAACAAAAGACTATGATGCCAAGCAAGCAGCAACGGGATTGATTGATTATCTGTTTAAGTAATAAAATAGACGCGTTTATTGTTATATTGAGGAGGATAATCCTAGTTCTCAAAATCTTTGTATACGACTGGTTATCTAATAAGGAGGATTATTTATTGGATACATATCTTTTATAAAAAAGGATATTGGATTACTAAAATTTGAAAATACGATGCAATTTGCTATTCTAGAAACAGAATGGAGATAAAACAAATTGCAATCTATAGATTGTTTTAATTGTTAGTTATTAAAAAGGGATGACATATAAATTGTCATCCCTTTGAAGCTTTAAATTCTAAAAATATATGCTATATAAAAAGACCTCCAGCTGCGTATCATAAATTATCAACGAATACTTAGGCTTTAATTACAATTGTACTATAAAATATTAATTAAAATTCACAATGATAAATTCACTTCGTCTGTTTTCTTGGTGTTGTTCATCGGTACATGCTACACCATTGCTACATGTATTCACCAATTGACTTTCTCCATATCCTTTACCTGTCAAACGTTTTGCCGCTACACCCTGGCTGATCATCCATTGGATCGTAGCTTGCGCACGACGTTCAGATAAAGTCATGTTATACGCGTCATTTCCGCGGCTATCGGTATGCGAACGAACGTCGATCTCCAGTTTTGGATGTTCAAGCATAACGTCAACAACCTTTTGCAATTCAATTTGTGCATCTGGGCGAATCACTGCAGAGTCAAAATCAAAGTGAATCGGTGATAATTTCAATTTCTTGAATAAATCATCCCCTTTCTCAATCAATTCTATTTGAATGTTTACGCGTTGCTGCGCATCGCGGTTGGTGTCTATTTCAAATTCCTTAGAAAAATACCCTTCTTTGTTAACTTGAACGCGATACTGCTGGCCACAGAATAACTTCTCAGCACTATAGTACCCTTGTTCATCGGTATACACCTTTTCAACAACTTTGTTCTGCTTGTCGTATACCGTGATTTCTACCCCTTGGATACCACCATGGGACTCGAGATCCGATACCACACCGTCCATGATTTGATAACACGGTTTTTCTACAAACAAATACACATCATCTGCTCCATGTCCGCCTGCTTTGTTAGAAGTAACAAATCCTTTTTTCGAAGCGGCATCGATATACAAGCTGAAATCGTCAAAAGAACTGTTGATATCCGGTCCTAAGTTAACTGGTACTCCCATCTTCCCATCGGGATTGATCTTGGATTTGTACAAGTCCAATCCGCCAAATCCGGGATGACCATCGCTGGAAAAATACAACATATAATCACTTGAGATAAAAGGGAAAGTCTCACGTCCTGCCGTATTCACCTCATGACCCAAATGTTCAATTGGTCCAAAACGCCCCGTTTCATAGATACTCACGCGAAATAAATCCGATTGACCTAAGCTTCCCTGGCGATCCGAAACAAAATACATCCATTTCTCATCTGGGGTTAATGCTGGGTGAGCCGTATTATAATCCGCTACGTTAAAAGGCAATTCCTCTACCGATCCCCAACTTCCATCGCTTTGTTTGCGGGATTTGTAAATCTTCAACAAAGACGATTCTTCCTCGTTGTATTGGGCGCGTTTGCCCCCGCGTACCGAACCATTATTACTGGTAAAATACATCGTATTCCCATCTTTGGTAAAGATAGCCGTTCCCATATTTAGCTCTTTAGAAGCAATCTCCTTGGCGAATAAAACTGGATCGCTAAAGCTCCCATCTTCGCCGATAGTCGTGGAATA
This sequence comes from Myroides sp. TSA_177.3, assembly GCF_052691955.1. Taxonomy (NCBI): domain Bacteria; kingdom Pseudomonadati; phylum Bacteroidota; class Flavobacteriia; order Flavobacteriales; family Flavobacteriaceae; genus Myroides; species Myroides sp. TSA_177.3. The sequence continues at coordinate 6,800 of NZ_JBQZGD010000036.1, forward strand.
CAACTTGGTATAATGTTGATTGGTCCAACTGTGAACCTTGTTTTTCATTGCTGCGCTCTCCCGAGAAGAAGTAAAAATCAAGCGGTTGTCTAAGAGCGTAGCCCCATAGTCTGAGTGCTCGCTATTGGTAGACAGATTAACCAAGGTAAAACGAGACGATGGTAGGGTTTGATCCACTAATTCTTCGTGAGAAATGAATAACTGGGCACGAGAATCCGAAGACTGAAGCTTCGCAAACTCTTGCAATACTTTATCAGCCTGTTCGGTATAATTCATCGCTTTTAGTGTTTGTCCATAGCGATAGTAGTATTCTTTGTCTAAAGCACTTACATCCTTATCCGTGTAAGAACCTTGAAACAATTCGTCATACCACTTAAATGCTTCTGCAAACTTGCCATTGAAGTAATAGGAATCGCCGAGTTTACTCAAAACAGAGGCATTTGCCTCGCCTTTCTCAACCATTGTTTCATATACCTTAATTGCATCAATATAGGCATACGTATCAAAGTTGCGATCGGCTTTGCGCTCTTTTCTATTTTGTCCCAAGCTACTTATGCTTGAAAATAGCAAACAAAGCAGGATGCCATTAACTATATATTTTCTAACCATATGTGCTTGTCTTTAGAAGAAGCGAGGAGCTACTTTTCTTCTGTTGTTATTAAATAATTCAAACTTCATAAAGATCTCATGAGAACCCGAATGGTAGTTGGATAGCTTGCTAGTATCCGCATCATACGTATACCCGATAAATAGACCATCAGTCACTTGGAATCCGGCCAATCCACTAACAGAGGCATCCCAACGATACGCTGCTCCCAAGGTAAACTTGTTGTAGAACAAAAAGTTTGCCGTAACATCTACCTGCAAAGGAGATCCTGTAGCCACTTTTACTAAAGCGGCTGGTTTGAACTGAATGTCGTGATTGATATCAAATACATAGCCCCCCATCGCGTAAAAGTGTGCTTTCTCTTTCATCACTTTATAGTCGTTGTCGTTGTAAATACTATTAGACAAAATCATAGGAGCCGACAAACCCACATAGGCTTTATCGGAATATAAATAAACCCCTGCGCCTATATTACCTGAAAATTTATTGCTGATATTGTTTTCCGCAATTGGATCTGTTCCGTCATAGATGTGTAATTTATCGTAATTCACATCCAAGAGTGATCCACTGGCTTTTAATCCAAAGGCCAATTTATAGTGGTAATTCAGATTGACGGTGTACGCTAAGTCAATCGATAAGCTATTTTCGTCCATCACCCCTAAATGGTCATTCTTAAAGTGAAAGCCCATTCCCAAACCGTTATCGGTCAAAGGTGTGGTTCCAGAGAGGTAAGCCGTTTTAGGCGCTCCCTCTAAGCCCACCCATTGGGTGCGGTATAATCCAAAGAGTTGCAAGTGATCTACACTTCCAGCATAAGCTGGGTTGATCGTTGCGGGATTATACATGTATTGTGTGTATTGCGGATCTTGTTGAGCCAAGGCTGGATACATACTCATCAAACCTAAACAGCTCAGCAAAACCTGCTTGATTGTGTTTTTTCTTTTCATTGCTTCCGGTGTTAATTGGTTTCAAGGTGTAAATTCGCAGCCTTTTTAATCATGCGGCTTCCATTGGAATCCGTATACTCATACGTAATCACGTAATAATACGTTCCACTGCTGAGTTTGGTTCCTTTATCTACAGTAACCTTCCCTTCGGAATAACCCCTGAAAACATTGGTACTTCCATCCCCATGCGGGTCATACCCTCTAGTTTCATAAACGCGAGCCCCCCAACGGTTGAAGATCTCCACCTTGTTGTTGGGATAGTTCTTGATGTTATCAATGATAAAGTAATCGTTCTTCCCATCTCCATCTGGAGTAACTAGGTTGTAAATCACAATATCTCCATCTAAAATCCAGTCTTTTTTAACTGTTCCTAAAGTGAAAAAACCATAGCCTTTTACCGTACCAATAGTTGTTACTTCTTTGGTAGACATATCCACAACTCCGCCTTCATCAACCCAAATTTGCTGTTTAGCATCCCAGCGAACAATATGCAATTCTTCCTCTGGATTGGTTAATACATTGGCGGCCGTAGTAGATTCATCCCAAGTTAGGGTCAACAATACATCACTTTGCTCGTTGTTCCCCTTGTCGATAATCCAATATTCTTGGTCATTGATGGCCTTAATAACTCCTACCGTATTGGTACGAGCCTTGAAAAAAGCAGCATCATTATACACGTATTGACCTAAGAAAACATCGCCATCCGCTTTAGAAGCTGAAATACGAGCAGGACGATATCGCTCGCTATCGCCTATTGGATAGATAAAAACTTCGTTTCCGATCTTTTCTACCGCCCCCTGAATATGAGAGGCATCCCCCATAGACTGGGCTTTTCCGCCTTTTTTAAAGGTAAACATCCCGTGGGAAACCTTCGTTACTGGATTGTAGGTGGAATCAACCAAAATGATTCCATTTTGAAAATCAACCAAACCAGAGGCATCTATATTATTCTTTAAATCAAAGGCTACTTTACTCACTGGACTATCAAAAATCACATTGTAAAATGAGGCAATCTCATTTCCTTTGATTTGTTTCGCTGTTGTTGGCAAACCTTCAACTGTAAAAATGGTGTTTGAAGTGGTGCTTCCCTTAGTCAAACCATAGCCTCCATCATTGATAAAATCGTGATAATACATCACAGTTCCATCATTGGTGACATCTCCAGATACTTGATTTTCGAAGGTTCCATTAAAAGAGATAAAACTTTCCGGAGCAATGGATAATGTTCCTGAATTGACGATGGATAAAGGTTCTTGGCTATATATAACGTTTCCTATTAAAAACAATAGGCTCGTTTGTATTATTTTAATTTTCATCTGTTTAAGTGAATAAAATTAATATTCAATTAAAACACGAGTTGTATTTTAATCCTTTTGATAAGACAATGAGTTTAGCTTAAGCTAAACTCATTGTATTGAAAACTATCTTAAGTCATAGTTTACATCTGTATTCTCTTGTGCATATTTTATTGCCCAAGTCATTGTATTTGCATACACAATACTATTGTAAACCGCTACTCCTCCATTGTAATTTTTGCTAATTGGAGTTCCTCCAGCAGTAATTACACAAGGCCAAATTGTTGTAGATGAATTGCTTGAATCTCCAGCAGTCCAACCACTATCACCAATATAGACATATCCTAAGTTTCTGTGTTTCAAAAACCAAGAACGAGATGGGTTTCCTTGTTGATGCGATAAACTCATGAATTCACTAGAATATCCAGTCACATAGTATGAGTTATTCACGTCACTACCCCCTGCTTTTCCTCTGATATCTCCAAAAGGTCCATTTAAAATATCATCATCCACATTGAGAATTGGGTTGATATAAGTAGTTCCTGTTCCAGATACACTTGTACTAGCCGAATTTGCAATTGCATTAATTAAGTTCTCAACAGAACTACTAGTGTTCTCTTGTGAATGAATAAGTACTCCTTTTTTCACCTTAACAAATTCTTGTAAGATTGTAATAGTAGCTGCATTTGGAATATAGTTATAACCAATTACGATAATATCAATTTTATTACTATTGATTAAGTTTTTAAGTGCTGTACCTTGATTTGTACCTCCATTTACAATTCTTATACCGTCTGTTTTTACTTTTCCATTTGGACCAAAGTTAGAAGTAGCTTGAAGAATTGCTCTTGACGATTGTGAGTTAGACGCTGTACCTGGTTGGTATGTACCACCACCAAGGCCTAATACATTCATTCTACGATATACAAACTCAATATTTGTATTACATGTATTTCCGCCAGAACTACTGTTTGTTGTAATTGTAAATCGGTGGATACCTCCATTTAAAGGTGTACCATTTCCTTTTAAAACAACTTCTTGTAATCCTGTACTTGTAAATGTTCCACTTGCTGTGAACGTAACACCGTTTACTGTATTAGTAGAAATGGTATACGCTCCAATGTATTCAACACTCGCATTTAATGTAATTGTATTCGAAGCATTCATTGGAATATTTGGTGCATAATCCCCTCGAACAACAATTGAATTACAAATTAAGCTATAAGCTACAGGTTGTCTTGTTACATTAATATCAAAAGAACACGTACTAACCATTCCTGTAGCTTGATTCAATGTAAATGTGTTTGTACCCGCTACTGTTGGTGTTCCGATAGCTGTTAAAATAATTTCTTTCGGACCAAGTTCTTCAAAAGAAAGAGGACCAGAAGAGAAATAAACTCCTCCAACTGTATTGGTTTGAATCGATGTTGCTCCTGTAGCTTCAACATTTACTGTTAATGTTACAGTATTCAAAGCTGTTACAGGTTCATCTTGTTTGAATTCCCCATTGATTACTGCACTATTACAGTCTACTGTGAATTTAACAGGTTCAACAATAATAGGAATTACAGAACAACTTGTAGGTGTATTCGAATTCGCTGAAATATTGAACAAATCCGTTCCAGAAGCTGTAGGTTTTCCAGTTCCCAATAACTCAACAGTATGAATTCCTGCTGACGTAAAAGTACCTGATCCTGTAAATGCATAACCATTTACTGTATTGGTTGAAATATTCCAATATCCAGTAGTCGTAACATTAACTTCAAGTTTAAGTTTATTTGTTGCACCTAATTCTTTACCAACATAATATTTACCTTCAACTTCAATATTAGAACAATTCAATACGAAGTCCACTGCCGCTTTTTCAACGAATACATATTTATCAATACAAGTACTCTCTTTGCTGTTTAATGTAATTTTCAATACATCTCCATTTTCACCTGCATAGTATCCTATGTTTGGCGTTCCAAGTCCTTCTAAAGTCAACGTATAATTTCCAGATGCTGGAAAAGTTCCTTTAGCCATAAAATAGTACCCATTCACAGTCGTAGCAATAATTTCGTATGTTCCTGCTTGTGTAACTGTAACAGGTATAGTCAAAAAGTTACTCGCATTTAAATAAGCTCCTTGTTTAAAAACACCGTGAGTTGTAATGGATGAACACTGTATATCAGTAATTTCAAATACTGCAGGAGGTGGTGTACCACAAATACTTAGCCAATTATCTTGGGCAGCACTCCAATAGTTATAACAACCTGTGGTTTTATTGTAAATTAATAAACCATCTGTTTTAACTGTAATTGCATCTCGTTGTTGTGTAGTTAATCGAGGTGTCAAGAATCCTTTATTCACACTCTCTAACTCAAGAATGGCTCCTAAACTTGGAACAGCAGTTGATCCAGAAATAGTTCCATCTTTTATTTTTGTCATATTGGTTTGGGCGATACTGGAAAAAGCTCCTATAAATAGTATCAATAGCAACGAAATCATCGATTTCATCCCCTTATATATATTTGTATTTGTATACATAATTTATTCTTTTAAAAAAGTTAGTTTTTTTGCATTAAATCAAAGATTAATTGTTCTAAGTATTCTACTTTTTGCTCAACTTCCTTCATTCTTTTATCTTTTTCTTCTAACTGATTTTTTTGATCAATGATGTGTAGATACAACTCCTCTGTTTTTTCTAACAACTGAATAGATAACTCAGAAATATTAATAGCATATCCTCCATCTAACTTAGTCAACTCATGAATAGGTGTAATACCAGGTAAATGACGATTTTCTTTAATGTAATCTTCGACAGCATCCAAACTCTTGAAATCATAGTCGTATTTTAAAGAAGAATATCCATCAAAATAATTCTCAAACACATAGTCTGCATAATAACTATTTACTGCTGAGATACTTCCATTTACTCTAAGCTTCTCACTTGGTGCGTCAGAAGGTTCAGTAAATCCAATTCCCACCCATCCTTTTGTATAGATATTTGCCGTATTTGTGGTCGCCACTTTTTGTGTGGTGGTATCATACCAAGGATGTTTATTAATTGATTCTAATTCAAGAGTATGAATAATCTGATTCTCATCTGTATACAGTAAACTATTTGTAGCTGGATCAAATTCTAACTTAGTTAAAGACTCTGCATCTCCAACTAAATCAGTCAATTTAAATAGGGATTTAGTTCCTTGCTCATCCACATAAGTTAAAACATGCTCGATTGGATCATAGGTCAATGTAGTTAAAGTCTCACTTCCTTTTACTAATACATTAATATCAATAGGATGTGAATCTCCTTTTTCATCTTTATACGTCAAAGTGTATAAATCAAACTCTTGTCCGTGCTCATCTGTTTCCGTCGTTACCACATTTTCAAGTGTTGTCAAAGTTTCATACATCTTCACTGCAGCCCCTAGATCAATTGTTTGTTTATTGTTTTGATCGTCGTAGTAAAAGAAACTATTGTTTACTGTATCATAACCAACATTACCATACGTGTTTTCCAATTTATTGATAATGTTTGCGATAAATTCATTGTTGTTTGTAATCTCATCAATGAATTCTGTCTTGTTTCCTAGTTTTGAAATAAACTCCTGATTGTTAACTAGCTCTGTTACAAACACATCGTTATTCGCAATGATTTTTCCTAAATCATCAATCGAAACAGTAAAACGAGTGTTTTCTGTATCGGTAATTACTAATACACCATTTACTTCGTCTACTTCAAAGGATTTAATCTTCGTATTTCCTAAAACATCCCAGCTAATAACTACCGGTTGCTTGTTTTCATCATAATAGAAGAAGTTGTTATTTGTAGTATCATACCCAACATTACCATAGGTTCCTTTTAATTCATTGATGATATTTTCAATAAACTCATTGTTGTTGGTAATTTGATTGATGAAATCAATGTTGTCTCCTAGCTTAGTAACAAACTCTTGGTTCTCTACTAAATTCGTTACAAATACATCGTTGTTGGCGATGATTTTTCCTAAATCATCAATCGAAACAGTAAAACGAGTGTTTTCTGTATCAGTAATAACTAACACATCATTTACTTCGTCTATTTCAAACGATTTAATCTTCGTATTTCCTAAAACATCCCAGCTAATTACTACTGGTTGCTTGTTTTCATCGTAATAGAAGAAGTTGTTGTTTGTAGTATCATATCCAACATTACCATAAGTCCCTTTTAATTCCTCGATAATATTCTCAATGAATTCGTTGTTCTCCGTAATTTGTTTAATGAAATCAATATTGTCTCCTAGCTTAGTAATAAACTCTTGGTTTTCTACTAAGTTGGTAACGAATGTACTGTTCTTTGCAATTTCTTCAACAGCTAAGCGAATCGCATTTCCTGCTGAATCAGTCACCACTAAATGATCTTGATCTAAAGTGAAACTAAAGTTTACGGTATTTAAGGATGACCAATCGATATTATGTTCTACACCATGCTCGTCATAATAAACAAAAGTATTGGTTGTTGGATTGTAGTTTACATTACCATATTTCCCTTTTAACTCGTTAATGATGTTTTCAATAAACTCATTGTTGTTGGTAATCTGGTTGATGAAATCAATATTATCGCCTAATTTGGTAATAAACTCTTGATTTTCAACTAAATTAGTAATGAACGTACTGTTATTTGCGATTTCTGCAACAGCTAAGCGAACCGCATTTCCTGCTGAATCGGTAACCACTAAGAAGTCATTCACTAACGTAAAACTAATGTTCGTTGTATTTATGGAAGACCAGTCTATCTCGTGTTCTACGCCTTGCTCATCATAATACACAAACTTATTTGTTGTTGCATTATAGTTTACATTTCCATATTTACCTTTTAAGTTATTGATGATTTGCTCAATGAACTCATTGTTGTTGGTAATTTGATTGATGAATTCGATGTTGTCTCCTAACTTAGTAATGAACGATTGGTTATCAACTAAATTAGTAATAAAAGTTTCATTATTTGCTATTTCTGATACCGCCAATCTCACTGAATCACCAGCTGAATCGGTAACGACTAAGAAGTCATTCACTAACGTAAAACTAACGTTTGTTGTGTTTAGTGAAGACCAGTCGATCTCGTGTTCTACGCCTTGCTCATCATAATACACAAACTTATTTGTTGTTGCATTATAATTTACATTACCATACTTCCCTTTTAACTCGTTAATGATGTTTTCAATAAACTCATTGTTGTTGGTAATCTGATTAATAAACTCAATGTTATCACCCAGTTGTGTGATAAATTCTCTGTTTTCAACTAAATTCGTAATAAACGTACTGTTATTTGCGATTTCTGATACCGCCAATCTCACTGAATCACCAGCTGAATCAGTCACCACTAAATGATCTTGATCTAAAGTGAAACTAAAGTTTGTTGTATTTAATGAAGACCAATCGATATTGTGTTCTACGCCTTGCTCGTCATAGTAAACAAAAGTATTGGTTGTTGGATTGTAAATTACATTACCATACTTCCCTTTTAACTCGTTAATGATGTTTTCAATAAA
>NZ_JBQZGD010000037.1:0-15025 GCF_052691955.1 Myroides sp. TSA_177.3
AGGTCAAATTAGTTTTCAAGTCTGAAAATAAAAGAACTCGCTACGCTCAAACACCTTTTATTTTTACAGCCTTTTCAAACATTTGACGCTCTTTATTTGACTTACGTTGGGATTAAATTGTCTTTTGTAAAGATGTCTTTTGCTTTTAAGTAAATTGGTTACCTAATATCTGCTAGGTCGCTTTTTTTGTGAAGTTGTAGGTTTATCGATTAAAGACGATTTTCAAAAAAACCTCTCGTAAAAAAGTAACCTATAACTTCACGATTTTACAAAGCACGAATCTCACAAAGCACAAACCTCACAAAGCACAAACCTCACAAAGCACAAACCTCACAAAGCACAAACCTCACAAAAAGCAAATAAAAAAAAACCAATCCTAAAAAGAATTGGTTTTCTATATTTTGATAATCTTCCGTAAGCTGATTACCATCTATTCTCCGCTACTGGACCGCCCCACAGTTGGGTTGCCAAATGTGGATTGTCGATAAATGGATTTCGGTTGCCTTGAACTTCAGGTTTACTTAAATATTCATTGCGTTGTATTTCAATTGCAGAAACAGGATCCTCAGCATTCCATTGCAAGAGTGTGTTTACCATATGAGCATCACGATCATTTTTTTCTCCAACTGCTACGTTGGTTGGTAAACATTGGCTAGGGTAGCGCAGATACATATAGAGCATCATACGGGCTACATCGCCTTTCCATTCATCTCCCGGATACCATCCACCTTGCACATCACCAGCAGTACCAGTTCCTTGTGCAAATTTCTTATTGCCTCGTTGTGCATTCCATTGTACATCCGCAGGTCTGATATGATGAGCATCTTCATTCGCACCTGTGCTTGACTGTTCTAACTTAGGTGTGCCTAAAGAACGCGCATAGGTATGCTCTCTATTCCATTGGTTTTGACGACCTCCGTTTTGGTTCTTTCCTTTTGCGTATGCTTTCTTCCCTTGCAGAACGCCTTGCACTCCATAAAGTAAATACACTTCATTGGCTGCAGGAGTTAAATCCGTTACTTTCAGTACATCCCACAACTCATTATACGTAAGACGATGAATGTGTTGTTTTTCCGTTAATTGACCTAAATCCTCTTGTAAAGCCACACTAGGTTTGGAAAAATCGATTTCCTTATAGTAAGCCTTTAGCGTTTGAGGAATGGTATACGTAACGTCCTGTTTTGTTTCAGAAACAACTGTTTGTGTTGTTTCTGTTGAACTAAAACCTGTGATGGGTTGTGTCTTGTTTTTTGTACATCCACAACCTAGGAGCAATGAAGCAAACAAAACAACGACCAAATGCTTTTTCATACCGTAATCTCCTTCGCTCTTATTTAACTCTTTCTAATAAAGCCATGTAAAACCCATCAAAACCTGTTTGATGTGCCAATACTTTGTGGTCTTTAATGAATTTGAAATTCTGTCCATGTTCAGAAGCTAAGAATTGCTCAATTTGCTTCTCATTTTCAGAAGGCAAGATAGAACAAGTGGCATATACTACATTTCCACCTACTTTAACTATTTTAGAATAGTCTTGTAAGATTTGTTGTTGTACCTTTTTGATTTCCTCAATAAATTCAGGTTGTAATTTCCATTTTGTATCTGGATTACGCTTAATCACCCCTAAACCACTACATGGAGCATCAATCAATACGCGATCTGCTTTTTCGTGTAGTTTTTTAATGGTTTTTGTCCCTTCAATGATGCGGTATTCAATATTAAAAGCACTGTTTCTTTTCGCTCTGATTTTCAATTGTTTTTGCTTGCTTTCATAGATGTCCATGGCAATAATCTGCCCTTTGTTTTCCATTAAAGAAGCCATGTGAAGCGTTTTTCCTCCAGCACCTGCACAAGTATCTACCACGCGCATACCTGGTTCAACCCCTAAGAAAGGAGCTACCAACTGAGAAGAAGCATCTTGTACCTCAAATAATCCTTCTTTGAATGCATCAGTTAAAAATACATTCGCTCTTTCTTTTAAGATTAAGGCATCTGGATATTCTTCTGGTTGTATTGTTTCAATATCTAAATCCATCAAAATAGCATGCAATTTCTTACGTGTTGTTTTTAAAGTATTCACACGTAAAATAACCTGTGCTTGTTGGTTTTGCGCTGTTATTTCTTTAGACCAAAGTTCTTCACCTAATTCTTTTACGCCCAATTCATCCATCCAATCTGGAATCGCTTCTTTGAATTTTCTGATTTTACTTAGTTCATCAAATCTACCTTTAATTCGGCGAATAGGAGCATTTTCAAAATACTTCCAATCCGGCAAGTTGTACCCTCTTAATACAGCCCAAACGGTAAAAATACGCCATGCATCGTCGCGAGTAAATGGTTCTTTTACTTCTGCGATTTCAGTATACAGCCTTTTCCAACGCACAATTTCGTAAATGGTCTCAGCTACGAATTTGCGGTCTGCACTTCCCCAACGCTTGTCTTTTTTCAAGGCTTTTGCAACCACTTTGTCTGCATATTCCCCTTCGTTGAAAATTAGTAAGATAGAGTCAATAACGGTAAAAACTAAGTTTCTGTGTAATCTCATTATATATATAAATAAAATAGCCTACAAATATAGGTCTTTTGTAGGCTAGGTTAAGAAAGTTTTGCTATTTTTTATTCAATAGCTTATTTTTTGTCTTTATACTTTTTAAGTAACTTTCTATTAAAGTCGTCTTCTGCTTTTTTCAACAAGAGTATTTTTTTGTTTGATAAAATTTTCTTGCTATCTAAAATGAACTGGCTTCGAAGGGAACAATAATCCTCTTCAAAAGTAAGTAAAGCTTGCACTTTCTCCGTTGCTTGTTTTTCAGTTAGCCCCTCAATATCTTGGGTTTCATTCGATTTGATATAATGAATAACTTCGGAGTGTCTAAGTTTAGACAGCTTATTGTCGTAGGTATTGTATATCGGCCAAAATTTTTCAGCTTCCTCGCTTGTTAAGTTTAAAACTGAAGACAAGTGGGCTATTTTTAACGATTTTATTTGATCTGATGATTGCTGTGCCTGGCTGAAACTCGAAATGCACAAGAAGATCAATAGCAGTAGAAATCTTTTCATCGTATAATTAGTAATTTAAGTAATAATCTAAGTCAATATTCGTCTGAACATATTCATTAAGCTCTTTTTGATTCACTTGAATCGCTTGTTCCATTTCTTGGAGGTCTTTTTCATCAAAGGCTTGAATAAATTCATTCGACAAAGTATAAGGCGAATTGTATTCGAAGTAGTTTTCTAGGGTTTCATGACTAAGGGTTGAGGTACTTTGTTGTTTCACTAAAAGACCTATACCAACAAGGAGTGCAACTGCAGCTGCCAAAGCAACCAGTATTTTCATTGGTTTGAACTGACGAATGCGCGTATCTTTTTGGTGGAGTTGTACATTCCCGTCTAATCGTTCAAAAAGACGTTGTTCTACTGTATCAAAGTAACCTTCCGGAACGTTGAAACCGTCTTTTCTGTTGTGTTGAGGATTGTGATTCGTTATCATGTTATATGTACTTCTATTACTTAGACTGATTTTTAATACAAAGGTTTAATGCTCCCGCAAAAAAAGTTCTATTTTTTTTGTTGCATGGTGGTAAGAGGCTTTTAAGGCTCCAACAGAGGTGTCTAAAATAGCAGCAATACTGTTGTAATCGAGCTCCTGAAAATAACGCATTTTAAAAACCAATTGTTGTTTTTCTGGGAGGGTAGCGATCGCTTTATGCAATAAAACGGTTGCTTCATCCCCATTGAAAAAAGGATCAGTTTCGATTTGTTCGATTAATTGTTGATTGTATTCATCTAAAGTCACCCGTTGTAAACGACTTTTTTGTTTTAAAAAATCAAGGGCTTGGTTGGTTGCAATGCGATATAACCAAGAAGAAAGTTTACTCTGACCTTTAAAAGAAGCGATATTTTCATAGGCTTTGATAAAGGTTTCTTGCAACACATCATCCGCATCTTCGTGTTGAATCACAATTGAGCGAATATGGTAATACAACATCGTCTTGTTTTGCGCGATAAGGTTGCGAAAAGCATTGTCTTTGGTATCGATATGTTGCAGTTGTTGCACGAATTGTTCTTCTTCCGACGCTGACAAGATGATTAAGTATTTGAATTTGGGGTAAGGTGTAAACGTAAAAATAATAAAAAGAGTCGAGGCGACACCACTATTTCGGATATAATTTACTTGTACTACGCTAAATCTCTCGTTCTGGGCTATTTGGTATAGCGAAAAACCCCTTACCTTTGCACAAAAATAGAACATATGTTACGTACGGTTATTTTTGATATGGACGGGGTGATTGTAGATACAGAACCTGTTCATCGTTATGCCTATTTTCAACATTTTGACGAATTGGGAATTGAAGTTCCAGAAGAGATGTATACTTCTTTTACAGGGTTTTCGACTAAAAACACTTATCAAAAAGTAAAAGAACACTTTCAATTAGAGCAAGAAGTCCCAGATTTGGTTTTGCGCAAACGCGCGTTGTTTAACGAGTCTTTTGATACGAAACCCGATTTAGAGCTTATTGAAGGAGTTCGCGATTTAATTGTACAGCTTCATGCACAGGATATAGAATTGATTTTAGGATCATCTGCATCAAAAAGTACGATTCACCGCGTATTTAATCGTTTTGAATTATTTCCATACTTCACGCATATTGTAAGTGGAGAGGATTTTCCTAAATCAAAACCCGATCCAGCGATTTTCAATCAAGCTGCTTCTTTAGCTAAGATTGCTACAAAAGAACATTGTTTGGTAATTGAAGATAGTACCAATGGAATAAAAGCAGCGAATGCAGCTGGAATAAAAGTACTAGGATATAAAAGTCAACATTCCAAGCAGCAGGATTATAGTACAGCAGATTTTATTATTGAATCTTTCTTGCAAATGGATTCTCATGGATTAGCTCATTTATTTCAATCGAAATAGGTGAAAATAAGGCGAGGTATAAAATTTGATGCATAAGGAGGAAAGGGGCATTCGTTCAATTGATTGAAATAATTGGAATAAAAAACGAAGGATACCGCCAAAGCGTAAACAAACCGAACAAAAGAGGAGAGGTTTGTGAGGAATAATTTTTATACTACGCTTATTTTTTTAATTTTGCATTCTTAATGAAGTTAATTATAGCGTATGTTTCATAGGTATATTAAATTAGGTATCGCAGCACTATTACTAGCAATGGCTGTTTGGCAGTTTTATGAATCGAATATTGGAAATGGAATTTTCTTACTATTCTTAATGGGGCTTGTAATACTATTGTATTTCAAAAATGAGTTCATCCTATTGTCTTTTTTAAAATTGAGAAAACAAGATTTTGAAGGAGCTGAAAGATGGTTGAAAAAAATTAAAAATCCTGAAACAGCTTTAGTGAGAAAGCAAAATGGATATTATAATTACTTAATGGGAATTATGACTTCTCAAACGAATTTGAATGCTTCTGAAAAATACATGAAGAAAGCGATCGAATTAGGTTTAAATATGGATCAAGATTTAGCAATGGCCAAATTACAATTAGCTGGAATCTCGATGACAAAGCGCAGAAAGTTAGAAGCGACGAAGTTATTAGGAGAAGCGCAGAAATTGGATAAACAAGGGATGCTAAAAGATCAGATTAAAATGATGAAAGAGCAAATGAAACGCTTGTAAACAAGGATATAAAAATAAAAGCCACATGTCAACCATGTGGCTTTTGTTTTTTACCGCTAGTTTTACTGCATTCAGGCATAAAATAAATCGCATAAAGTGAGGAATATTTGAAAAGTTTTATATTTTTGATTTCTTAATAAAATATTAATAACATGAAGTTATATCTGTCGGTCATTTTACTTTTCTTAAGTATTGTTCAAATTCAGGCACAATGTTTAGATGAAAATAAGGTAAAAATAGGAGGAAGTTATCAAAGTGATTTGTTTATTGATGCTTGTCCCTATTATAATTACTTTGTCGATGCAGAGAAATCCTCAACAGGGTATCATTATAGTAATAGACCCATCGATTTAGTTCCAGAAGGTTTTGCTACTGTAAAAAAGAATTTAGAAAATCTTTTGGTGACTAAAGTAGGAGCAGATATGGTCAGTAAACTAACGTTTAAAGGAGTTAGTATTAGCGCATACGATAGCATACGCAAGTTTGAATCGAGATATCCGGTAGTGGATATGAGTAAATGTTTGACGAAATATTTCTTTTATTACGATTTTGAACCTGTAAAGGGCGTGAGCTATTGTGTTGGTATTGCATTAAACGATTACCAACAAATTATCTCGCCGTTGCAATTACCCGAAACCCAAGAGAAATTAGCATTAGATTATTCCTTAGATTTGTGTAAAGTATTGCAAATTGCCAAAGAAACAGGAACGAAGTTTGAACCTGTTGATTTTGTGTCTTTTGAGTTTGATCCAGACAAAAAGGAATTTTTCTGGGTGGTACGTCAGCAAATTGTCAAACCTAAAAAAGGATTGAACGAATACAATCAGATATTAATTGAAGCAAGAGACGCTACGCAAGTAGTATCTTATCGAAGAACGGTTTATATAGAATAATGAGTTTTAAATTACAGCATACCAGTTGGAATACGGTTTTACAAAGTGAATTTGAAAAGCCATATTTCAAAGATTTACAAGCCTTTGTGGCTCAAGAAAGAGAAACAAAAACAATTTACCCTCCTCAGGAACAAGTATTCAAGGCTTTGGAGAGTCTTGACTTTTCTGATGTTAAGGTAGTTATATTAGGTCAAGATCCTTATCACGGTGAATTTCAAGCGAATGGTTTGGCTTTTTCAGTGCATAAAGGCGTAAAGTTTCCTCCAAGCTTGAAGAATATATTCAAAGAATTGGAAGAGGATTTAGGGATTAAGAATATCCACAATGGAGATTTGTCAAGCTGGGCTAAACAAGGCGTTTTATTGCTTAATGCGACCTTAACGGTTGAAGCCTCTAAAGCTGGATCTCATCAAAAGAGAGGATGGGAAACGTTTACAGATGCTGTAATTGAACGTGTCGCTACAGAATTGGAACATGTTGTATTTGTTTTATGGGGAAGCTACGCACAAAAGAAAGGCAAGATGATTGACCGATCGAAGCATTTTGTAATAGAAACGGCACACCCTTCACCTTTGTCTGTGTATCGAGGATTTTACGGGAGTAAACCTTTTTCAAAAATAAATGATTATTTAGTTGAAACAGGACAAGAACCAATCAATTGGCAAATATAAAGTATAAAAAAACCGTCTACTCAGTGTAGACGGTTTTTCTTTATATGATTTAAATAGCTTTTGTTTTTTCTCTTAACCAAGAAGCTTCTTCGGCAGATAATAAATCTTTTAAGCTATTGTATACCCATTCGTTGTATTGGTTTAACCAATCAATATGCGTTTGTTCTAACCATTTTGTATCCACTAAATCTGTAGCGATATAACAGATTGTCAACGTTTCAAAATCCATGAAATCTCCAAATTGATTTGAATCTAAATCTTTAGCTAAAACTAAGTTTTCAATTCGAATTCCATGTTTTCCTTCGCGATATAATCCAGGTTCAATGGAGGTAATCATCCCTTTTTCAATAGCAATATCTGTAGGCGTTGGGTTGAATACGTGTGGTCCTTCGTGTACATTCAAGAAAAATCCAACACCATGCCCTGTACCATGCCCATAGTTTCTCAAGGTAGCCCAAATTGGTCTTCTGGTAATGGCATCAATTTGATACCCACGTGTTCCTTTCGGATATATAGCCATAGATCCTTCAATAGTACCTCTTAAAACGATGGTATAATCGTCTTTTTCTTCTTGCGTAGGTGCACCTAAAGCAACAACACGTGTAATATCAGTTGTTCCTGTCTCATATTGCCCTCCCGAATCAACTAATAACAACCCTTCGGTTTTTAAGTCATAACTACTTTGCTCATTAGCAGAATAGTGAGGCAACGCCCCGTGATCTTTATAACCTGCAATGGTATTGAAACTGATGTCTTTAAACCCAGGTTGAGCCGCGCGTAACCCAAGTAGGTGATCCGCAATATTTAATTCGGTCAAGGTGCCACTAGCTACATTTTCTTCAATCCATTTGAAGAATTTAGTCATCGCAACACCATCATTGATCATGGCTTGTCTTTCGTGTGCAATTTCAACGTCATTTTTAATTGCTTTTAGTAAAGTAGAAGGATTCATATCCTCTTTGATGTTTACTGCAGCAGGAACGCTGTCATATGTTGCAAAACACGTGCGTTTAGGATCTAGTAAAATCGTACTTCCAGCAGGAATAGCTGCAATGGTTTGAGGTAAGCTACTGTAATCTGCAATTGCAATACCAAAGTTGCTTAGTTCTTGCTTGGTTGCTGCTTCTAATTTAGTTGCATCAATAAACAAGGTTGCTTTTTCTGCATCAAGGTAAACAAAGCTCAACGTAACAGGATTACAAGGTACATCTGTTCCTCTAATATTTAATAACCAAGCAATATCATCCAAAGAGGAAATGATATGACAAGTGGCTCTTTTTTGTTTGAGTATGGCGCGTACTTTAGCTAATTTATCTGCTGTACTTTGACCTGTTGTAGTCAATGGTAACGTATAGGCTTTCTCTGTAGGTAGCGCAGGTCTATTTTGCCAAATAGGACTTAGTAAATCCACATGACCGTTAATAGTAAAACCAATAGGAGCTAATGTTGATTGAATGGCATTAGCTACAGCTAAAGATGCTAAATTTCCATCAAATGCTACAACACCTGTTTCAAATTGACCGGCAATCCAGTCCACGTATTCTGGCATGTGTTGCACCTTCAATTTTACTAATTCAAAACCACTATTAGCCAATTGTTCATTTGCTTGAACAAAATAACGTGAATCTGTCCATAAACCAGCAAATTGTTGGGTAATCACTAATGTTCCAGCAGAACCTGTGAAACCAGAAGTCCAAGCAATACACTTGTAATATTCGGGTAAGTATTCACTGATATGAGGATCCGATGAAGGGATAATATAGGCGTCTATTTTTTGTTCTTTCATCAAAGAACGAATAGCGTTTAGCTTTTCTATATGTGTCATAATATGCGTAATTTCAGTTAAAGATACGAAATGCAATTTTTATACCTAATATAATTCAGGTGTTTTACTCAGAAAAAAGGGAAATAATCGAGGTTTTTATTGGAAGGACTTGATGTTTGCTGGTTTTTTGCCTCTGTGCTTCCATCGTTTGTGTGTCCAAAAATAGTACGCAGGCGCTTCGTATATTTGTTTTTCAACCTCTTGTAAAAAGCGATTGGTTAATTCATAATTGGGAATTTCTTTTACGTTTTCTCCTTCCTTGCGAAGAGGAATAAATGTGGCTTGGTAATGTCCGCGTTTTACATATTCAACTTTTAGGTACATGGGTTCCATATTGAATTTTTTACACAACGCTTCCCCACCAGTGAATACAGGTACCTCAATCCCCATGAAGTTTTGCCAGTAATTTGCATCTCCAATCATTGGAGATTGATCACTGATAAAGGCATAAATACCGTGGTTTTTGTCCACTTCATTTTGACGAATCACGCGAATGGTTTCTTTCATTTCGATTAAACGAGTATTGAAACGCGTGCGAATTTTTAAAAATAAGTTGTCAAAATGAGGGTTACCTAGTTTTTTATATACCGCATAGCCTTGGAAACTGATGAATTTATCCAAAATAATCAACCATTCCCAATTGGCATAGTGTGCACAAAAAAGCAAGGCGCTTTTGCCTTGTTTTTCCACCTCTAAAATGGTGTCTAAATTGGTGAATTGAAAGCGTTTTTTTAACTCTTCTTCAGATATAGTGAAGGTTTTTATCATCTCTAAAAAGATGTCACATAGGTGTTTATAGAATTGTTTGACTGTTTTATGTACGTCTTGATCTGATAAATGTGGCATCGTTAACTTGATGTTTTCTGTTACTGCTTTGCGGCGGTATCTCACGATGTGGAAGAGCAAAACAAAAAAACAATCTGATACAAAGTAAAAGATTGGAAAAGGTAATTTAGAAATAAGCCATAAGATCGGATAGGCGATATAGTAAATTAATAACTTCATTATTTTGGTTTAATTTACTAGCAAAGATACTCGATTTAGACTATTTTTAGCCCGTAATTTGCGACATAAATTACACCAAGTAACGGATTTTAAATGTTTAAAGATGGATATAGCTCCTATTATTTTAGTTATTTTAATTGCTTCAGGAATTGTCACTTATAAAGGACTACAGGATTATTCTTTTTTTGCGAAGTACAATTTTGATTTAGATTGCATTCGCAAAGGAGAAGTTTATCGCATGATTACGGCCGGTTTTTTACATGTAGATTGGATGCATTTTGCCTTTAATATGTTTACCTTATATATGTTCTCTGGTATTGTAGTGGCTATTAGTGGAAGCTTTTACTTTGTATTGATTTACTTATTGAGTATTATAATAGGAAACATTCTGACTTACCAATTGTATTTCAAACAAAGACAATATTATGCGGTTGGTGCTTCAGGAGGAGTTACTGGTGTGGTGTATGCGTCTATTTTATTGTATCCTGATTTAAAATTGTATTTGTTTTTTATTCCTATAGGGATAAAGGGATACATTTTTGCCTTAGGATATTTGCTGTATAGTCTATATGGTATGAAAAAGAAAAGCGATAATATCGGACATGCAGCCCATTTTGGAGGGGCGATTGGCGGGTTAGTGTTGACGTTAATTCGCTATCCAGAACTGCTTCAACAACAATTATTTTTGATAGGTTTACTATTGATTCCCATTGTTTTACTCCTAATTTTGGCTAAAACCAATAAAATATAGATGTTAAAGGTTTGCTATAAAATGAACAGTAAACCGATTTTTTTGAGTGAGTTCGCTATATTTGTTAGAAACGATTAAGAAAATATACAAGATGAAAAAGAGTATTTTATTAGCAGGTGCTTGTGTAGCTATGGGGTTAACAGCTCAGGCACAAGTTGCTACAACAGGAAATAATATCCCTCAAATTCAAGTACAAGGGGTAGGTAAAATAAAAGCGGTACCTGATCAAGCAGTTATTCGACTAGGTATTGAAAACAAAGGAAAAACTGCAGAAGAGGTTAAAAAAACAAATGATGCAATTGTTTCAGCTGTTTTAAAGTATTTAAAAGATTCTAAAGTTCCTGAAAAGAATATTCAAACGGAACGCGTTAGCTTTTACTCTTATAAGGATTATACAGATAAGAAAGATTATTACCAAGCAAGTCAAACGATTACACTTACTTTAGAAGATCTATCGAAATACGAAGTATTGGTAGCTGGAGTGATGGGAAAAGGAGTAAATCGAATTGATGGAGTAGAATATAAATCTTCTCAATTGGCCTCTTACCAAACAGAAGCTAGAAAATTAGCTGTACAAGAAGCAAAGAAAAAAGCAACAGATTATGCAACAGCTTTGGGGCAAAAGGTTGGAAAAGTATTAGTTGTCACTGACGGTGGAGGTTCTATGCCGCCTGTTTTTAGACCGATGTATGCATTGAAAGGTGCTGCAGCTGACGAATCAATGGATCAAACATTAGCAGTTGGTGAAATTGAAATTAATACATCCGTATCAATTAGTTTTGAATTAGAATAAAAAATAAACGTACTTTTACTGGCGCCAGGTAGTTTTACCTGGCGTTTTTTTTTAATTCTTTACAAGTTGAGGTTAAATAACCAAATAAAAATGGAAGTCGAAAGAGGTTCTTCGCCTCTAAAATTTGGAAAATCAGTAAGCAGGGTGTCTTTTTAAAACCATTTCTGAGCCTTATTGAGCAGAATTTATCCAAAATTATTGTTTTCCTTTACAAAAAGAGATACAGATTATTTAAAATATTGGGTATGTGCTTTTTAGTTACAATATGTCATATTTAGTCTTTTTTACTTATGAAATACAGATAAACCCTCAATAAGAGAAATTATTAGAATCAAATATGGTGAATCGTGTGTCTTTAGAATAATTTTAAACTGTTTGGTTTGTAGTTTAATTGTTAATTTATATTTAATCATTATTGTTTTTTAAGGTTTAAAGGTATTTTGTAGTAAAAGTATCAGCTATATTCCATTTATTTTATGTAATGTTTAAATTTGCTTAATTGCACTTGAAGGGAAGATTACTGCTACATTATCTATGAAATAATACAGCTATTCTTATTTCGTATCAATGAGCGTATGTTTTATTCTCAATACTAAGAATTTTTATTTTTCCAATATCGATGTATCGTTGTTTCGAATGTTTTTGGAATGGCAATTCGCGATTTATTCAATGTGATTGATACCCTTTTTAAAGTTTTTAATGAAGCTTAAGCCAAGTTTTTATTTGATAATTAAAAGTTTTTTGTTAATAAAAAGCTAAAAATAAAACCGACTTTATTGTTTTTATATTGTTTGTTTTTAAGTTATTACATCTTTTTGACAACATAATATTAACATTATTTTTATTAAAAACTAAAATTGCGATTTTTCTGGCAAGATAATTGATTTTTAGAGAACAGAAGAAGATGTAGAATTAAGAAAAAGAAAGAAAGTTATGTTACAAGCAAACGAAGTAATTAAAAGATTGAAACAACTACTTGGATACAAGAATGATCTAGAGTTAGCTAACTTATTGGGAATTAAACCCAATACTTTATCCTCGTGGAAGGTTCGTGAAACCATGCGTTATGATAAAATTATCGCCATCTGCAAGAAACATAAAATTGATTTGAATGATTTATTTTTGGCTCACCCCAATTCAGTTTTAAATGTTGATTTAGAAAATAGACGTGTAAAAATGATCTCTGTTGATCACCATATAGAATATTTTTTAAATGCAGAAAAGTGCTGTGGTACTTCACCTACCTGTGTTTTTCCAACGGAAGAAGAAATAGATATGGCTTTTCAGGTTGGAGTAGAAAACATGTATCCTACCATAAAAGTTAGTTCTTATGTGTTGACTAAACAGATTGATTTAAGCGAAATTAAACCATGGCACATCTATTTGTTAGTAGTGGAAGGAAAAGGAATTTTATGTTATCGTTTTAAGCGCTATACACCGGAAGGAGAATTGTTTTTCATTAGTGATAATCCTGCGTTTGATTCCTTTTTAGTGGAACCTAAAGACATTCGAGAAATATTTTGCATTCGCGGAGCATTTTTACCGAATATTAAAAATTTATCAGACTATTAATAATAGTTCTCAAATTGACAAGAAAGTCTCTACTTAGTATTCATACAAAATATAGACTTTAATGTAAATAATATAGGGTAAAGTTGATCTAATATGTTCATCTTACTATGTGATACTTTACCCCATTTTATCGGCTTATTTCCTACATAGTTCGATAGTTAATTGCGAATAAGACTCAACCGTATTTTACATCTTTCTTCATAATAAGAGTCAAGTAGTTAGGAATATTTTTCTTGACTTGGATACTACAGCTATTTCATATAATTAATTGAAAGAAGAGATGTGTTGCTCTTTTGGTAAAATAGAGTACCGCCTGACGTTTTTTTTGTGTTTTTCGTATTTATTCTTTGAAAAGTGAAAAAAACAAGAAACGAATTATTTAATTTTTTTTCGTTGTAAAGAAATACTCATTTCGAGATTGTTTTTATTATCAAACCTGCTAATGGTAAGGGTTATTCAATACAATGGAATTTAATCGACATGAAAGATGACTGTATGCGAATAATTAACATAAATAGGAATATGATTAAAATTTAATTTTAATATAATTTTATAGATTAAAATCTATTTATTTTGGTTTTTAATGGTTGTTTTGGTAAAAATTATCAATTATTATTAAAAATAACATAATGGTTGTAGCTTTGTAAAACAAGATTTTATGAGTTGTATAACACAAAAAAAATTGAATATGATAAGAAGATTAATACCGTTAGTAGCACTTATATTAAGTAGTTCAGCGATGGCTCAAGTTGGTATAGGTACTAAAAAAGCAGCTAGCTCTGCCCAATTAGATGTTGTTGCTTTAAAAAAAGGGGTTTTACTCCCTAGAGTAGAATTGAAGACTACTACTGCATTTGATCCTATTGAAGGAGAGAGAGTTGAAAGTTTATTAGTTTATCATACTGGGAATACTGAGTTAGTTGCAGGATTCTACTATTGGAAATCGAATGCTTGGACTCCACTACTTTCTGGTGATACATTTATAGATCGAAAAAACTATTCTTTTGCAATTTCAGGAAACCCTGCAAAAAATGGTGAAGAATCTTTAGTAGTTACAGATAGCGAAAATCATAGTGTATATCTCGCAGTTGCTGAAATTGCTAACAATACTACATTCGTTACGAACTTGGTAGAGAACCAAGAGTTTGTAACTAAGTTAGGTGATAATATTGATTTCATCAACCATATTACTAATAACAATGAGTTCATTGAGAATATTATCAACGAATTAAAAGGAACATACGGAAACGTAAATTATAACTCTACGACTAATACATTCGTATTCTATGATGAGCATGGTAACGAACATGAAATTGATTGGTCTAGATTAAACACAACCAACGTTAGTTTTACTTTGGTGAATGATCGTTTGGTTGTGACAGATTCAGAAGGAAATGCTGTTTCTGTAGCTGTGGAAGAAATTGCAAACAACACTACGTTTGTAACCAACTTAACAGAGAACCAAGAGTTCATCACTAAACTAGGAGATAACGTTGAGTTCATTAATCATATTACCAATAATAACGAATTTATTGAGAACATTATCAAGGAATTAAAAGGCGAATATGGAAACGTAACGTATAATTCTACAAACAATACATTCGTATACTATGATGAGAATGGAGATGAACATCCAATTGATTGGGCTTCATTAAATACAACCAACGTTAGTTTTGAATTAGTTAATGATCAATTGGTTGTTACGGATTCAGATAACAATGCGGTTCGTTTGGATGTTTCAGAAATTGCAAACAACACTACGTTTGTAACTAACTTAACAGAGAACCAAGAATTCATCACTAAACTAGGAGACAACGTTGAGTTCATTAATCATATTACCAATAATAACGAATTTATTGAGAACATTATCAAGG
>NZ_JBQZGD010000038.1:0-11763 GCF_052691955.1 Myroides sp. TSA_177.3
TTTCTTCTAAATACAAGTTTATAAACACCTTCCTTATCAACTTTAAAATGAAGGATTAGTCAAGGAGTTGAAGTTGGTTAATTAATTGATAGAGGATAGGGAAAAAGTCTACGGCTTAATTACTGTGGTAATGGAGTTGTTGGTACAGACGTAGTGAGTTTATATTCATGGAATTAATTTTTACGATCCTTGCTGTAAGGTATATAACAGCACATATTGTTACAAAAGAGGTCTGTTTTGGCCTCTTTTTTTCTTTTCAAAAGGAGGGAGTTTTCAATTTCTTTCCTGCTTATATAGAATAGACTAGTATTCAAATGATAGTCTCAGTTTGCGATCATGCTGTAAGAAAAGCAATGAAGTTTTTAGCATGAAAATACTTGATTTACTTGGTTTTATAAAACACATGGTTAATTTAAAGTTAATAAAAAAAAACTTTTTTGTTTTATAATATACTGATTATTAGGTTTTTGTTTAGTTAAGGTCCTTTCAAAAAAATGTTTTTCTAAAAAGTGGTGTTATGAGATTTTTTTGGCACAATAGTTGATTTTTAGTGAATAAGAAGAATGTTTTAAAAAGAAAAAAAGATGGTACAAGCAAATGAAGTAATTACGAGATTAAAACAGCTACTTGGATATAGAAATGATTTAGAGTTAGCTCAGGTATTAGATATCAAACCCAATACTTTATCAACATGGAAAAAACGCGAGACGTTGGCCTATGATAAAATTATAGAGGTCTGTAAAAAAAATAAAATTGACTTAAATGATTTATTCCTTACAAATCCTCATTCTATTTTAAATATCAATCTAGAAGATCGACGAGTAAAAATGATCTCTGTTGACCATCATATTGAATATTTCTTGAATCCAGAAAAGTGCTATAGCACTTCTCCTTCTTGTATTTTTCCAATTGCCGAAGAAGTAGATATGGCATTTCAAATTGGTGTAGAAAATATGTCTCCAACTGTCAAAGTTAGCTCTTATGTATTGGTGAAAAGAATAGCGCTTAAGGATATCTTACCATGGCAAATTTGTGTGTTTGTTGTAGAAAATAGAGGAATTCTATGCTATCGTTTTAAACATGTGACACCAGAAGGAAATTTATTTCTTGTGAGTGATAATTTCGCTTTTGAAAACTTGGAGATTCGCCCTGAAGATGTAAGAGAGGTTTTTTGTATTCATGGAGCATTTTTACCTAACGTAAAGAATTTAATACAGCTGTAATTCTGTGGGGTTATTCTTTACTAAAAGAAAAGGAGTTAAATAAGAAATTGAAAAGGAGGGGAACTCCATATTTTTTCATTGTACTAACGATTGAAATTGCAATATGAAAGTAACGTATCCAAATGAAGAAGTAAGAAAATCTAAACTGAGCTATGGATTGTTTAGCATATATTTCATTGTTGATGCTTAGTTTTGTATTTTGACTGTATTTTAATTAACAGTTTTTAAGGTTAAAATTATTTTAAATAAGTTAAAATTAGTAATATTGCCGCCGCAAAGAGGAGAATAAAAATGCAGTATTGCATTGCAGAGCTGGTTATTTTTATCCTAGATAAAGCATGTAATTATTATTGATACCTTATGAACACTTTTTTTAAACAACTAAGCCTTAGTTTGCTTTTTATGGCAACAGCTTCTACAGCTTTTGCACAAGACACACCTACTCAAAAAGAGAAAAAAATGAATCTAATCTATGCAGGATTGGGATTTGGACTTGATTATGGTGGAATAGGAGGTAAAATTGAATATTTACCTATTGAAAATATTGGTATTTTTGCTGGTTTGGGGCACAATTTTGATGGAGTTGGATGGAATGTTGGTGCTTCTTATAAAATAAGAGCAACCGATCACTTGTCTGTCAATCCAATGGTTATGTATGGATATAATGGGGTTCTTAAAGTAAGCGGAGCTTCAGAATATGATATGGTTTCTCATGGTGTAACTTTTGGTGTCAATCTAGATATTTATGTAGGAAGAAAAGGAAATAAAATCAGCACAGGACTTTATGTGCCTATTCGTTCTAAAAAGTTTATGGATAACTATGATGCCGTTAAAGATGACAGTCGTGTATCTATGGATAACGAATTGTTGCCAATTGCAATTGGTGTAGGATATAACTGGAATCTAAATTAACTGTTAGAAATTCCACAGCATAATATAAAAAAGCATTGTAGTTTTCTACAATGCTTTTTTAATTGGCTGTAATCAGTTTTCTGCCCCCATTCAGCGAGTTGAAGCGTAAATAATATCGTACTCGCCTATATTTTCTGTATCTTGGCCATACAAATAAACGCCATGAAAAACGATATATTTATCTGCCATAATTGTCCTATGACTCGTACTATGGCTACCATTGGAACGAAATGGAAACCGATTATTATTTATGCCATAGGAATCAAAACGTTGCGTTTTGGTGAAATTTTTGCTCGTGTGGAAATTATCTCTAAGAAAGTATTAACACAACAATTAAAAGAATTGGTAGAAGATGAAATTGTTACGCGTACAGAATACAATGAGATTCCCCTACGAGTAGAGTATAAGTTGACCGAAAAAGGTATTGAACTGCTTAAAATATTGAATCAACTTACGCTATGGAATCAAAAGTACAATGGAGAAGGGTACGAGCAAGAAGAGTAAATTGCCTATTTTGTTCGTCCTTTAATACTATAAGGAACGGCTATCCATTCATAGTGATGGTGTAGTTGTCGTACTCGACCAAAACCGGGGAAAGATTGATGGGCTCCAGCAATCAAAGACTGTTTTTCTGCCATAGACTGGTAAAACGAATTTCGAACTTTTTTAGCTAAATCTTGGTCTTCATCAAAATGATTCGTCATGAATGGCAATTCAAATTGGACGCTTACTACATGAACTAAATCTCCCCAAAAATACAGTTGTTCTTCTTTACTGTCTAAGAGATATACAGTATGACCAGGGGTGTGGCCTATTGTAGGGAGTACTTTTATATCGGGTAAGAGGGAGCCTGCCTGATTTTTAAAGGTCGCAATTTGATTAGAGTCTTTGTAAAGTGAAACTGCATTTTGAACACCTTTTACAATCTTTTTTTGTTCTGCTGATAAAGTATTTCTCGCTTCATCGCTATTCATGGTTGCTAACCAATAGGTGAATTCCGCCTCATTGATGTGAATGATAGCATTGGGAAATACTCTTTTGTTATCTCGTGCTAATCCACCCGCATGATCAACGTGAATATGAGTAATCAAGATATCTGTAATATCTTCGGGTTGGAGCCCATAAGCATGTAAACTTTGTACCAATTTTCCTGCGGCTGCACCAAAGAGATCGCCCGCACCTACATCAACTAAAATAGTATGGGTTGGGGATTGAATAAGGTAGGAATTGATACTGACTTCTACAGGATTTTGCAAGAAAGCTTTTGTTGTTAATTCACTAGCCTTCACCCCCTCTTGAGCATCAAATAAGGCATCAACATCAATATCGACACTGCCATCGCTGAGTGCGGTTACTTTATAATCTCCCAATTGAATGGTGTAAAAAGAGGGTTGTCCTATAAGGTTTTGACTGACTAATAACCATAAAAGAAGAGGTATAAAAGTCATGAAGTTTGGTCTACTTTTTTTCATATTTGGTATTATTTATGTTTAGCAAGCAAAGCTAGAATTTAATGGTTTCTAAAAGAGACCATAAACGCAATAGAGGTTACCTTTAGGTCACCAGTATTTTAAATTTAAAAATGGATTTTTATTGTGTCAAGTGTTGGTTATCAAATGACAGCTTCTCTTTTGATGACTTTTTTTATAATCAATTAAAGGAAGAACTGAAAGAGGTAAGAAAACGCGAACTGTAAAATCACTGATTTTAGCGAGTGCTTGATCCCAAACAATTGTTTTATTTTGAACCTAATAATAGGTGAATAATATCAGGATGGAAAAAATAATAGCAAAACTAGTAGCGAAGAACTATTATGAAGAAGGCACAGGGCTTACTTTGGATGAAATCGAAACATTAAATAAAAAGATAGCAAAGAATATCCCTCCCTTTTTTGAGGCTTATTTGAGCGTTTTTGGATGGAATGAAAACGTATTTTGGGGAGTTTTTAATGAAGAGGATGACTTCATTGAGCAAAATGAACTAATACAAGAATTAGGGTACACTGATTTTATTGCTATCGGTGATGAGTACAGTGAAAATTTGCTACTAGCAAAAATAGAAAATCAACAACTATTTCTATTGGAGGATGATTATTTGATTGACCTTAAAATGAGTTTCAACGACATGCTCAATCAGGCAGTTGAGGATTTGGAGGAACCATCTTTCGTTGTTAGACAACAAGTGAATACGGCTTATGTACTTTTGCAACCGTATAAAAACAGCGTGTTACAAGCGTTTAAGAATGGCTTTAATCAACTCAAAGTAGAGGCTTTAGCACAAGAAGATACATTGTATGGTTTAGTTGTTTCCAAAGACCCAATACGTAAGGCTTACAAATTATCTGCTGGAAGTTTTAAGGACTTTAAAGTAGAAATTGAAAAGGAAAGAATGGATGTTGAATATTTGTGGGATCCTACAAAAATGGCATATCAACAAGCACTTTCTATGGATGATATCTTGATAGATACTAAAACGGAACTGGAGGGAAAAGCCTTAGATTTACTCTTGTTGGATGTTTTACGTGAGCTAAAAGAAGAGGGCTATTTTGATGATCAAATGGATTGTTTTTCAATTTCTATTCAATCTGGGGATGTCTATTTATTTCCAGAGGATTCGTATGATGAATCGTTGGGGAAAGAGCATAATTTGAAAACAATCATCCGACGATTTTGGGAATCTCCCTATGATCGAACTCGAGTGCTAATTGATAATTTATAATAGAAAGAAGATATTGCGTATCATCTAAAAGCATGTATTTTGGTATGGATAACCTGTAACTTTGTATACTAGAGGAAATGAAATACGAGATGGATAAACAAGAGACCTGGATAGAAAAAGATATTCTTTTTTATTACGACCGAGAAACGATAGAACAAATAGCAATGGCTAATTTAAAATATGCCTATGTTCAGGTTTTAGGGAATGTGCCTTATCTATTTGTTTTTGCGGATCATCAACACTATATCTCCACTGAATTAAAGGGATTTGAGAGCATGTATCAAGAATTGTCTCATCGGTTTCATTTTGATGATACCACCTTTTATGCCGTGTGTAAAACGAGAATAGAAGATGATAAAGTAAAAATCTGGGCGAAGAAAATGGCGCAGAATTACCAACTCTTAGAGGAGTATTTGAATGATGGTGATTTGGGCTACGAAGTATATACTACACCTAAGCAAATGATTTCTTGGGATACGACGTACGAACAACTGGAAGCATCTGGGGTAGTTGAAGCCTATTTTACGGAGTATGGTTCTAAATACTTGCGATTTAAACATGCAGTTCGGGTAGAAGGAGTGCTAATTCATCAACTGGAAGTCTATGCAGATCACGGCAGTGCTGCACTTCCTGTACAAGAGTATTTTGTATCGCTATACGATGAAACCAATACGGATAAAAGCTACAAACAATTGCGCGAACTTTGGATTGATGATGCGATTGATGTTGAACAATATGGTTATGAAAGAGCGGATCAGTGTTATTTGCAATTTGGTTTTGCTGAAGGAATAAGTGCATCGATTTGTTATACTTATGATGCAGAACATGGTTATGACGATGGTAGCACCTCTCTTCATTTTTACAACAAACGAGAATATGATTCTTTTTTAGACAATGAAGCCTATGAAGAAGTGATGGAGCTATCAGAATTTCTCCCTTTTCCGAGTCGCTTAGATTTGCAAGTAGGATATAAAGATAGAGAAGAAGTGAAGCGTATTCCGCCAAAGATAAGAGAAGTTGAGGGAACTAAAAGTGGAATTTGGCTGGATCAAGCAACAAATAAAATTGGGTTTGTCGGACTGGAAACTGCGTTAATACTAGACCTAGATAAAATCGAAAATTTTACCTTCCAGAATGTTCTCCCTGCAAAAGGAGCTGGATATGCCGATCTTATTGTTCACTTCAAAACAAAGGAGTACCTCTATGTTTTTACTGCAGACACCTATTTTTTCGATCAATTTGCCCGTCAATTGGAACAAATGACAAAAAAATCAGTAGTCATCCCTGAAGCCTATTATAACTGTTAGGTAGAAAATAGCAGAAATGGTGATGATATCGAATCAAAGTTAGAAATTAGTCGCTTTGTTAAGGGGTGAAATTTTAATCTAGTAATCTAACTTTTACCTGTAAATGGCACGTTGGATTGTCATCATCATTCTTGCACGACGTGCAAATACAAACTAAAAAAATACAAACGATTATTTGATAACTGCGCTTTTTCATACCTAATTTTGTTGAAAGGGTTAGTAATGAAAATCGAAATTAGGAGGCAATTTTGAAGATTTTTTGAATTTTTATTTTTTTGAATAAAAAGAAGGTTTATAGTCTGAATGAAACCAAGGTTGAGCTTTACTAAAGCTTATCTAGCTTGTGTATTAATCGGAAAGGCTATAGGAGAAAGCAACCAAGAAATCCCATCTTCTTTTTGTTTTACATGCCAAAGCACAATACCATTGGCCTCTTCACCAGTGGAAAAACCTTCCCAAATAAATGGCGGAACCCAGATTAGTTGTATTGCTCCATCTCCAGACCAGCCCGCGTCTTTAAATAAGGATGCTGCCATTGCGATATAGTCCGCTGCATCAGATAAAAAATCCGACGGATTAAAGGTGAAATTTAAGTTGTCAATGTATTCATGTATAAAAAGGTGGAAGTTTTTTAATTCTTCGGGTTTATACTGAATTACGTCTTCTTTTTTGATGGAATAAGCCATTGTAGTGTTTTTTATGCTTGTTAGAGCAAGGAATTACTATTGTATAATGTAATTCACTAGGAGCTAATTATGTATTAGCTCCTAGTGAATTTGTAAATAAAATCGATGCTTTTATATGCTTTTGTTTAAAGTGTATTAATTGCGTTTATTCTTATTGAGTTCGTCTTGAAGCTGGCGTCTAATTTTTTGCTCGCGTTCCAAAGCTAGTTTCTTGTATTCTTCTAGTTCACTTTCGGCATCTAGTTGCTTTTTACGCGCATCTTTTGTATCCGTAAAACTTTTCTTAAACTGAGTAAATAAAACACCTAAAGCTAAGAGGAGAATAAGAATAATAGACCAAACGATTGTTTTGAATGTGCTTTTATGGGTACTAATTCCTATAAAATCAAGGTTGTTTTCTTGATCAACGGCTATAGTTAGCTCTTTTTGAA
Organism: Myroides sp. TSA_177.3; assembly: GCF_052691955.1. Classification (NCBI taxonomy): domain Bacteria; kingdom Pseudomonadati; phylum Bacteroidota; class Flavobacteriia; order Flavobacteriales; family Flavobacteriaceae; genus Myroides; species Myroides sp. TSA_177.3. Next base: position 7,278 of record NZ_JBQZGD010000038.1, read on the forward strand.
GCGCTGTTAATTGATTGGATAAGGAATCAATTGAGGTTTTTTGTTCAATAAGAGCCGCTTTATTTTGTCGTATTGTTGTTTGTAAACTGTGAATCGAATCTTTTACATTTTGTTGTACATGTTGTAATTTATTTTTTTCTACTACCTTGTAATTTTGCCAGTTATTAGACTGACTGATTAATGTGTTAAATTGGTTTTCGATCGTATTTGTGTCGCTTTGTGCGTAGCTTGACAAAGTAAATGTTAGTAAGGTGGCAGATAAAATAATTGTTTTTTTCATTCATTAAATTTTTGAGTACATTTTTCTAAGAGCATATATAAAAGCTGAATCATTTATTTATAAAACGTAAATATATCGAGAAAAATATGCGGGGACAAGAATTTAATAGTTATTAAAAAATGAGAAAGAAACAGGAATAAATTACATTTTTCTCATTTGTTTTAGTTACAGGTACTTAGATTGATATTTTTCTCTGAATTAGAAAAATAGACGAGTAAGGATACTTTAAACGGAATTGAATATAAACTAAAAGACAACTTCTTGATACTCTATCTGACTTTTATAGTACTTTGTCTCTTTGTTGTTTGTCAGTTTAATCAAAATAGGAGTATAGATTAAGTTCTCGAAGGAGACTGCTTTTTTTATCTTCTTCTTTTTTAAGCACTCATTTTTATGCGCTATTTCCTGTTTTAGATTTTGTACAAAATGAGTATAAGGTAGGGACTTCTTGTAAGTTTCAGTTGAATCAATTGCTTTGTCGAGTTTAAAGTGAAAATACCCCAGATGCATTTCATCTTGTTCAGCAAGTACGATGATGGTGTGATCTGCTTCTCGATCATATCTGATGTTATTTTCTTGTGTTAAATCAAGTACAAAGTCAGTATGGATTGTTCGATAGGAATCAAAATTAAATGCGGTTGGCTCTTGTGAAAAACAAAGCATACTTAAGAAACTAAGTAATAAACTAAAACATATTTTATTCATAAATGGTTTTTGCTTTTTGGAACTGCAGTTTTTAATTCTTTTAATTTTCAACTAATTACTCGGCTTCCTTTATCTAATTTTCTTTATGAAATAACTTTTTTAAGTTCTCTTCATAGTGTCCACCAGCTTCAATTTTTGTAATATCCTCCATAGCCAATAATAAAATTTTTCTATCAAGGGAGAGATAGGTTCCGTATTCATTCATTACAACAGTTTCTTCATCCATGTCTTCAATCTCGCCAATAAAACAAGCTTCATGATCAACATGCTGAATACTGATATTTACATAGCCAAAAATACGTTGAACCGTTTTTAAAATACGTGGAATAGTATCAATTTTAAGGTTCCCAATATTTTCAAGCTTCTTTTCTTGATGCGCAAAATTGGAGGCAGTTTCGATTTCATTTCCAGCCCATCTAATTCGAGAAATATTTTCTCTCTTTAAAATTGAAATTCCATCAACTTGACCTAAATCTGTGAACTTTTCCAAAAGAATAAACTCATCATTAAAATCAACTAGAAATCCATATAGAGATTCCTCGAAACAATCCGTGTAAATATCAATAAAGATCTTTTCGGCTTTTATTTTTTCAAGATATTTGGTTTGAACATTCATTTTTTAAAATAAGCGTGTTTGAAAATTAGGTGTAAGGTTTGTATGCTTTGCAAAGCATACACGAAGTTATAAAAGCTAATTTAGATAAAAATCAATAGATATTGACTTTTTTGGCTGATAAAGAAAAAGCTTAATATTTGCAATGAGCTATTTTGCAAAATAGATGTAATAGGTCGTTGTTATTTTTCATTGTGCCACGTATAGCTACAAAATCTACATTGTTTTGCATAAGGTGTTCTTGCTAACTTGTTGCATTTTGGACACTTATTTAGAAAAATTTGAGTAGGATATTTTTCTAGTATTTTTTTTGCAGTTTCCATCTCAAAATTGTCATACCCCTTTTCAAGTAAATCTAGGATTTCTTGATCATCAGTTATCCAACCTTTTCTTTTGTACATTTCTATAGTTTTAGGATTTTCATTATCTTCTAATTTTAATATTGAAGCATAATGTTTCCATGCTAATTTTTCTTTATAGGGTAATAAATTGAAAAAATAGGTTACAATGTATTGTGCGGTTTCTTTATCCATAGAATTAGAAAATTAAGAATGAATTTTTTATACAGAACAAAGGGTTTTCGTGCTTTTTTAAGGCAACTGAAAAATTAAATATAATCAGCTTTTGTTTCAACAAAAATACTTTATGTTTGCTCAAAATTAGCCATTTTGCAAAATAGATACTAGCTGTTGCAGTTTTACCTTCCGATGATACGTAAGAGATCATCAGAAAAATCATTGTCGTTTTGTAAAAGTAGTTTTTTAGCCTGTTCAATTTCTTGATTTTCAAGGTGAAATAAGGCTAACTGATAATTAGCTTGTTCAACATCATAAACGGAATAACTATTTTTGTTATTCGTGATAGTCAAAAATAATTCTTTAGCTTTCGGTTTATTAGTTGGCGTTCCAATTCCATACAAATAAAGAAAAGCAAGTTCAATTGGATACACATGATCGATTTCGAAGGCTTTGTAAAGTAGTTTATAGGTCTCTTTATAACTACCTAAATCTCGATAAACTGTTGCCAAATTTAAGGCAGCAGTGGCTATGTTTTCGGAAATTAATTCCCTATAAAGCTGTATTGATTTTTCTGTATTTTTTTTACAACCCAATCCTTCAGATAAGTAATCCGCAACTCTAATTTTACAGTAATGATACTCGGAACCTTTTAGATACCATTCAAAAGCTTTTTCTAAATTTGGTTTAACCTCAAGGCCACTTGGACAAATTATTCCGTCTTCATATCCTTGTGCTATTTGTAAAAAATCATTTTCGGATTTATTTCCTTTATTTACTAAATTATTCCAGTCCTCAACGTTTTTGATTGGTTCCATTTATGTTGAATTTGCAGTTATCTGTCGTTAATGTAGGTTATTTTATATCAGTTCTTTATCGATTATTTTTTTTCGTTTTTACGTTCAGATTTTCTATGCTCTGATTTCTGTTTTAATGCGTTAATAGCTAGTAGTGTTTTTCACGGAACAAAATGAAGTACCGTTTTGTCCAACCCTTTCTATATTCTTATTTGGCTTTTACTTACTTTTTTGATAGTATCAAAAAATTGGTTATAAAGATACGAAATACTAGTAAAATACTCTATTTTTCTACAGTATTAATAACGATTAGTGATAAGGAATGAAGCGTACACTAATCATAGTAATCCACCCCAATTTTGAAGATTCTATCGTCAACAAATTATGGATAAACGAATTAAATAAATATTCTGATCAATACTGAGGTATTAACTTACGGTTGGACTTATGGAAGTGAGAGTGGCTAAAGAGTAGGAAATAAAAAAGTCGCACTCGCTCTTACTGTTGGTATCGATGAACAGGAGTATACTGCTCAAGGAAAATACAAGTATACACTAGCGCAATTGTTGGCTCGTTTTGAGGTGACATTTAGTTATATCAAAGCCGATTACCAAGGAGTTTATGCTTACTATAGGTTTGAAAGAGATAGTTCTGAAGAAGCGATAAAAAGTAGCTTTGTTCCCTATATGAAGTATATCAAAGCAGTTTAAAAGAATTGAGAATTACAGCCAGTACCAGCAAACGTATTTGAGGTTCACAAAACAGAAATTTTAGATTTTCTTGGAACAAATTATTTTGTAAAATAGCGATATAAAATTAACTAAGATGTTTTATTGTTTAAATTAATTTTTGCTATTTTAATTTGTAATATAATTTTTTTATTATATTTTTATAAGTATTGTTTTTTTTTAACTTAAAAAGTGGAATAATAAAATATGTGACGATGAAAGAAAAAAATAGTTTATTTGAAGAATTACGTCTCTTAAGAGGGGATGATCAATATCCTTCACAGCAGATTAAAGAGAAATTAATTGATTTATATCTTCCTTCGACCGTATCAGACTTAGCGATTAATTTATCCAATATTACCTCCCAATTCTATGCTTTGCAATTACAGTCAATAGGAGAGCAGTATGGAGTGGATAAAATACGTTTGCACTCCGATAAACTATTTTACAATCTTGGCAAAGCAAAAGCAGAGCAAGCACTAATTAAAGATTCTACTATGGTTCGAGATTGCAGGTCAATGGTTATGGTCGCTATTTCTGCTATTTATACTTCGAGTCCGGAGTTCAAGTTTCATGTGCAAGAATATACGTCAGATTATGCTGTGATCCATTTGAAAGGTGTTGATCGTTATCACAGAGCTGCTAAACAATATAAAATTGATCAGTATCTAACTTTTCCCACTTTAATAGCTTTTTTAGATGGAATCAAAGATTATCTTCAATTAAGTAATATAGAAATATTAGTATCCCAATCTGTCTATGACGAAAATTCAAATATAGATTGTACTTATACTATTAAACAAAATAATTTGTAAGATGAAACATTTGTATAATTACATCGGGGAGAA
>NZ_JBQZGD010000039.1:0-11745 GCF_052691955.1 Myroides sp. TSA_177.3
CCGCGCTCACACAATGCTGTGAGGGTGCTGTGTGGAGTAACAGATGCGATCCCTCCTTATCCACATTTTGTGCAGTATAAAAAACACTTATCCTTACAGGAGGAGAATTACAGGGAGAGGAAGTGTTGAATAATCCTATTTTGTCATATAACTACTTTGTTGTCAGGTTGTTATGTTTGTATTTTTATGTTTTTTTAATTAAAAAAGGGCTTTTCTTGCGTTTTTTTCTTACAAAGAATCAAAGTGTTAAAAAAAAAGTATTTTTTTAGGTGTAAAATGTAGCTTTTCGTTCTTTTTTTAGTGAATTATTTTGTGTTTTTGTTTTATTGTTGAAAATATTATTTATTTTTCGTGTAATTGTTGTTATATTTGCAAGGATATTAACTTTCTAAAACTAAAGAATATGATAGATTCAATTGTCTTGCATTTAGAAGCATTGAAACAGAATGATTTTTTTGAGGAGTTTTTAGTTTTATTAGAAAAAGAAAAAAAACAAGGAAGAAACTACCTCACTTTATCATCGATTCCAATTGCTTTACATTATCGTTTAATTCAGGAAAATTTTACCATTAAACGAATAGAGAAAACGATACGATACTTTCTTTTTTTTAAAAAGACAGTATACTCTTTTAAGGTAGAACAGTAGAACTTGGAGGAGAGCATCCAATAGGGCTAAAAACAACGCCAAAAGGTAGAGGAGTAAAGAGAAAAGTTACAGAAAAAGGAAGATGAAAGAATGAGAAATAAAAGAAGTGATTAAATAATTAAAAAGAAAGAATATGAAGTTAGCTTTATAATAAAACAATAAATAATCATAATGTTTTAATATACAGCAAAATTAAGTCGAAAGAATAGCAAAATAATGTTAGTTTTTTGTTAAAGTAAGATTTTGTTGGTTTCTTTGTGAAAATGCTCTAAAAGCCCGTTTTTATTGAGGAAAACTGTTGATTTTGTCAAATTATTTGATATATTTACAACATCTTACTAAAACAAAATTATTAATAAAATGTTAGAATCAGCATTTGAACAATTGAAATTGTCAGAATGTTCTGATGATTTTGAACAGTTTTTACTCTTACTGGAGAAAGAGAAGAAACAAGGACAGAATTATGTTGCTTTATCCACGTTACCCAAAGGGTTGCATTATCGCTTAATTCAAGAAGACTTTATTATTAAAAGAGAAGAACGTACGGTTAAACGTTTCTTGTTCTTCAAGAAGAGTGTGCTTTATTATGTGGTAAGACCCTCAATATAAAATTTGTTTTTGTTTACACCTGATAAATAAGGGAAAGATAAAATTCGAAGTATTCGAACAAAATTGAAGTTTCTTAAAATTTTATCACCGATCCTTACTATGAAGATCTTAATGAAATAAGATACATCGAATGATCTTGTACCGTATTTATCACAGCTGCTTCAGTATACTTTCCTGAAGCAGTTTTTTTTTTGATTTTAGGAGCTTTTTAGCTCCTCACAAAGCACAACTTTTTCTTTTTTAAAGGGTAAAAAAGAAACAAAAAACCCTTCAACTAACTCAAATAAAGGTCAAATTAGTTTTCAAGTCTGAAAATAAAAGAACTCGCTACGCTCAAACACCTTTTATTTTTACAACCTTTTCAAACATTTGACGCTCTTTATTTGACTTACGTTGGGGTTAAATTGTCTTTTGTAAATATGTTTTTGCCTTTTAAGTAAACTGGTTTTCTATTCTCTGCTATGAAAAAGTTTTGGGGTATGGGTACAGACTTATCTCATCATTATGGTTATGGGGATTAAGGTTATGGGTGATGCGGTATAGTCTGATTTCGTCTTCTTTAATCGATAAACCCTACGATTTCACAAAGCACAAACCTCACAAAGAGTAAAGTACAAACCTCACAAAGAGCAAACCTCACAAAAAAAACCACCCCTAAAAAGGAATGGCTATTTTTTTTTTGTGAATTTGTGAATTCGTTTTTTGTGAAAATCGTAAGATTTTTCTTTGAAAGAAGTTTACTCTTATAAAGTACAAACCTCACAAAGAGCAAAGCACAAACCTCACTATATGGCAATTACCTTACCATTTTCTTTTTCTGCTACTTCTTTGCGTAGCGAGCTACTAGAAAAACGGTGATCTCTCGAATTGAAATAGAATTCGATTCCTTTTTCTTCGCAGTATTTTCTACCTGTGAAGTTTTTCTCTGCATACTCATCACCAAGAATACGGACGTGAATATGGAACGCACGTAGAATATCTTCTAAATCTTGTTCCGTTGTATACGGTACAATCTCATCTACAAATTTGCAACCTTTCAATTGAATGTAGCGTTCAACTACAGTTTGAGTCGGTTTGTTCTTTTCTGGTCTGTCAATAGTCGGGTCAGTTTGTAGACCTACGATTAAATAATCACACTGGCGTTTTGCCTCTTCTAGCATTTTGATGTGACCTGCATGTAACAAGTCAAAAGAACTAAATGTGATACCAATTTTCGTTGTTGTCATAGCATTGGGGGTTAAAAGTTTAGGATTGTATGAAATGCGCGATGGTAAGATGCAATACAATACAAAGAAAACTTTTGATAGTTAGGCCAAATTTACAAGGTTTTTAACCTAAGTTCCAAATGATTTAAACTAATATTAGCTTTATTTTTAGTAAGAAAGGTGATATTGTAGATAAAAAAAGGCGTTTTCCTCATCTATAAAGAAAAACGCCTTTTTTTGTTTGATATTGTATCAGATACTAATCTAATGAACTTTTTCCGCTATAGTAGCATTTTCTTGCCTCTAGGAACAAGTAATATTGCACTCCAAAAAGAATAGAGGCAAGCACCAAGTGCGCCGTTTGAGAACCGAATGGGAAATGTGCGTATTGCATCAATACTCCTGTTAGAATCTCTAAAACAAGTAGAATAGCTACCCATTTCACTTTAGAGAAGCCCAAGTTCAACTGTCTGTTTAAGAAGAACAAGTAGAAGTTGAGTACAAACACTAAAATAGAGAAACTACGGTGAATGTAGAAATCGAGCGTAGGCGTATTTAACCACAAGTATTCGTTGGTGATTCCCGCTTTTACTTGCTCATCTACAAATTCGCGTACCTGTGTACCCAATACAACTTGTACCAACGTAAGTAATAAGGTAATTACTGTTAATACGCGGAAGGTAGCGTTGTATTTTTTAATTTCTGTTTTTGCTTTGGCTACTTTGATGATGTTGATTAACAAGGCTACAATAACAAGCGCCATCACCATGTGTACAGTAATCTTAAGCGGATTTAATACAGAAAATACGACGGTAGCACCAAGCCAAGCCTGGAATCCCATTAAGAATACCACCAACCAAGAAGCAAAGACTAATTTCTTTCTTGTTTTCCAATACCCAAACGAAGCAATGGCCAACGCCAAACAAGCCAATCCGGCTACAGCACCACATAAGCGGTTGATGTATTCCGTCCAGGTGTGTTGGGGGTTGAATTTTGCATAGTCGTGTTTGGTGTATTTCTCCCAATGTGCTTCATCGTAAAGAGAAGGAGTGGTGAAGGTATCTTTGGCTTTCCAAAGCGCTTCATCGTGAATAATCATTTGTCCCTTTTTGTATTCTCGATTAGGTTGCCAAGTTAATACTTCCTCATCCGTAGGAGGGATGTAGTAACCAAAGCACTTCGGCCAATCTGGACATCCCATTCCGGAACCAGTCATTCGAACTGCCGCCCCAGCAAAAATAACCAGGTACACCAATACCAAGGATAGTTTTGCCAATGGTAAAAAAGAGCTTTTCATCATATTATTTATTTACAATTGTTAGTCCCATTTTCGTTGCTTTTGCAAGCATAAAATCATAAGCCGCCTCATATTCATTCGGGATAACCCCCTCTAGAATAGCTTCTTTGATGGCTTCTTTTAATGTACCAATCTCTCGACAAGGTTGGAGGTTAAAGAGAGCCATGATTTCCTCTCCTGTAATAGGGGGTTGGAAGTTGCGCACGTGATCTCGTTCTTCCACTTCTACAATCTTCTGGCGTACCATCTGAAAGTTTTGGTGGTATTTTTTAAACTTATTTGGATTCTTCGTTGTAATATCTGCCTCACAAAGCGTCATCAAATCTTCTACGTGTTCACCCGCATCAAATACCAAACGGCGAACAGCAGAATCAGTTACTTCTTTTTGTGAAAGTACAATAGGGCGTGAACTCATCATCACCATTTTTTGTACAAATTTCATCTTCTGATTCAATGGCATATGCAAACGGGTAAAGATATTCTTTACCATCTTGCCACCTAAGAATTCATGGCCGTGAAAGGTCCAACCTTGTCGCTTAGAAAAACGCTTGGTCGGTGCTTTTCCGATGTCGTGCAATAAAGCAGCCCAGCGCAGCCATACATCGTCTGTATTGCGCGCAATATTATCTACGACCTCTAGGGTATGGTAGAAATTGTTTTTATGTGTATGGCCTTCTATTTCCTCTACTTGATTTAAAGCAATCAATTCTGGAAGAATAAGGTGGAGTAATCCTGTTTTGTACAGCAGTAAGAATCCCGTTGAAGGAACATCTGCCTGTAGTATTTTGTTAAGCTCATCGACTATGCGTTCTCCAGAGATAATCTCAAGGCGCTCACAGTTTTTAGTAATCGAGGCTAAAGAAGCTTCTTCAATCGTAAAATGGAGCTGTGTTGCAAATCGAATAGCACGCATCATGCGCAATGGATCATCAGAATAGGTTATATCCGGATCTAGCGGGGTGCGGATTATTTTGTTTTTAAGGTCCTCAACGCCGTTAAACGGATCAATGAGTTGACCGTAGTTTGCTGCACTTAGCGAAATCGCCAAGGCATTTATTGTAAAATCTCTTCGGTTTTGATCGTCCTCTAGTGTACCGTCCTCCACAACAGGCTTGCGACTGTCAAAGTGATAGGACTCTTTTCGGGCACCCACAAACTCAATGTCAATATCATCGTAGCGCAACATAGCCGTACCGTAGTTTTTAAAAACCTGTACTTTCGGATGATTTGGCAGTAAATTAGACACTTCTAAAGCTAAGGCAATACCGCTGCCTACAGCAACAATGTCAATGTCTTTTTTCGAATCTCTTTGCAGTAAAAAATCGCGTACAAAACCGCCAATTACATAAGCTTCTACCTGTAGGTTTGTTGCCGCCTGGGTAATAATCTCAAAAATGGGATGTTGTAGTGCTTCTTTATAGGTTGGGTGTTCTTGAGTCATAATGTCAAATGGCACAGACTATTTGCGTATAATCGTTACCTGTGCGTTTTCTTTTAATTTAATGATAGTTGAAGGTTTATTGGGCTTGGTTTCCTGCTGTTTGAGGTTTACCACATAATCCACTCCCTCAATAATGCGTAAATCGATGTCCATAAAATTCTGAGGCGAAGGATAGCCACTGATGTTTGCTGAAGTAGAAACAAGAGGGGTTTTCATGCGCTCAATCAAGTTATAGCAAAACGGATCTTTGACAATGCGTACGCCTAAGGATTGGTCTGCAGAAATAATCTCTGGTGCCACTAGTTTGGGATTGTCTAAAATTAAGGTTGTCGGTTTGTCGCTAAATTCGAGAATCTCCCAAGCCACTTCGGGAATATTGTGAAAAACGCGATGCAACAAGCGATCACCGTTGACTAATACAATCATGCTTTTGCTTTCTGCACGTTGTTTTAGTTGATATATTTTTTTAATGGCTTCACTATTGGTCGCATCACAGCCGATCCCCCAAATGGTATCTGTTGGATACAAAATTATACCGCCATTTTTAATTACTTCAAAAGCTTTATGAACTTCTTTTTGGATATCTTCCATTGCCGTTTCCTTACAATAAAATTGGTTCTTTATTTTAAGGGCTTAAAAATACTAAAAAAATGGCATACACGGGAGCCTTGGAGCAGAAGAAATGCAATGGCACTTTCAAATAAGAAAGAATTATAATATTTTTAAGGGAAGTCCATCTTTTTTGGCTTACTTTTAAGACGCCTAAAATTAGTTATATTATGCATGTGAAAAGAAGAAAGGACTTTAATAAAGAAGAGGTATTAGCAATGTATGCGAAGGTGTGTAAGAACACGCTGATGGAGACATTGCAAATTGAATATATTGATGCAGGTCCTGAATTTTTAGTGGCAAAAATGCCCGTAAATGAACGTGTACATCAACCAGCGGGTTTACTTCATGGTGGTGCGATGGTTGCACTAGCCGAAAGTTTGGGGAGTGGCGCTTCTTTGATGCTCATTGATCCAACGCAACAAGAAATAAGAGGAATTGAGATATCAGCCAATCACGTGCGAAGTAAAAGAGCGGGATTTGTAACTGGAACCGCGCGATTAATACACCGTGGACGTACCTTACACTTATGGGAGATACGAATTACAGATGAAAATGACGTCTTGTTGTCGGTGTGTAAAATCACCAATATTGTAATTGATAAAAACAAGGGAGAATGAGATTATACGAGACATGGACCCAACAGATAGCAGAAGATAAACCTTTTGTACTCTATAAAAAACCAGGTCAACCCCATGTAATCGGCTTGTTTCAACACGATACCACCCTGCACCAAGTCAACCCTTTTACAACATCCGGATTTATAGTAGCGCCTTTTTACGAAGGCATTCGCTTTTATATACCCCTGGCTCATGCTACTAGAATAGAAGAGGAGGTTGCGGAGCAACCCTTTGAATCTGCTGCTTTTGAGCTAGATTATGAAGCGCAACCAGCAAAGGCTAATTTTGAAGATTTGGTAACGCGCTGTGTTGCTGCTATCAAAGACGAGAAATTTAGCAAGGTAGTGCCTGCAAGAAAAGAGGAAGTCGCTTTGGAGATCAACGATATTCAGCCGTTGTTTACCAAGTTGCTGATGGCGTATCCAGAAGCGTTTTGCTATGTGGTGTATCATCCTGAAATCGGATTGTGGATGGGGGCGACTCCTGAAACTTTAGTGGAGCTGAAAGGACAAACCTTACATACGATGGCTTTGGCCGGTACACAGGTCAATCACGGCAAAGAGGAGGTACGTTGGGGAGAAAAGGAACAAGAGGAACAGCGCTATGTAACGGAGTTTATTGTAGACAAACTACAACCGTTGAGTACGCGTATTCAAGTGTCAGATCCCTTTACTAAACGAGCGGCTAAAGTAATGCACATTTGTACGAACATAGAAGCAGAGCTGAAAGAAGTAAATGTGCAGACCGTTGTAGAGGCTTTACATCCAACGCCAGCCGTTTGCGGCATGCCGAAAGAGGTGAGTCGTGACTTCTTGTTAAAAGAAGAAGGCTATGCGCGTAAATACTATGCGGGATACCTTGGCGAATTGAATAGCCCTACAGCAACAGGTGAATTACACAGTCAGTTATTCGTCAACCTGAGATGCATGGAAATAGAGAAAGATCACGTTAATTTATATATTGGGTGTGGAGTAACGGAAGACAGTGATCCGACGAGTGAGTTTGTTGAAACCGTTAACAAGTCCACCACAATGAAAAAAGTTTTATTTTAAGCAGATGAAAGTAGATATATTAGCCTTTGGAGCTCACCCAGATGATGTAGAATTGGGATGTGGAGCCACATTAGCAAAAGAAATTCACGGAGGAAAGAAAGTTGGAATTATCGACTTAACCCGTGGGGAATTAGGAACAAGAGGAAGTGCGGAAATTCGCGCGCAAGAAGCCGCTGCAGCTGCTCAGATTTTAGGTGTGTCTGCACGTGAGAATCTAGGTTTTCGCGATGGTTTTTTTGTAAATGACGAAGCCCATCAGCTAGAAGTCATTAAAATGATTCGCAAGTACAAACCAGAAATCGTACTGTGTAATGCAATCGACGATCGCCATATTGACCACAGCAAAGGAAGTAAATTAGTTTCTGATGCTTGTTTTTTAGCGGGATTGAGACGTATTGAAACCACAGTAAATGGGGTAGAGCAAGAAGCTTGGCGTCCAAAATTGGTGTATCATTACATCCAATGGAAAAATATTGAACCTGATTTTGTCGTGGATGTAACTGGATTCATCGATCAGAAAGTACAAGCTGTTTTGGCGTATGGCACGCAATTTTACGATGCAAACTCCAAAGAACCCTCAACGCCAATTACTTCCAAAAATTTCTTGGATAGTATCGTGTATCGCGCACAAGACCTAGGTCGCTTGATAAATAAAGAACATGCGGAAGGATTTACAGTAGAAAGATATTTGGCAGTCAATCGTTTAGATGATTTGGTATAAAATTTTTAAAAAAATGCTTGCAACGTAAGGAAATATGGCTACCTTTGCAAGCGTCAAAATAAGACAAATACGGTGGTTATAGCTCAGCTGGTTAGAGCGTCGGATTGTGGTTCCGAAGGTCGTGGGTTCGAAACCCATTAATCACCCAAAAAAAATACATGTAGCGGTTGATGCTCGCATCGTCCATACAAACAAAAAAGGTGAATGTGTTAAGACACCTCCAAAAAAATACACGGTGGCTATAGCTCAGCTGGTTAGAGCGTCGGATTGTGGTTCCGAAGGTCGTGGGTTCGAAACCCATTAGTCACCCAAAAAAAATAAACACGGTGGTTATAGCTCAGCTGGTTAGAGCGTCGGATTGTGGTTCCGAAGGTCGTGGGTTCGAAACCCATTAATCACCCGAAAAGAGAGAATGAGTTTTCATTCTCTCTTTTTTTTTGTGAGAAGGTGAGGTGATGAGGGGGTGAGGTTTACTCACCATCTCTCTTGTTGCGAGAGGCTTTGTTGTAAATCGTCTTTAATCGATAAACGCTACAACTTTACAAAAAACAAAAAAGCAATACTCTAATCAGTTGCTCCGCTCTGTATGTCCCCCTGACGAAGGAAGGGTCGCATCCCGCGCTCACGCTAGGTGGTGAGGTTTGTGCTTTGTGAGGTTTGTTTTTTGTGAGGTTTGTTTTTTGTGAGGTTTGCTCTTTGTGAGGTTTGCTCTTTGTGAGGTTTGCTCTTTGTGAGGTTTGCTCTTTGTGAGGTTTGCTCTTTGTGAGGTTTGCTCTTTGTGAGGTTTGCTCTTTGTGAGGTTTGTGCTTTGTGAAATCGTGGGTTTGATCGATTAAAGAGAATAAAAAGAGAACACCCATACCTCATAACCCATACCTCATAACCCATACCTCATAACCCATACCTCATAACCCATACCTCATAACCCATACCTCATAACCCATACCTCATAACCCACACCCCTTATAAAACGTTTCATTAAAATTAGAAGGATACTATTTTCCTTTGAAAAAATGTTTTGTTTTTTTATGTTAAAATAAATAACTATATTGAAAAAAATCAAAAATATAAGTCATAAAAAAAGGTGTTGTTATGTGCACAACCTGTATTTTCATCAGTAGCTTATACAAGATGTTGGAACTTTTAGAAGTACTATGAAATTTGATTCGTCTGAAGCACTTGTATCTTGGGATGATGCTTGGATGGAAAAGAAGTCTCCGCAAGTGGCAAATGAATAGAAGGAGATGGTTAAAACACAATCAAAAAATTGAGGTATAATGCTAAGAATGTCATTTTAGTTAGCTCAGTGGATGATCAGGATGTGATTGAAAATGTTAAAAATACTTCTACTGGAAAATTCAAAGTAAATGGCAATTTATTAATGAGAGACAAAGAAGCAAATAACTATAATGGAGGTTGTTTTAAGGACGCGAATTCCAAATACTATAGTTTACTCACGTCTATTAATTAACCCACTAAATATTTAAAAATGAAATTAGTTACTATAATCTTACTTTCTCTTATGTTTTGCTCATTTGGCAAACAACAAAACAAAAAAGAAGTTTATATTTCATCCAATTTACCTAAAATTGAAAAGTTAGATAAAGAAGACTATGAAAAATTTATGGAGACCATGAGTTTTAATGAATATGGAGCATTGAAATACTGGGATGATGCTTTATTGGAAAAAGCGTACCCACAAGGGACAGAGGAGTATAACGAAATAATTAAAAAAATTGTAAGTGAATTAGGATACAAAACGGATAATATTATTTTAGTCAGCGCTACGGGAGATGAGTATGTCATTGACAATACAGAGATAAAAGATATAAAAGGAAATCAATATACATTGTCAGAAATAGAGCATGCAAACGGTTTTTTTACCATCACCTCTTTAGCATGTGGTCATTGTTTAGTAAGTTTTAAAAGTTTAAATGAATTAACCAACTATGATAAAAAAATAGCTTTTGTAGATAAGTTGGAAGAATTGGAAAAATATAAAACAGGTTATAGAAATCAGAAATTTGGATTTTTAAACGATGACTGGATTATATTCGATTATAATGATCCTTTACTTAATGAATTCCTTGAAAAAAATAATATCAAATATAAAAAGGGGTATTTTCCATATTACTTTGTAAGAGAAAATAATAAAACTACAAAAGAAGCTTTTAAGCTTGAAGACCTTTAATAGTAGAGCATTTATAAAACACGACTGAATTAAAAAGAGAGTATCTGAGTGAGGTGTGTTTTTTGTGAGGTTTGTGCTTTGTGAAGTTTGTGAAATCGGGGGTTTTATCGATTAAAGATGAAATCAGAGACACTATACTCATAGCCGCATCCCTCTTAACCAAAACCCTTAACCCATACCTCACAACCATAACCCCTTAATCCACAACCCATAACCCATAACCCATAACCCTCATCACCCATAACCATAATGATGGATTTTAAAAAGATATTTTTTACTATGTTTTGTATTGTTTGTTTATCATGCGGTAGCCAAAAAGACGTTATTCCGTATTATTCTGAGGTTTTGTCTAAAAATGTTAGAATAATTAGTATAGATAAAAAAAGAAAATATTATAATGTTAAAGGAGTTGACGAATTAGGAGATACTTTAGTTTTAATCACTAAGAATGATAAGGTGTATTCAAGATCAAGTACAAATGAACGAAGCCTTTATAAGTTAGAGATTGATCGTTTTTATAAATTAGATATGATTGAATTGAACCCTATCGGCAGAGTGGGGGAATTTGGAAAAGCTAGCATTATAGTGCATAATGACACACTGTGGAAAGGTGTGATTCGCGATAGTAAGGATTATAGCAATAAGTATTATAGGGTCTTAGATGTTTATTATAAAAGTTCTGATAATAAGTCGAAATAATGCTTAATATAATTGTAAGATTAATGTAGAGAACTATGTTCATTTGAAACCCCAACTTTCCAAAACAGATCAAAGAGGTTTGTTAGTGGAGAATGAATAGTTATGGAAGACTAAAATTAATTAATAATAAATCTAAAGTTAATTACTGATGTTAGAGAGTTTAGAACAAAAAAAACGTCGTCTTTATGGGGGAAAATATCTAAAAGAATATACAGATATTATTAAGAGAATAACTACATTAAATGAAAATGAGATTAGAATTTTATCTATTATAGAAACGGATAGTATAATTGAAAAAGGAAAGATGTTACAATTACAGTCTTCAATTAGAGTTTTTTTCAATGCTAAAGAAGAATTAAAAAAATATATTTTAGAAAAATTAGATACAGATGATAGGATATATTTATGTACCTTTTTTTCAGTAGATTGTGGGGTATTGCTAATAGATTCTTTAGAGTTTTTTAATTTCCATTTTAATTTTGAAGATGATCCATCAGGTATTATCACATTGATGAATTCAAATTTAAAACATAAAGTTTTACTTGATTTTTATGAAGAAAATGGTCTGAAGTATATTGAAATAGAGTATTATGCTTAAGTGTAATTAAAAAACCAATCGCGCGGATTTAACTTCGTTCAATTCGGCTAAAGCCTC
>NZ_JBQZGD010000040.1:0-9483 GCF_052691955.1 Myroides sp. TSA_177.3
GTCCCTTTGTCGATAATCCAATATTCTTGGTCATTGATTGCATTAATAACCCCTACCGTATTGGTACGAGCCTTGAAAAAGGCAGCATCATTATACACGTATTGGCCAACAAAAACATCGCCATCCGCTTTAGAGGCTGAAATACGAGCAGGTCGGTATCGCTCGCTATCGCCTATTGGATAGATAAAAACTTCGTTTCCAATCTTTTCTACAGCTCCCTGAATATGAGAGGCATCCCCCATAGACTGGGCTTTTCCGCCCTTTTTAAAAGTAAACATCCCGTGGGAAACTTTCGTTACTGGGTTGTAGGTGGAATCAACCAAAACGATTCCATTTTGAAAATCAACCAAACCAGAGGCATCTATATTATTCTTTAAATCAAAGGCTACTTTACTCACCGGGCTATCAAAAATCACATTGTAAAATGAGGCAATCTCATTCCCTGTAATTTGCTTGGCTGTTGTTGGAAAACCTTCAACCGTGAAAATGGTGTTTGAAGTAGCGTTTCCCTTGGTCAAACCATAGCCCCCATTGTTGATAAAATCATGGTAGTATATCACAGTTCCATCATTGGTAACATCTCCAGATACTTGATTTTCAAAGGTTCCCTCAAAGGAAACTAAACCTTCTGAAGATACGGAGAGAACTCCTTCGTTGCTTGTCAACGAAGGATCTTCTTGTCCATAAATTAATGTACTCATGCAACTTAATGTAAGTACGGTATATATTGTTTTCTTTGTCATACTTTGTTTTTTAAGATGATGAAAAATATTATCAATTCTTAATTTCGGTCATAGTAACTTTCATCTGCTAAACGTTCCGCATGATCAATAGCCCACGCCAAGAAATTCATCAGGAAGTAACTATTATAAGTAGGGAGACTAGGCGCTCCATATGATCCAGAACCAGTAGTTGGAGTCATATTTGTACCTGTTCCATTTACTTTAAAAACAGTATTATGCATGAACCCACTATCATTTGTATAAACATAAGCATGTTGTCTATGTCGAACAGCCCAAGCTTTCTCAGCATCTGCATCATAATTAATAAAAGATGATGGTAGATTAACTATTTTACGTCCACTTCTATCCTCTCCTAACATTTTACCTCTAATATCTCCAAATGGCCCTACAAGTAATGGATCATCGATACTTATCAAATTATGGAAAGTACTACTTCCACTAATGGTAGCATTTCCTCCTCCATGCAATAAATTAATAAAGTATGCTGCATAAGCTTCATGTGCTTCATTATTAATCATGGCTGCACCTTTCTTATTAACTAAGAATTCATATAGCACTTGATTTTTATCGTTATTAAATCCAAAGTTTAAACTTCCGACTATAATATCTACTTTATTATTTTTCAGTGCATTTCTAAAATTAGGAGCCGAAGCATAACTATTATCACTAATCACTCGTACAGACTCTACTTTTACCACTCCGTTTGGTCCAAAATTATTTGGATTTAATACCAATCCTAGTCTAGAAGAGTCATCTAGTCTATACCCAGAACTGCTACCTGAAGCTAAGATGACCATAGGTCTATACAATACTGGAACTTTTACACGTCCTCTTTGTTCAGCATTCCCCACACTATTACCTAATAATTCTATCATATAGTTATCAGCAATCTGTGGTGTTCCTTGAGATTCAAGAATAATAGCAACTTCTCTTCCTACATCAGCATCCGTTAAAATTCTGGTTCCTGTATATGTAATTCCATTTACAGGATGAGTAGCTTCAATAATTGCTTCTCCTGGAGTAATTACTCGTACTGGTAATGAAATTTGATTTGGTCCGTTAAAATTTGCAGGTTTATAAGGTCTAAGCTTACCGATAATTTGAGCCTTGTTCCACAATACTTCATATTGAACAGGTGCTCCAAATACTGGAATATCATAATCACATCCATTGACAATACTTTCTTCAATTGGATAACTTTGATCATATTCATGCGCTCCTTTTGAAACCAATTTCAGTTTCACAGTAAGCTCTCTATTTCCTACAGTTGGTTTCCCTGTCCCTAGTTTAGGTGTTAGCACCACATTTTGGATATCATCTCTTAAATTATTGAATACAAAATCAGTTTGTCCTGAAGTAAATTCAATTTTTTCTGTTTGATGTCCGTAACCCGTCCCCGTAACTTCAATTGTTCCAATTAGTTCTCCACGTCCTGGAGCAACTACTTTTAATGGAACATGAATTTTATTTGCATCTGTTAGCACCGTATTATATTCAAACTCTCCTGTATGTGAAATTCGATTATTTGGATCATTACACAAGAAGTTAGCATGTAAAGGTTCAATTCTTACACTATAAGGAAATGACACTGGTGAATGTCCTAATTCCACTTGAACGTGAGAATTAGTAAAGAAATCTAATGGTGTATTACGTGGAACAACAGGTGCTCCTTCTCCTCTAAGTACAACCTTTGCTGTTCTTGCAGCAATCTCTGCATTGGTTAGTCGATGTGTTCCTGAGAAGCGAATTCCATTATTATCTGAGGTTGTAATCTCAACGATTCCACCCATTGTAATATTTTTAATGGTAGCCTCTAAATTTCCACTTCGAGCATTTGTTAAATCTACTCTAGTATAGAATTTCCCCTCCGTGTCAATCCTACTAATTTCATATTTTAGCGATTCTTTCTCCACAAAATTGTAAGCAACACAATTCGATTCTTTTCCATTTAGAATGAATTTAATCGTATCACCTTGACTCGTAGGAGCACCATTTCCGTCTCTAGTATATCCTTTGATTGGAGTACCTGACCCTCTTAATACGATATGATAATTTCCGGCTTCAGGAAAAATACCCGAACCTTCAAACGCATATCCATTAGCATCACTTCCATTGAAAGCTGTTGCCTCCACCTTATAAGTTCCAGGTGTAGAAACACTTACTTCAAGAAAAATAACATTCGCTCTTTCTTTTAGAAATACACCTTCAAAATAGTTTCCTTCAATTTTTATTTTTGAACATTGGCTATTTTGAATGACAAAAGTTGCAGGTTCGATTTCCCCACATAAATTTAACCATCTATCACGAGTTGCATTATAGAACTCCATGCAATCAATGGTTGTATTATAAATCATTAATCCTTGCTGTAAATCAGCTTTTGGAATATTTCTTCGTTCTTCTGTTGTCAATTTAGGGAGTAAAAATCCTCGTTCTACTGAACTCAAGTCCAAAATACTAAAAGGCAACATATCACTGGTAGGGGAACTTACTGAGTTATCTTCCAGTTTCATTCCTCTATTATCTGCTAGATTTTGTGCATTAATTGTAGTTACACTAAAAAAGACAGCTAGTAATACATAATACAATACGTTATATTGTTTCATTTCAAAATTCATATGCATTCTTTTTTTGATTTAAGAGGCTGGAACTTCTACTAAGTTCCAGCTTCTTTATAATTAATTAGTGTCTATTTTCTTTCACATATTCAATAGCCCAAGCCATTAGATTGGCATATAGAACAGCATTATAAACCGTTGTACCTTGATAATATGGTTTTCCTACGGGTGTTCCATCTGCTAAATATCTTGAAGGCCAAATATTTGTACTCGTGTTTGTTGCAGTTCCTACAAACCATCCTCCATCTCCTACAAACACATAACCTAAATCTTTGTGTTTCAATGCCCATACAGATGAAGCATCATTTTGTTTAGTAATTAAAGGAACTATACTACTTGGTAAATTACTATAGTACCATCCATTAGTAGCATCGTTACCTAAATATTTACCACTTAGGTTTCCAAATGGCCCATTAATAATAGGATCATTATTTGCACTACTTAATACTGGGTTCAACATGGTAAATTTATTATCATGCACTATACCAGTACTTCCTGTTAACTTGTGAATAAAGTCTTTCGTTGTACTATGTACACGGTTCTCATCTCCAATAATAAACACTCCTTTTTGATTTTGAACAAAATCTAGTAATACTCGATTTGTATCATCATTAGCATTATATCCAATTACATTTACGATGATATCAACCTTATTGTCACGGATGAAATCAGCTAATCTAGTTCCTTGCAATGATGTATTTAAAATGCGAATGTTATTTACTTTTACTGTTCCAGTTGGACCAAAGTTTACTCTACTATTTAGAATTGCTCCACCTGCATAAGTATTGGATGTTGACGGTCCATAATTATTAGAACCTAAACGCAATACTACAATATCTCTAAAGCGAACATCTACCCTAGCTGAACATGTTGTTGTACCTGCTTGACTATTGGTTGTAATGGTATAATTTAAATTTCCTCCTTCTGTATATCGACCTGATGGTACTAAACGAATCGTTTGTTGTCCTTGCCCTGTAAATGTACCTGAAGCGCTAAAGCTTACACCATTTACTTCATTCGTTGTAATCGAATAAGGCCCTGGATAATCTACATTCACTTGAAGCTCAATAAAATTATTAGCCCCTAAACTTGAATCCACTAAATATGATCCATTTACACGAACCGTATGACATAAAACACTATAGCGGATTGGTTGAACCTCTACTGTAATTTCCGGGAATGTTGTACAAATCGCTGATGTTCCAGGAGTTAAATCTGTAAATTTAATCGCTGTTGTTCCTTTTGGAATTCTAACATCTTCTGGATAGAGTGTTACATACTGGATGTTATTTCTATTTGGATTAAAGGCTAAATTCACATTGTTCGCTTTAAAGCTCACTGGTGTTGTAGCATTACCAACTACAAAAGCTCCTTTCAATTCAATTGAAGTTGTTCCTGGTGCTAATACTTTCACTGGAATTAAAATTGAATTTGCTTGCGTTAATTTTGTATCCTCTTGGTAACTTCCTCTAATCTCAATTTTATTATTGGTATCATCACATACTAATTCAAAGGCAACCGGTTTTACATGCACCATAACACTTACATTAGTAGCACTTGAATTACTAATTGAATTTGTAGTAAAAGTAAACCTGTTAGGATTTGAAACTGGTGTAGAATTGATTGGTGTTCCTTGTCCAACAATTTCTATTCTTTGCAGACCCTCTGTTGTAAATTCACCTGAACCAGCAAACGACATTCCATTTACTGTATTTGTAGACTGTATTCTCCAAAAACCAGGTGTGGTTACATTGACATTTAGTTCTACCTTATTATCATTCGCATTTAAAGGCACCCCAATATACCCATTCCATAATGTGGTAATATTTTGTCCTTCAACAATTTTAAAATTAAGCTCTGAAGGTCTTACTGTGATACGCGTATTTGTACAACTCGTACTCACTTTTCCGTTAATAGAAAAGGTTAATACATCTCCTCTTCCTGCTCCATCATTTCCCATCAAAGGTGTTCCTAAACCTTCAAGCGCCACTGTATATACACCTGGAGCATTAAAGGTTCCACTTTTACTAAAAGAATATCCATTTTCTGGCGTAGGCGTTGCTGTAACATGATACGAACCAGCTTCTTGCACTTCCAATTGGATATACAAAATATCGGTGTCTTTTAAAAACTTCCCTTGTTCTAAGTAATTCTTGCCTGAAGCACTTAAAACAATTCGACTACAATCCTTAACATCTAAAATTGCAGGTGGTAAAGTACCACATAAACTCAACCAGCGGTTTCCTTCTCTACTCCAATAGTTGATACAATCTGTATCCTTATTGTAAATTACTAAACCATTTCCACGTTCAACATCAGAAATACTAATTGCATTTCTTTCAGCTGTTGTCATACGAGGAAGTAAAAACCCCTTCGTAGAACTCTCTAATTCCAATAGTGTCGCTGGCGCTGCCGTATGAGTACTATTGGCTACCGAACCATCCTTAATCTTTGTTGTATGAAGATTAGTTTGTCCGAATACGGTAGCTATATTAAAAAATACAGCTACCATTATCCATACTATATATTGAATAGATTTCAAATTTAATTTTTTCATCAATAAACTATTTTGACTTATACAATTGATTATTTTAAAAGCGCTTCAATTGCTTCTAAACGCTCCGTTAAATCTCTCACCTCATTTTTCAATACTTGAATTTCATCTGCTTTTTGATCTAACTCCTTCTTCTGTTCAATTACGTGTAAGAAAAGTTCTTCTGTCTTTTCTAATAGTTGAATTGATAATTCAGATACGTTAAATGAATAACCTGTTTCTGTTTTCTCTAATTCACTAATTGGTGTAATTCCAGGTAAATGTCTGTTTGATTTAATGTAACTATCCACTGTAGATAAATCATTAAATGTATAGTCATACTTCAATGATGAATACCCATCAAAATAATTTTCAAATACATAATCCGCATAGTAGCTATTCGTTGCCGTAATACTACCATTTACACGTAATCTTTCATTTGGCGCAGTAGATTTTGTTTTATAACCAATTCCTACCCAACCCATTGTATAAATATCTTGATCGTTTTTCGTTGCTTGAATATCACTTCCTGTATACCAAGGTTCTTGTACAAGATCATTAAGAGAAATAATTGTAGTATTCTTCTCCTCATCCGTATAAATCAACTCACGTGTATCAAGCTTAACATCTAAGTGTGTTAATGTTTCTGAACTGTCAAAAATGTCTGTGATATAAATTGGACTCTTCGATCTTTCTTCGTTTTCATATACTAAAGCCTTTCCTAAACCTGCGTAATTATCCTCTAATGAAAGTGAAGTTATCGTTTCTAAATTGTTGCTACCTGTTGGACCAAACAAATCAGTTCCTTTGATTTCAACATTTTCATCAGCCTCATTATTATACACGAATTTTGTTCCTTCATATTCTCTTGAAGGAAATTCTCCTTCTCTTTCTATTTCTTCATGTACTTCTAAATCTCCATCGATATAAACATATACTGGATATTTTACAGCAGTCAACGTTGTCTTCGTCTCTTTACTCTTAATCTCTTCCGTTAGGTTAAAATTATCATTCGACGTTTTGATAATGATATCTCCAATCGAATCTCTTACCACAGAAACATCTCCTGTTGTTGAAGAAATAAACTGTTCTAATAAGTTTTTTACACTATTATCATTTAGAATTTTTTCAAAGTCTGTGATAATATCTTGTGTTACTTGGATTACAACATCATCATGATTCCCTGTTTCATCTATAAAATAGTATTCAGTGAAACCTTCTGCATCTGCTCCTTTTTCCATTGCAGTTAACGTTTCTGCAAATTCTACTGTAGTAAGATCTTTACCATTATTGAACGTAAATCCAGCTTTCACAGCTTCTGCATTCACAGCTTCATCTGTTAACTTTACTGATGCCGTTGCTGAATTACCTTTTATAATCGTTTTAAACTCATTACTATCACCTAACTTGGTAATAAACTCTTGGTTATCAACCAAATTCGTTACAAAAACATCATTATTCGCAATGATTTTTCCTAAATCATCAATTGTAACTGAGAAACTTGTTCCTTCTGTATCCGTGATTACTAAAATATTTTTAGTCTCATCTATCACAAATGTTGCAATTTTTGTATTTCCTAAAGCATCCCAACTAATAACTACAGGTTGCTTATTTTCATCATAGTAGAAGAAAGTATTATTATCTACATCATAACCAACATTACCATAGGTATCCTTCAATTCCTCGATGATATTTTTAATGAATTCATTGTTTTCTGTAATGTGATTAATGAAATCAATGTTATCGCCTAACTTGGTAATAAACTCCTGGTTTTCAACCAACTCCGTTACAAACTTCGTATTCTTAGCAATCTCTTCTACATTTAAAGCAACTGTATTGTCTTCAGAATCCGTGATGATCAACTGATCATTAAGCAACTCAAAACGAACGTTAGTTGTATTAATTGATGACCAATCTACAGCTTGTTGATCGCCTTCACCATCAATATAATAGAATGTATTATCTGTAGTGTTGTAGTATACGTTTCCGTATTCTCCTTCTAACTTATTAATGATTTTTTTAATGAACTCATTGTTCTCCGTAAGGTGATTAGTAAATTCTACGCTGTCACCTAACTTGGTAATAAACTCCTGATTTTCAACCAAATTCGTTACAAAAACATCATTATTCGCAATGATTTTTCCTAAATCATCAATTGTAACTGAGAAACTTGTTCCTTCTGTATCCGTGATTACTAAAATATTTTTAGTCTCATCTATCACAAATGTTGCAATTTTTGTGTTTCCTAAAGCATCCCAGCTAATAACTACAGGTTGCTTGTTTTCATCATAGTAGAAGAACGTATTATTATCTACATCATAGCCAACATTACCATAGGTATCCTTCAATTCCTCGATGATATTTTTAATGAATTCATTGTTTTCTGTAATGTGATTAATGAAATCAATGTTATCCCCTAACTTGGTAATAAATTCTTGGTTTTCAACCAAATTCGTTACAAACGTACTATTGTTAGCGATTTCTTCAACAGCTAGTGAAACTGAGTTCCCTCCTGAATCAGAAACAATCAAACGATCATTTTCCAACGTAAAACTAACGTTAGTTGTATTAATTGATGACCAATCTACAGGTTGTTGATCGCCTTCACCATCAATATAATAGAATTTATTATCTGTAGAATTATACGTTACGTTTCCGTATTCGCCTTTTAACTCCTTGATGATGTTCTCAATAAATTCATTGTTTTCTGTAATGTGATTAATGAAATCAATGTTATCGCCTAACTTGGTGATAAACTCCTGGTTTTCAACCAAATTCGTTACAAACGTACTATTGTTAGCGATTTCTTCAACAGCTAGTGAAACTGAGTTCCCAGCTGAATCAGAAACAATCAAACGATCATTTTCCAACGTAAAACTAACGTTAGTTGTATTAATTGATGACCAATCTACAGGTTGTTGATCGCCTTCACCATCAATATAATAGAATGTATTATCTGTAGTGTTGTAGTATACGTTTCCGTATTCGCCTTTTAACTCCTTGATGATGTTCTCAATAAATTCATTGTTTTCTGTAATGTGTTTGATAAAATCAATGTTATCCCCTAATTGGGTGATAAACTCTTGATTCTCCACTAAGTTGGTTACAAACACATCATTATTTGCGATAATTTTTCCTAAATCATCAATCGCAACAGCAAAACTAGCTCCCTCTGTATCAGTAATAACTAATACATCATTAGCCTCATCTACTGCAAATGTTGCAATTTTTGTGTTTCCTAAAGCATCCCAACTAATTGGAACAATATTCTTGTTTTCATCATAGTAATAGAACGTATTATTTTCCGTGTTGTATCCAACATTACCATAGGTGTCTTTCAACTCCTTGATGATATTTTTAATGAACTCGTTATTTTCTGTAATTTGTTTAACAAATTCTACGCTGTCTCCCAACTTCGTAATAAACTCTTGGTTATCAACCAAATTCGTTACAAACGTACTATTGTTAGCGATTTCTTCAACAGCTAGTGAAACTGAGTGCCCAGCTGAATCAGAAACAATCAAACGGTCATTTTCCAACGTAAAACTAACGTTGGTTGTATTTAATGAAGCCCAATCAATTGGATGTTCAT
>NZ_JBQZGD010000041.1:0-9416 GCF_052691955.1 Myroides sp. TSA_177.3
TCATTCCCCTGACGGTCATTGATTCCTGATTCCTCAAAGGTAAACAACTCCTCTTGTGCGCGTAAACGAGGAATGTAATCTGGCTCACGCATAAAAGCAATCGCTCGTTGATCCTCCGGGTTGCGCTCAGCAAACTTGCGCATAGCTGCATTTGATGAATCATAACGACCACTTGCCTTAAGCATCTGAGCATAGCGATAGTAAAGTTCCGAATCTAAACTCGGATCCTTCTCCAACGCCTTCCCGTAGTACTTCGCCGCTTCAACTGTATTGAATATGTTGTAATAACAATCAGCCAATTGTAAATAAATATAATTATCTGTCTTCGCACCGCGAATTAGCTTCTGGTATACTTTTGCCGCATCTACAAACTCATAGTGCTTGTAGTGCTCATCGGCAATCTCTAAGGGCGTTTTTATCGGCTCCTGAGCACTCAAACTCTGAGTTGCTAAGAGACCGCCCAATAACAGCGCTAAATAAACCTTTCTTATTTTCATTGTTTTCTTTTTATGCTATTAGAAATAACGAGATGAACTTGACACTTTCTTAGACAAGAAGATATCATAAAGAACCATAAACTCATGAGAGCCTTTGGCCACTTTGTTGATATCGGAAGTGATATAATCATACGCATAACCCACGCGTAATTGCGGCGTAACGCGGTAATTGATCATACCTCCAATAGCATCTTCTAAACGGTAGCTAATCCCGGCCTCAATCTTGTTCAAATACATCACGTTCATGTTCAAGTCAAACGATACAGGAGAGTTCATCGCGTATTTGATCATCGTAGATGGTTTCAACTTCCAATCTTGATCTAAGTCAAAGACGTAACCTCCATTCAGATACATGTGAATCTCGCGCTGACCATAGTCCTTACCATCGTAGTTCAAATAGTATTCTTTTATCATATTAGGAACTCCTAAACCGATAAAGTATTTATCCGTATAGTAGTACGCCCCAATACCTGCGTTAAAAAGCGTAGACTTGCTGTCTTCTCCAAAGGCAGGATCATTGGGATCAATGGTATAACCATTTCCAATATCAGAAAACAAATTAGAACTGTGAAACGTAGCTCCTGCTTTGATACCCAAGGCTAATTTATGAACGCCACCTAGCTCCAAAGTATAAGAAAAATCTCCGTAAATATTGTTCTCCGTAACTGGCCCGATGCGGTCATTGATAAAAGACAAACCAACACCAACTTTCTTCCCTACTCGACTGTTGATGAAAAAAGTTCCTGTTTCGGGTGCTCCATCAAAACCAGCCCATTGTTTGCGATACAAAGCTCCCATAGATACAGCATCCTTCGATCCTGCATAAGCTGGGTTCACAACACTCATGTTATACATATACTGCGTGTATTGTGGGTTCTGTTGGGCTTTCACTTCAAGGCAACTAAGCAAACTCAGCACTCCTAATGTTAAATATATTTTCTTCATATACGGTTTAATTTTTTAAATAGTAATAAAACAACTGTGCGTGAAATCACACACAGTTGTTTGTTTGTATTAATAATTAATTTGTACCCAACCTGTTCTCATTTTTCCATTTGAAACAATTACATAATAGTACGTTCCTGATGGTAATTTATTGCCAGATTTATCTTGTCCTTTCCACTCACTCTGATATAAACCTTGAGAATACACTTCTATTCCAGTTCGGTTAAAGATCTGGATTTTTGAAACTCCGTGTTCACTCAAATCAAATGAATCGTTCAATCCATCGCCATTTGGTGAAATTCCCTTCGGAATTGGACATTCTTCAAAATCGATAGTGAAACTACTTTGATCCACACAAACAGCTCCTTTTTTACCTTCCAATGTAGCAAAAATATAAATAGTTGTTGGCTCATAGATGATTGTTCCCGCTGGTAATTCTTCACCTTCTCCATTTGGCAACGTATAGTATTTGTTATACTCAGATAAAGCTGGTAATGGATAAACTTCACAAGTAAACACCATATTTTCAAATCGATCTGCTATAGGTTGTTCTACAATTTCTAAAGAGAAATGTGATTCACCATAACATCCTTTTTCATCTACTCTATAGATATAAATATCATGCGTACCAACTACATCCAATACATCTCCATCTACATATTTGGTACCTTGACCATTTTTCTGCGTATAATACGCTTCTCCTTCTTTTAATGCCGGGAATGTATAAATACTACAAACGCTAACATCTTTCGCAACCGTTACATCTAATGGAGGTTGAACAACAACTCTAAACGTCTTAATTAAACTACAACCTGTATTTTTGTTTGTTAGCTTCGCATAGATTGTTTTACTTCTTTCTGTAAATTCATGGATAGTATCCAATGGATTTACATTATTATTCATATCCTCTTCCGTTTCGAAATATTGTAATGTATACTTTGTTGGATCTAACTCACCTAAAATTTTAGCGTTATTATCACTCAAATCTACAAAATTTATTTCTCCTGGTTCACGTGCACAATCCACTAATTCTACTGGTGTACCCATCACGAAATCTTCTTTAACGAAATTGAATTCTTTTGTCAATTCAGTAATTTCTCCACAGATTTCATACGTAGCTTTCGCTGTATATTTTACAGATTCAGTAACACTAATATCAATGGTAGTTTCAGAAGAGAAAAACTCTCCATCTTTTTCCCATAAGAATTCTGCTGTTGAATCACCGTCTGGAGTAAAACGCCATGCTTCTTCTTGAGCAGTCCAACGTCCTATATTACGTCCTGGTGGAACATAGGCCACAGTACCATCTCCATTTTGGATTCCTAAAACGCCATTACCATCATTATGAGTTGCTGCTACTGGTCTATTTTTCACATATACCTCAATGATGTTAGTACCTTCATACAATACCACTTGTGTTGTTTGTGTACTTCCCTCTATATCATCAGGATCATAATGATCACTCCATAATCCTAAATGATAGATATTAAACACCAACGTTCTACATGGGGCCTTTCCAATGATTTGATAATTAATTGATTTATCTGCTGGCGAGCCCACAGTTCTAGGATCTAAATCCTGTAAAACTCCAAAGATAGCATTCACATAAGGAGGGCTTGTACTTGTTGGTCCTGGATTATAGGGTATTGGATTTGCCGCATTTAATATGTAACCACTCCAATCATTCGGTACATATCGTCCACCTGGTACTACATCCTTAATACTAAAGGTTATCGCACCATTATCGGTAATTAAAACTTTATCAAATTTATTGCCAAAAAAACAGAAATCAAAACCAAGATCAATAACACCCGACCATCTGTCATCCGTATCAATTTCAATTGCTCCATCTCCTCCTTTAAATGGAAATGGTGGTTTATAATCAATAGCATCAACTTTATATTTATCTGTTTTTAAGATATCATAATACGAAGCTCCTAATGTAAAGTTAAATGCTCCTTTATCACAAATCACATAATCTCCATTTTCATTTTTCTCAAATCCTTCGATTTCTGAAAATTCGATATCTGCATCTACCTTCGCGCATCCTGGAGGTGGAATAAAGGAGATAATTCCCGGTTTAGACCATCTTCCTTTATCTGTATCCGAACAAATTGGACGAACATAAAATTTGTAAAAACGATCTTCAGGATTTGCTGGATCCGGATCTGGATATACATATCTTGGTTGATTTACCACAATACCAGCTGTTGCATCACCTGGCACTGTTGTGTCATCTAAATCCAGAATAAATACTTCCCATTGTGTTTCATCTCCATGCGATTCCCACGTCAATAAAGCACTTGCAGGAATTGATCCTTCGATTGGTTCAGCTTGCAAGTCTGTAACAGCAGGACAAGATAAACGTTTTAGTGTAATGTTGTCAATAGCCGCAGGTGGTTGAGTTCCACCGCTAACGTCTTGTCTCCATTCGAAAACAAGTCGAAGCGTACTTCCTGCATACGCTCTCAAATCAAGGATTTCATCCACTGAAGCAAATGTTTCTTGATTATTGAACTCTGCTCCAATCTGTCTGCGATTTGTTCCTGCTGTGATTTGTTGTCCTGTTGTAGGAACAAAAGAATTAGGTACTAACCACACTCTAAAATAATCAATTCTTGAAAATGTAAATCCTTCCCCCATACAGCGCCAATCAAAAGAGAAATTACTTTCTGAAGTACCTGCAGGAACGGCGATATCGCGATAAGCATGAGTTACCATTGTACCACTACGCTCATATTCATTCGTTACTCCATTGTCTTTAGAGATATACAAGGATTTTGTTCCTCCATTGTGTACAGCAGTTCCAATTACCCATTTATTCGCCGTACCTGTACCCATACTCCAGTTATTATCGCCTTCGAAATCCTCTGTATAAGGCATTTCAGCAGCAATTTGTCCTGTTGCAATTGGTAGTTGTACCCAAAAACTCTTATCCGTAGCACTACAAACCGTTCTCACCCATACATAGTATTGTGTATTTGCCGTTAATCCTGTAATTGTATAAGGATTATCCGTTGTAACAACTGATCCAGTTACTGTTGCTCCAGGTGGAGTAGCAGTAGTGGAATGATATACCTCGTATTGTGTTTGTCCTGTTGCAGCTGTCCATGAAACAGTAATTGAAGAATTCGTAACTGCCGATACAGCTAAGTTAGTTGGAGGATAACAAGTCACAACTGCTACTTCAACATTATCAATTGCTGCTGGCGGTTGATTACCTACACTACTATCCTGACGCCATTCAAATACTAGACGCATTGTTTGACCAGCAAATACCGCAGCATTTTGAATCATTTGTGTTCTTCTAAATTCTGGATTCGCATTATATTCAGCACCTAGTTTAATTCTATTTGTTGCAGCTGTTATTTGTGTTCCAGCAGTTGGCACAAAATCAACAGGCACCAACCAAGCTCTGAAATAATCACTTGAGGTTCCTTCCCCTACACAACGCCAATCAAAAGCAACACTAATATCTGTTGTTCCTGCTGGAATTGTAATATCACGATAGGCATGCGCTACTGCAGCGCCATTTACCTCATACGTATTTGTTGCCCCATTATCTTGTGAAATATAAAGGGATTTCGTTCCGCCATTTTGAGCAGCAGTTCCCACTACCCATTTATTAACAGCATTACTTCTTTTAGACCAATTATCTTGTCCTTCAAAGCCATCAACATAAGGTAAAGTAGCTGGTACTTGTCCAGTAAGAATTGGTAGTTGTACCCAGAAACTCTTATCATTTGCACCACAAACCGTTCTTACCCAAACATAATATTCTGTATTTGGTGTTAATCCTTGAATCGTATAAGGATTATCCGTTGTAGTAACAGATCCTGTAACTGTTTCACCTGGAGTTGTACTCGTTGTAGAATAGTACACCTCATATTGTGTTTGTCCCGTTGCAGCAGTCCAAGCTATTGTTGCAGTTGTTGCTGTAATTGCATTCAATTGCAGAGCTGTTGGCGCAGAACAAGTAATAACAGAAACCCCTAAGTTATCAATTGCCGCAGGCGGTTGAGCTCCACCACCACTATCTTGTTTCCATTCAAAAACTAAACGCATGGTCTGTCCTGCGAAAGCAGAGGCATTTACAATCAATTGCTCTCTCGAAAATTGAGCGTTTGCATTATATTCTGATCGCCCTAAGCGAATTCTACCTGTAGCTGCTGCAATTTGTGTTCCTATTGTTGGTTGAAAAGAGGTAGGCACCGCCCATACTCTAAAATAATCCCATGCTCCACCTTCGCCTACACAACGCCAGTCAAAGTTTATAGCAATTTCATTTGTTCCAGCAGGAATTGCAAGATCACGATAAGCATGAGCTACGCCTTCACCAACAGTATTATATGTGTTGTTCGCACCATTATCTTCTGAAATATATAACGCTTTTGTTCCACCATTATTTACAGCAGTACCAACCACCCATTTATTTACAATATTACTCTGTTTATCCCAATTATCAGTTCCTTCAAAATCCTCATTGTATGGTAAAACTGCCGCTACTTGTATCGTTCTAATTGACAAGGGAGTCCACATACTTTTTGTAGTTTCATCACAGATTGTTCTCACCCAAATATAGTAACTTGTACTTGGCGTTAACCCCTCAATTGTGTAAGGATTATTTGCTGTAGTAACAGAACCAGTCACAGTTTCTCCTGGAGCTGTATTTTCTGTAGAATAGTAAACTTCATACTGTGTCTGCCCAGCTGCAACGGCCCATGCAATGATTGCTGATGAAGAATTTACTGTAGTTGCCTGCAGAGCAGTTGGTGCAGGACAAGCAATAACACTTACATTTAAATTGTCTATTGCAGCAGGGGGTTGATTTCCACTACTACCATCTTGTCTCCACTCAAAAACTAAGCGCATCGTTTGACCAGCAAATGCACCAGTGTTAAATACTATATTTTCATTAACAAATACATCAGAATCATTGTACACCACTCTTCCTACTTGCACTCTATCAGCCGAAGCAGTAATTTGCGTTCCTGCAACAGGTGTATAACTAACAGGAACTGCCCATACTTTAAAATAGTCATATTTAGAAGTCGTAAAACCTTCTCCTTTACAACGCCAATCAAAATTGATTGAAATTTGCGTTGCTCCAGTAGGAATAACAATATCACGATATGCCTGTGATACTTCTCCTCCTGTTACACTAAGTGTATATTCATTTGCTACCCCTCCATTATTACTAATGTAAAGCGCAGATGTACCTCCATTATTTACAGCTGTACCTATATGCCACTTATTTACGTTATGATTTGAATAAACAAAGTTAGCCTCTCCCTCAAAATCTTCTACATAAGGCATAGTGGCTGCTACTTGTCCTGTTGTAAAAACAGATGCACTAGAGAAATCTGACGTATCAGTAGTACCACAATTAGCATGAACATATAACGAGTACGTTGTTGATGGAGTTAAACCAGAAACCGTTACTGGTAAAGTAGTTAAATCTGTTACAGTACCAGAAGTTGCTAGACCTGTAGCGCCAGAACCCGCAGCTCCTTCTGTTCTAATTTCATATGAAACTCCTGTTGTAGAATTGCGATTTGTTACGTTAAAACTAACTGTTGTAGCCGTAAGACTTGTAATACTTGCACTAATAGGTGGACAAGTAATCTCGTCACCAAATGTCAATTTTAAATTAGGGCGATTTGTTACTCCAGTTAAATTAGCTGTTGGAGGATCCGTATCTGCATTTACAGTAAAATGCATATTAGGTGCAGCTGATGCTTTGATATTAAATGTACCTCCGCCTCCGCTTCCACCATAATTTGTTTCTACTAGTACTAATAAGTTTTTGTTGCCACCAGTATAATTAAACGATGCCAAAAAATTAATAGTATGAAAACCAGTTGCTGTTGGACTTACAACTCCATCAAATACTAAAGTTGCATCTGCAATAAAACTTGCCCAATTATTTGCAACCAAAGCCGTTTCTTCTACTTCCTTTAAGAAAATTCGAACAGGTCTAGCTACTGAAACAGATCCAATATCCCATGCTATTTTATTAATAAAGCCAATTTGATCAATCTCTGTTGCAGTATACAACGCAGCTGATCGTTCATAGCCATAAAGAGCACCAAAAGGCTGCCTTTCGGTAGCTGTACCTGTGCCAATCGTGACCTCTTGCCCATAAGTAAAAAATATACTCAGCAAGAAACAGAATAGCACTGTAATTCTTTTCATACGTTTTAAGTTTTAAGTTAGTTATCGTCAAATATAGAATTTTTTTATACAAAGATTAACAAAATTCAGCCTCTCCACGTCGACAAACCCTTAGCCACAGGGCTATTTTATTGGTATTCATTCAAAATAACAAATAATTAACCTTACTTATTCTTTTCATTTAAGTTAAAAAATTAGCATCATAAATCATAAGCCCCTAAAATAATTAAAAAATAGTTTTTTTCACAAATTCGTATAAGTTCTCAGAAATTCAATCATTTAACCTTGTAATTTCTCTCATCTAAACGAATAAAAAAAAGCCCCTACCATATAAAATGGTAAGGACTTCTTAAAATATACTAACTTAATACTTAAAACTCTAATTATTTGAGTATTACAAACTCACTACGTCTGTTGATTGCGTGCTCTTCTTCTGTACAGTTCGCTTTACAATCAATCTTCGGTACACTTGGTCCATAACCTTGTGACTCTAATCGGTAAGCTTCAATACCTTTTGACAACACATATTGAACTGTTGTTTTTGCACGATTCTCTGACAACTTCTGGTTGTACGTCGCACTTCCGCGGTTATCCGTATGCGAACCTACCTTGATGCGCATCTCTGGATTGCGCTTCATCACTTTCACCAACTTATCCAATTCGATTGCCCCTTGTTGGGTAATGTTGAAACGGTCAAATTCGAAGTAAACATCACCTAAGATTATCTCGTGTTTAGTCACTAGTACCTCAATCGGACGCAAGCCTACATTAACTAACTGACGACCTCCTTTGCGGTTCAATGGAACTTCTACAGCCTTCCCTTCAAAGTCATCCATGTCCACTTGTAAGTGGTAAAATTTCCCACAATCTACAACGTATTCCACAATACCTCGCTGATCCGTAAACTTCGTTTCAATCAAGTTCTTGCGATCGTCATAGATATCCACACGTGCTCCTGTTAAGATCTTACCGGTGTCTTTGTGTGTTACCGTAACATACATCTCGGTATTACAAACGGGTTTCGCTTTATAGATATCATCACGTCCAATGCGGTTCGTTGAGAAGAAGCCAATGTCTTTTCCTGGGTAAAATGAAAAAGCAAAATCATCTTTAGCCGTATTGATCGGTGAACCTAAGTTCTTCGGTTCTGCCTGTGGAATAGCTAGGTCAACTACATAGATATCTAAACCTCCAAATCCTTTGCGAGAATCCGAAGCAAAATACAACTTCCCATCCTCTGAAATAAATGGAAATGATTCGCGACCTTCGGTATTAATCTGGCTACCCATATTCACAGGTGTACCATAGTTCCCGTCCTCATCAATATCTACTTTCCAGATATCCGTGCTTCCCATCGTTCCTGGCATATCTGATGAAAAGTACAACGTACGACCATCTTTGCTCACACTTGGATTACTTACCGAATAATCACTACCATTGAATGGTACGGGTTCGAAATCTGCCCATTTACCCTTCTTCTTCGTCGCTCTAAAAACACTAACCTTACCTAGCTTCACTAGTTTAGCCTTGTTCTTAGTAAACTTACCAGCGCGGAAACTCTCCGTAGCAAAGTACATCGTATGACCATCTCCAGTTACCGTAGCTGGTCCATCGTGATACTTGGTGTTTAACTCGGAAACAGGTTCAACATCATACAAAGGATCATCTGCATTCTTGTATTTCGCCTGAAAGATATCCAAGTACCCTTGGTTATCCCATCCGTATTTATTCTTAGACTTGTTCCCCTTGCGAGTAGAAGCAAAATAAAGCGTGTCCCCTACTGTTAAAAAGGCTCCAAAA
>NZ_JBQZGD010000042.1:0-8281 GCF_052691955.1 Myroides sp. TSA_177.3
TGCGAATAATCAACTGGTCAATCAAACCGTAGCAGGAGATCAGAATTGCCAGCTGTATTACCGCGCAGGGGAACTGGTCAATCAAGTACTGGTGGAAGAGGATAAAAAAGTGCGTTGGATTAAAAGTGGAGCAACGTGTTTGGCGGTCAACGATGATCAGGACGTTATCTTAACGGCAAATGGTCAGAATGAAAGCTTGTTGTGGTCGGTGAAAAACAGTGATTCGCAGGGAGAATTACACCAATATGGAGCGTATGG
Organism: Myroides sp. TSA_177.3; assembly: GCF_052691955.1. NCBI lineage: Bacteria > Pseudomonadati > Bacteroidota > Flavobacteriia > Flavobacteriales > Flavobacteriaceae > Myroides > Myroides sp. TSA_177.3. The sequence goes on from NZ_JBQZGD010000042.1 coordinate 259, forward strand.
ACAGGGAGAAGCAGAAGAATATCTACCTGCTTATAATGGGGAGCGAAAAGACCCAATCAGTGGGCATTACCACTTGGGCAATGGATATCGTTCGTATAGCCCCGTCTTGATGCGTTTTACTTGTCCCGATAGTATGAGTCCGTTTGGAGCGGGTGGAATCAATGCCTATGCCTATTGTGCAGGCGATCCGATTAACCTCATTGATCCTTCGGGGCACAGTGCTATGGGAACAGCGGGGTTGTTCTCCGGAGGATTAGTCACGCAGGGATTGGGCCGATTAGGTGCAGGCGGAGGAATTGCTTTAGGGATTATTGGAATTGTTACTGCTGTTGCTTCTATGGGAATGTCTTTAGCTGCGGTAGGTGCAGGTGTGGCAGGACTCTCCCTTGTTTTAAGCTTAGCTTCTGATGCCGTAGGAGTGGCGAGTATTGCAACTGCTAAGAGTAATCCCGAGCTATCGGCTAATTTAGGTTGGGCTTCGTTTGCTTTGGGATTAGCGAGTGGTACGCCTACATCCCAAAAACGACCTAATGTGAAAATTTCATCAGGATACACGGCTGCCAATCAGGAATATAGTTTAGGAACCAATAGGTCTTATAGTAATGGTCTATGGAATGTTGAATATACAATCATGTCTCCTCATGATGATCATCAATCAAATGTGTTGTATATTAATGCTCACGGAAGAACTTTAATTGATGTTGAAGGTATAGATAATACATTTGAAACTTCTAAAACACTTCATCATTATACATCTGAAGGGCAAAATTTAGTAGGGAGTTTTCAACATTGGATTATGGATAGAGCTGATGTTTCACATGGTTCAGTTACTATGCCTGGCAGTAGAGTACGCAATATGATTTTAGGATCACCTTATGTTGGAGTTTATAGAGATTACTTGGTTCCTATTTCACCAGAGAACTTTATGTTGTATAGAGAGAATTATAACCTTTCTGCAAAAGATAGTGTAATATACACAATGAAAAGTATAGATGTGCGAATGGAAAAATTTGGACATATGCCATTTCATGTATTAATGATATCAGGCGATGCTCCTATAGATCTTAGAGCACTTTTAGAATCTTTACCTGAAAATTATACAGAAATACACATATTTGCTTGTCGAGGCTATTAAATATGGGTTATATAGTAAAAACATTAGTAAATCTAGATAGTTTACTAGTTTCGTAACGTAGTAAGAATTCTTCGTTTCGAGATTACAATGTTCTAGTAGTAAATATTTTAAATAAATAGAATAAATAAACGAGTTGAACTAGTAGAATGGATAAAAAAGCGCATTGGATTTTTCAATGCGCTTTTTTGTATCAACTAACCTTAACTATTTCTTTTATGAAATCAAATATTTATGAAGCAAATATCCTATTTCTTTGTGAATGATAAATTAAGACTAGGTTATGTTTATGTTGCTTTTACCGCTTTGTTTTTTCTATTTGTAGTATTCTCTTGTTAGGGGATGCCTAAGTCTTAATAAAAAGCTAGAGATGGATAAAGCAAAAAAAGAAACCTCAAGTTTACTTTCCAAAAAGATCCAAGATACTTTTCTTTTTCTCTGTGGAAGTTTCCGTTTTCTTCGTATTGTCCTTCGTGTTTTTCTTGGTAGAAGTGGAATTAGAAGAAGTATTGGCTGTATTATCTTGTTTGCCAAATACATCCTTTAATAAAGTAGTAGAACGAGAATTGTCTTCGTTTCCTCTAATTTTATTTTCTTCTACAGCAATCATTGTAAATACCCCATCCATCGTTTTCTCCGTTACATAATTCGTCAAATTGGGATCAACAGGTGAAACCAATGGTAAGCTATTGTATTTTGTGAAAATACCTTCCCAAACTTTTGTTGCGCCAACTTGAGATAAAGACTCTTCAATTACAGGAGCAAATTTCCCTGCCAATTGTTTAGAAGTCTTTTCTTTTAAGTAGGTTGTAGCGGATGATTGACCTCCCAATAAGATGTTTTTTGCATCGTTAAATGTCAATTCTTTAATGGCTTGTACGAAGATAGGAGTAGCCTCTTTTACCGCGTCTTCCGCTGCTCTGTTTAGTAACTGTAAACCCTGATCTGCTACACTGCCCATTCCCATAGAACGAAGTGTTTTATCTACTTTTTGTAACTCTTCTGGTAACATGATTTTTACCATTTCATTCTTAAAGAATCCATCAGGTTTTGCCAATTGACTTACTTGTTCTTGAATTCCTTTATCTAAAGCTTCTTTAAGCCCTTTTCCAATTTGATCTTGGGATAAATTTCCCAATACATTCCCCAATTTACTTTGTGCTTGAACCGTGTAATGGGTTCCTAAAACACCTGCTAATAAGCATGCGCTTATTAAAATTCTTCTCATACCTTTTTAATTTGTTATTGAACTGATTTACTATAAATTAGATACTGTCTCTTCCTTAATTGCTCGAAGTAAAATATCCACTTTATTTTGGATTTTCAACGACTCATTAAGTAAGAGGTTTTGATACAACATCGCTGAAGTTGCTTCTGGCAATTTCGAGGTTTGTTGAATGGTTGTAATAAGGGCGTTTTTGGTATGCACAACAATAGCCCATAGTTCTGGTGAAACATAAAGCTGTTGCGTAACATTGTATTCATATTCTTGCTCTAAATGCTGAACCAACAAATGAGCGTAAGCTTGGGTATCTGTACTTAAGGGTTGTACTCTCAAAATTAATTTCTTTAAATCGCTTCGCTCGGCATAAATCACCAGCCGTTCACAGGCCTGTAACTTAAGCGCTTTGGTGTCAATACCCGTCTCTTTATTGGAGAGCTGCGCAAGGATAAAACGATCTCTTTGGGTCTGTTTTTCTAAGATCTTTTGAAAAAATACATAAGCCAGTCCCGCTACAATTAAAGCAGGTAGTACATACTGAAGTGAAGTAAGTATAAAGTCGAGATTCATACAATATAAATTTGAACAAAAGTAAGAATTATTGTGAAAGATAAAAACGCTTTAATGCGAACAAAACTTGCTATAAACTAATAGTAGTTGTAATTTTGGCTTTTTACGGTTTTAGACACTATGCAAAGTTATATCGATCAACTTAATGAAGCTCAAAGAGCACCTGTATTACAGAAAGATGGCCCCATGATTGTGATTGCTGGAGCAGGTTCAGGAAAAACAAGGGTATTAACCTTGAGAATCGCCTACTTGATGCATCAAGGTGTGGACGCTTTTAATATTTTATCACTAACCTTTACCAATAAAGCAGCACGAGAAATGAAAAATCGTATTGCTCAAATTGTAGGGAATAGTGAAGCCCGAAACCTTTGGATGGGAACATTCCACTCCGTTTTTGCTCGTATTTTACGTGCAGAAGCAGATCATTTGGGCTACCCTAGTAACTTCTCTATTTATGACTCTCAAGATACTCAGCGTTTAATTGGGCAGATTATCAAGGAGTTACAGTTGGATAAAGACGTGTATAAACCCAAAGAAGTGGCAAGTCGTATTTCTACTTATAAAAACAACTTGGTAACGGTTAAAGCGTATTTCAATGACCAAGAACTACAAGAAGCGGATGCCATGAGCAAACGACCGCGTATTGGTGAAATTTACGAACATTATGTAGAGCGTTGCTTCAAAGCTGGAGCAATGGATTTTGATGATTTGTTGTTGAAAACCAATGAGTTGTTGACTCGTTTTCCTGATGTTTTAGCTAAATACCAAGACCGCTTTCGCTATATTTTAGTGGATGAGTATCAAGATACGAATAACTCTCAATACTTGATTGTACGTGCTTTATCGGATCGCTTTCAAAATATTTGTGTAGTAGGGGATGATGCGCAAAGTATCTATGCCTTCCGTGGAGCAAATATCAATAATATTCTAAACTTCCAGAAGGATTTTGACAACGTTCAAACCTATCGATTAGAACAAAATTATCGCTCTTCTAAAAATATTGTAGAAGCAGCGAATACCATTATAGATAAGAATAAAGTTAAGTTAGAAAAGGTCGTTTGGACAGACAACGATTTTGGCCCTAAGATTAAAGTTCATCGTTCTTTAACCGATGGAGAGGAAGGCCGTTTTGTAGCATCAACTATTTTTGAAGAAAAGATGCAAAATCAAAAAAACAACAGTGATTTTGCTATTCTATACCGTACGAATGCACAATCTCGTGCTATGGAGGATGCCTTGAGAAAAAGAGATATTCCATATCGTATTTATGGAGGATTATCCTTCTATCAACGCAAAGAAATTAAAGATGTATTAAGCTATTTGCGCTTAATTATCAACCCAAAAGATGAAGAAGCTTTAGTGCGTGTAATCAATTACCCTGCACGTGGAATCGGGGCTACAACCCTCGATAAATTGACGATTGCAGCCAATCACTATAAGCGTTCTATTTTTGAAGTGATGACGCATATCGATAAAATTGATTTGAAAATCACAGCGGGAACAAAAAATAAATTGACTGATTTTGTCAACATGGTTAAGGCTTTTCAGGCGTTAGAGGAAACGAAAGACGCGTATGAAATGGTAGAACATGTAGTGAAAAAGACCGGATTAGTACAAGAGCTACGCAAGGATACCACTCCAGAGGGAATTACGCGTATGGAAAACATAGAGGAATTACTCAATGGTATCAAAGACTTTATTGAAGGACAACGCGAAATTGATGGGGCTAGAGGTGCTTTATCCGAGTTTTTGGAAGATGTAGCTTTGGCAACTGATTTAGATAAAGATACTGGAGATGATGATCGTGTGGCTTTAATGACGATTCACTTGGCAAAAGGATTAGAGTTTCCAACTGTTTTCTGTGTGGGAATGGAAGAGGATTTGTTTCCTAGTGCTATGAGTAGCAATACTAGAACGGAATTAGAAGAAGAACGACGATTGTTCTATGTGGCCTTAACGCGTGCTGAACACCAAGCGTATTTGACTTATGCACAGTCGAGATATCGCTGGGGCAAATTAATCGACTGTGATCCGTCTCGTTTTATTCAAGAAATTGATGATCAATACTTAGAGTTTTTAACCCCTGTAGAAACGAACTATCGCTATACACCTAAAATTGATGCAGATATTTTTGGAGATGTAGATAAAAGCAAGTTGAGATTGGCGAAGCCAGTTAATGGTACACCACCTGCTTATTTGAAAAATAATGAAGAACCTACATTAGATCGAAATATCCGAAAATTGAAACCTGTTAATGCCGCTTCAACAACAAGCGGTAAAGGGGGAGACGCTTCTAACAGTGGTCTTGTAATAGGGCAACGCGTGATGCATGAACGATTTGGACAAGGGGTAATCTTAAATCTGGACGGAGTAGGAGCAGACCGCAAAGCTGAAATCAATTTTGATGTTGGTGGAATAAAAAAACTATTACTTCGATTTGCGAAGCTTCAAGTTTTAGCGTAAATTGTATAAAACAATAAAAATCAACGATATGGCACAGTTTGTGAAGATTTATCCGGAAAATCCAAATGAAAAGGAGATTAATAAGGTGGTAGAAGTTCTGCGTAATGGAGGATTGATTATTTATCCAACGGATACCGTATATGGATTAGGTTGTGATATAACAAATACAAAAGCATTAGAGCGAATTGCTCGCCTAAAAGGCATCAAATTAGAGAAAGCGAATTTTTCTTTTGTGTGTCATGATTTGAGTAATATCTCAGATTATATCAAACAGATTGACACATCAACATTTAAAATCCTCAAAAAGGCACTACCAGGTCCGTATACCTTTATTCTTCCAGGAAATAATAACCTGCCGAAGGAGTTTAGGAAAAAGAAAACGGTGGGAATCCGTGTACCTGACAATAATATCGCAAGAGAAATTGTACGCAAACTGGGAAATCCTATTGTTTCTACTTCTATTTATGATGAAGATGAAATTTTAGAGTATACAACAGATCCTGAATTGATCTTAGAAAAGTGGGACAATAAAGTAGATTTAATTATTGACGGGGGATATGGTGATAATCAAGCGTCTACCGTTATTGATTTGTCCGAATTTGAACCTGAGATTATAAGAGAAGGAAAAGGATCAATTGATATTTTCTAAATTAGAGGAACAAAAATCAAATATTTTTTAAATTTAATAAAGTCAAATCCAAGAATAAATGGGACATATGCAGAATTAAATTAGGGAAATTCAAACCTAATTATTATTTTTGTATCTGTTTATTTTTAAAGCTAAACGTATTACACTATGAATTTACATGAATTTCAAGGTAAAGAAATATTAGCTAGCTACGGAGTTAGAGTACAACGTGGTTTAGTAGCTAACAACGCAGATGAAGCTGTTGAAAAAGCAAAACAACTTACAGAAGAAACTGGTACAAGTTGGTATGTAGTAAAAGCTCAAATCCATGCTGGGGGAAGAGGTAAAGGAGGAGGAGTAAAGTTAGCTAAAAACTTAGATGAAGTAAAAGAGCTAGCTGGAAAAATCATCGGAATGGACTTAATTACTCCACAAACTCCACCAGAAGGAAAAAGAGTAAATAGAGTATTAGTTGCTGAGGATGTATACTATCCAGGTGAAAGCGAAGTTAGTGAGTTCTACATGTCTGTATTATTAGACCGTGCTAAAGGTAGAAATATGATTATGTATTCTACTGAAGGTGGAATGGACATCGAGGAAGTTGCTGAAAAAACGCCACACTTAATCTTCAAAGAAGAAATCGATCCTGCTGTAGGATTACAAGGTTTCCAAGCAAGAAGAATTGCATTCAACTTAGGTTTATCAGGTAATGCATTCAAAGAAATGGTTAAATTCGTTGACGCATTGTACAATGCTTACATCGGAAGTGACTCTTCTATGTTTGAAATCAACCCAGTATTAAAAACATCTGATGATAAAATTTTAGCTGTTGATGCTAAAGTTACAATCGATGACAACGCATTATACAGACAAAAAGTATATGCTGAGTACAGAGATATCACAGAAGAGCGTCCAATCGAAGTGGAAGCTAAAGAAGCAGGTTTAAACTATGTGGATTTAGATGGAACTGTTGGATGTATGGTTAACGGTGCTGGTTTAGCAATGGCTACGATGGACTTAATCAAATACGCAGGTTTTGAACCAGCAAACTTCTTAGACGTAGGAGGAACAGCAGATGCTAAACGTGTTGAAATCGCTTTCCGTATTATCTTAAAAGATCCAAACGTAAAAGCTATTTTAATCAACATCTTCGGAGGAATCGTTCGTTGTGACCGTGTTGCTCAAGGAGTTGTAGATGCTTACAAAAACATGGGTGACGATATTAAAGTGCCTATCATTGTACGTCTTCAAGGAACAAATGCTGAATTGGCAAAAGAATTGATCGATCAATCAGGTATGCCAATCTTATCAGCTGTAGCTTTCCAAGAAGCAGCAGACCAAGTAAAAGCAGCTTTATCTTAATTGATTAGAAGTGATGGGAAAGAAGAAAAGAGTGGATTTTCTGATTAAAGAGAGATACGCTTCTTCTAATGAATCTTAGACTATCACAACAATATATAAAAAAGCAGTAAACGAAAGTTTACTGCTTTTTTTTTTTGGACTAAAATGATTTAGAATTTACAATAACACGTTTTGTTGATGCTAAGCTTAATTTAATTCTTAAATAAATGCTATTCTACAGATAATTTTTTTCTGCTAAATCTTAGGGGATCGAAAAGCTTATTTCATTTGGATAAAATAAATCCTGTTTTTTAAAAACATGTTGATTTGTTAATTTACTTTGGTTTTGATCTCTTGTTTAAGAGGGTTAAAGGAAGGGTTGATAGAATAACTTTTTACTTTTAAAATGTTTTATGATGCTATCATAGCGATTATTAACATGTTTGATGAAAGAAAAAAGGGCGGATGAATGAAGTGAAGAATTAGAAAATACAGCGGTGTTTTTTAGTTTAATTGTATCGTTGAGTATGTGTGATGATTGCTGTTTTGCATAGGAAAAACGAAGTGATTTAACCTTAAAAACCAAATGCTTATGAAGGATTTTTTTACACAAAGTCAGAATTTCATTGGTTCTCAACAAACGGGAATCGATCCAAGAACGGGTGCT
>NZ_JBQZGD010000043.1:0-7282 GCF_052691955.1 Myroides sp. TSA_177.3
TTCGTATTATTAATAATGTCTTCGAAGTTGTTGATCACATCAGCCTGAACATCAATCACAACTGCTACACCTGCTTCATTGGTATAGGTGTATTGTCCGTTACCTGATGGATCTTTTACTAAAGTAGTAATGGTTTCGTTAGCTTTGATAATCGTTGACATATCCAAGGTAACTGTATCTCCATCTTCATTGACATACGTAAAGGAATTTCCGTCATAGTGAACGTTACCCCCTACATTTTTAATAATGTTGTTGATGATTTCCTGTACATCTGTTTGGTTGATGATCTCTTCAAAGTTGTTGATCACATCTGCTTGTACGTCAATCACAACTGCTACACCTGCTTCATTGGTATAAGTGTATTGTCCGTTGCCTGATGGATCTTTTACTAAAGTAGTGATAGTTTCATTCGCCTTGATAATCGTTGACATATCCAAGGTTACCGTATCTCCATCTTCATTGACATACGTAAAGGAATTTCCGTCATAGTGAACATTTCCTCCTACGTTTTTAATAATGTTGTTGATGATTTCCTGTACATCTGTTTGGTTGATGATGTCTTCAAAGTTGTTGATAACATCCGCTTGTACATCTATCACAACTGCTACACCTGCCTCATTGGTATAGGTGTATTGTCCGTTGCCTGATGGATCTTTTACTAAAGTAGTGATGGTTTCATTAGCCTTAATGATTGTGGACATATCCAAGGTAACCGTATCTCCATCTTCATTGACATACGTAAAGGAATTTCCGTCATAATGAACATTTCCTCCTACGTTTTTAATGATATTGTTGATGATTTCCTGGACATCGGTTTGGTTGATGATATCTTCAAAATTGTTGATCACATCCGCTTGTACGTCAATCACAACTGCTACACCTGCCTCATTTGTATAGGTGTATTGTCCGTTGCCTGATGGATCCTTAACTAAAGTAGTGATGGTTTCATTAGCCTTAATGATTGTGGACATATCCAAGGTAACTGTATCTCCATCTTCATTGACATACGTAAAGGAATTTCCGTCATAGTGAACGTTACCTCCTACGTTTTTAATGATATTATTGATGATTTCCTGTACATCGGTTTGGTTGATGATATCTTCAAAGTTATTGATCACATCAGCCTGAACATCAATCACGACTTCCGTCCCTGCCTCATTTTTATACGTATACTTTCCGTTACCTGATAAATCTTTAACTAACGTGGTAACGATATTTAAACTTTGAAGATCTATAAAAATAACATCATCATTTTCATCATATAGTTTAAGTAAATCATTTTCAACTACAAAACTTTTATTTTTTGCATTACTCCATTCTTTACCATCTAATTCTGTTAAAAATCGATTCCAATTATTTCCTTTCCAAAAATAATATCCTGGTTGTAAATCTCCTGAATCTGTTACGTTATAAACCAATAAACTTTCAACATTTCCATTGGTAATCGTACCATTGTCAATAAGACTTTTCAATTCAACTCGAGGGATTAGAACCCCTCTTTTATCAGAAGTTATTTCAAGTTGAGAAGAAGGATTAGGGGTAGCCGTACCTATTCCAACTTGAGCGTAACTTATTGCCCCAGTACAAAAAGCACCGAGTAAAATCCATCTCTTTTTCATGTGATTAGTTGTTTAAATTATGTTTCCTGCGTATTAAATTTCTTTAATAATAAATTCACTGCGTCTATTTTCTTGGTGTTCCGAAGTAGTACACGGTACACCATTGCTACATTTGTTTAGCAACTGACTTTCTCCATATCCTCGTCCAGTCAAGCGACTCGGATCGATTCCTTGTTCAATCATCCATTTAATGGTTGATTTCACACGACGATCGGATAAACTCATATTATATACATCATTTCCTCTACTATCTGTATGAGAGCGAACATCAATTTTTATGGAAGGGTATTCTTTCAATACTTCAACTACTTTCATCAACTCAATCTCAGCATCTCTGCGGATATTCGATTTATCAAAATCAAAGTAGATCGGTTGTAAATTGAGTCTTTTAAATAAATCATCGTTTAAGCCTAGCGGTTTCTCTGCTTTTTCTAAGCCAATATTTACTGTTTTTACCCCAGGTTCTCGGTTTACATTAAAAGCAACTTCAACAGTATTATAGGATTCTTTTTCTGCTTTAATACGGTACTTATATCCACAATCTAAAAGTGAAGTGATATAATATCCTTTCGCATTGGTGTAAAGTGTATCTGATTTTTGATAAAGCGCATCTGAAATAACAATCAAGGCATTCGCTACGATTTCATTGGTATCTTTGTCGTATACTGTTCCTTCAATCGTTTGTTTACATGGCTTTTCAGCAAGGAAATAAATATCATCTGATCCTTTACCCTCTGCACGGTTTGAACTAACAAATCCTTTATTTTGTTTGGGATCCAAGTAGAACCCAAAATCATCCATACTGCTATTAATAGGGGTTCCCATATTCACGACAGGACCAAAACTTCCATTAGGATAAATCTTGGCTGTAAATACGTCCAATCCTCCTAAACCTAGATGCCCATCAGAAGAGAAATACAACTGATAATCAGAAGCTATAAAAGGAAAGTTTTCTCTACCTTCTGTATTGATAGAGGAACCTAAATTTTCAACCGGACCATATCCCTCATGCTCATATAAAGCCACGCGAAATAAATCGGATTGCCCTCTTGTACCTTGTCGATCAGAAGCAAAGTACAACCACTTATCGTCTGGCGTTAATGCAGGATGGGCAGTATTAAAATTATCCGAATTGAATGGCAATTCTTCTACTTGTCCCCACTTTCCATCCGCTTGTTTTACTGCTTTGTATAATTTCAATAAAGAAGTCTTCTCTTTATTTTGCTTGCTTTTTCCACTTGCTTTGGAATTGTTACGCGTGAAATACATCGTATTGCCATCTTGTGTAAAAACAGCGGTTGCATCATTAACTTCTGAATTGATTTCTGGTGCAAAAAGTACTGGTTCTCCAAAACCACTTTGACCAATCGTTGAACGATATAAACTGGTGTAACTTTCATTTGTCCAAGCGTGGATTTTACTACTACTACCTTGCTGATCTGTAGCCCGTGCTGACGTAAATATAAACTGATCTCCAAGCAGGGTTCCGCCATAATCAGAATAGGCTGTATTAAAATCTAAGCGTTTAATATCATAGCGATCGGATCGATTTTCAATATGAGCCAAATAATCGCGGTTCTTGCTATATAGCTCTACCCTAGAATCTCGCTGTTCTAATACTGCAAACTGATCCATCATTTGTTTCGATTTTTTATAATCTTCCACTGACTTTAAAGTTTGTGCATAGCGATAGTAATATTCTGAAGGTAGTTTGGCCAATTCTTTATCTTCATAATTCCCTTCAAACAGCTCCGTATACCAGGTATTTGCCTCTACTAATTTTCCATTAAAATAGTAAGCATCGGCGAGGTTTTGCAGAATAGAGGTATTGACATATCCTTGATTTGCCATGCGTTCATATACTTTAATGGCATCAACATAGGCCAATCGATCAAAGCTTTTATCAGCTTGTTTTTCCTTTTTAATTTGACTATAACCTGTTGTGCTTAAGCCCAAGGCTATACTTAATATTCCAAGTTGTATTATCTGTTTCACCATACTTGTACCCATTAGAAGAACCTTGGCGCAGCAACGCGCTTGTAGCTATTAAACAAAGTGAATCGCATAAAAATCTCATGAGATCCTGAATTATATCGAGCCAATTTAGAAGTTTCAGCATCATAACTATACCCAACAAAGATATTTTCTGACACTTGAAAACCAACCAAACCGCTCACTGCTGCATCCCAACGGTAAGCAACTCCTGCAGTAAACTTATCTACAAACATGAAATTAGCAGATACATCCATCTGCAAGGGAGATCCTTGCTCCATTTTCACCATAGCAGCTGGTTTAAATTTGATATCGTTATTTAGATCGAACACGTATCCCCCTGTCACATATAAGTGCATCTTTTCACGCATTGTTTTGACATTATTATCGTCATAACGTGAACGAGTCAATAGCGTAGGAACAGAAACACCTACATAAGCCTTGTCCGAATACAAGAATAATCCCGCCCCAATATTGGCATTAAATTCATTTTTAATATCATCTTCTGCTACTGGGTCTGTCGGGTTGTAAATATGTAACTTACTGTAATTGACATCTAGTAAATTTGCAGACCCTTTCAATCCAAAAGCCAACTTATAATTGTAGTTCAAATTCACAGCATAAGATAAATCAACTGATAAGGTATTATCGTCCATCACCCCTAAGTGATCGTTGACAAAACTCACCCCTAATCCCAATCCAGATTCCCCCAAAGGAGTATTGACAGACAAAGTTGCTGTTTTAGGAGCCCCTTCTAACCCCACCCATTGGGTGCGATATAAACCAAAAATATTCAACCCTTCTCTACTTCCTGCATAAGCAGGGTTGATGTTTGAGTGGTTATACATATACTGCGTATATTGTGGATCTTGTTGCGCATAGGACTGTTCCATACAAAACAAGCCTACCCCTCCAAGAACAAAAGTCTTTATTGTGTTTTTTAGTCTCATCTATTTTGGGATTTAATTGGTCTCTACATGTAAATTGGCTGCTTTCTTAATCATACGATTGCCATTTGCATCTTTGTATTCATAAGTCACTACATAGTAATATGTTCCACTTGGTAATTTTTTATTTTTATCCACTGTAATCTTACCATCTGAATAGCCTCTAAATACATTTGTACTTCCATCTCCTTTTGGATCATATCCCGTAGTTTCATACACTTTAACTCCCCAACGATTGTAAATCTCTACGCGGTTATTGGGATATTTATTGATATTATCAATAATGAAGTAATCATTTTTACCATCTCCATCAGGAGTTACCAAGTTGTAAATCACCACATCCCCTTCAATAATCCAATCCTTTTTTACTGTAGCTAAAGTGAAATAACCAAAATCTTTAATTTCTGCAACTGTCGTTACTCTTTTGAGAGACATATCCACTACTCCTCCTTCATCCACCCATAGTTGTTGTTTGGCATCCCAGCGGACAATATGCAATTCTTCTTCTGGATTTTTAAGTAATTCCGGAGGTGTAGTTTCCTCATTCCAATCCAAACTCAAGACAACCATATTGGGTTGTTTTAAATTCCCTTCCAATCGCCAATATTCTTTCTCGTTTAAGACCTTAATTACCCCTGTTGTTTTTTTATGCGCTGTAAAGAACGGAGCATCTTCTAAATAATATTGCCCTACAATAGTGGCTAAAACATCATCCGGTGCACTAATCACTGCTGGGCGAAAATATTCTTTATGTCCAATAGGATATTCAAAACGATCATTTCCTTTCTTTTCCACTGCTCCTTCAATATAGCTGTGATTGCCAACATTCTCATGTCGAGCCCCAGCAAGGAAAGTAACCATCCCATTAGAAACTGAAGTAATAGCATTTTTTGTTGGATCTACTTTTACAATTCCATTTTTAAAATGAGCCAAACCTGAAATATCAATATTGTTCTTTAAGTCAAAAGCATTTCCATTTAGTTCGCTGTCAAATTCAATATTGTAAAAAGAAGCCAAACTATTTCCTGTGATTCGCTTTGCTAAGGAAGAATTAGATACTATAAAAAAAGTAGAAGAGCTCTTCAGCGAAGAAGAAATCCCATAATACCCATCATTAGCAAAATTCTTATAATAATACACACTCCCATCATTCACAAAAGTACCAGAAGCTGTATTCGTAAAATCGAGCCGAGTAGATAAAATGGTTTCTGGGCGGACACTGAATAAACCTGTATTCACTAGCTGAATATGCTCCGATTCATCTTGTCCATAAGATAAGGTATGAACACAAATAAGCAGCAAGGAGGTTAATTTGAAATAATTCTGACTCATATAAGTTTTATTAAATGGTTGGTATTCCTTTCTATTGCTCAGTATTACTATACTACCCAATATATTGAATCACTAAAACATATCTTAATTTTAATACACATATATTAAAATTCACATAAATTTAAACAAAAAAATAAATCAAAACCAAATTTAAACCAAATTTAAACTAAAATTAATTTAGCAATAACATTAAAAAAAGATTATTTATTTAATAAAAAAACAATCAAATAAAACAAAACAAATGTTTTTAAATGAATTTATTAATATTTCTGTTTAAAATTTGATTTTATAATAATTTTATTTTTATTAAAACAAATCAAATACATTTATTCTAAAATATAGAGCCATCAACACTATTTATTTAAATTAAATTATTAAAAATTTGAAAATGATTCTCGTTTAAAGTAGTTTAAAAAAAGTGTTATAAAAACAACTAGTAACAGGTTTACCTCACATTTGGGTGCAAGTATTTAATTTACTGCATCAAAAAAACATTTCACTAAATATCAGCAACTTATATTTTCAAAACCAACAACTCTTGTCAAATAATAAGAATCAATCGTATCCTTTATTGAGTTAATCGCATTGGAAGATAAAACCAGTATAGAACACAATTTATAAGTGAGATTAGAACAAGATAAAAACAAGTAAATTCGAGTAAATTTATTGTGATTACAATACAAGACAAATCAATTCCTTACAAGATTATATCGATAAAAGCATTGCTTTAGTAAGATTAATTCACTAAAATATGATTTCCATACAGGAACTATCTAGGGTTATTCTACTAAAATTATAGCTTTTATAGTATCCTAAATTCGTGTTTATTTTCCTATTACCAGACTTGTTACTTAATACAATAAATTAAAGAATTAACAAAGAGAAAATAAATAAAATTTATAGGTCGAAACCAAGGGGAAATTAATGCTAGCATAAAAAAAAACAGGCAATAGAAATCTTCACACTATTGCCTGTTTTTTTGTTATCTAATGCTCCTTAAAAAGTTATACTAAATTCTTCTTTTAGTGGTTGTGCTTTTTTCATTGCAGTAATCCAATCATATTTTACTTCGGCAGAACCTCTATATTTTAATTAAATATTATCACAATCGTGAAAAACAATATATAAATCTAAAAACATATTGTCAAACTTAGACCAATCTTCTCCTTTTATCTTTATAAGATATTTATACTACTTTCAATAAAGCTTCACAGTAATTACAAAATGACCATATTCAATTTTATGATTACTATCAATAATAGTACAAACAAACAAATAACTATCTTTAGATACTTGTCGGTAATGGACTAGCGAGCTTAATTCTCTATAGATTGGAGTAGCTGTATTTAGAAATGTTTCTAAATTATCTACAACTAATTTTTTACTTTGGAG
>NZ_JBQZGD010000044.1:0-7231 GCF_052691955.1 Myroides sp. TSA_177.3
AGTGGTTACTGGGGTTGAATACAATACTCGTTACGCTACACCGCAGCTCCACCCAGTATGTCACGACCTCACCTTCTCACCGCCTCGCCCCTACTTTCTTATACTTCATTCTTCTTTGAGCATTATATTGCTAATAACACAATTATATCCTTGTTATTAATTACAATAAATAAAAACAAGTAGATAAAATTCAAATAAAAAAACCAAAATACGTAGAAGTAATACACATAAAATACACAATATGTGTATTTTATACACATATTACTCATTTTCGATAAACATCATTTATAAAAATACAAGGAAATCATAAAAAAAAGCAACTTACTACAAATCAATACATTACATTGTTAAAATTAACTTACCAAGATTATAAAAAACAGTTTAACATAAAAAAATAAACTAACTAACATAATTATATATTTTAGTTTTTAATACTCATATTTTTAATAAAAAATGAATATTATTCTTTTTTATATTAAAAATTATACAACTAGCATTCAATCCCTTATTGATACTAGAATAGCTGTTGAAATTTATTTTTTTAACACTATCTATAAACACAATAGCAAAATTATCTTTAAATAACATTATTTCTTTTTGCGCATAGAAATTGAACGTTTACTAGCAACTGTGAAATTTTTTATGACAGCTAGTATCACAGTTCATATTAACCCTTTAAAAAAGAAATTATGAATCACCAAAATTCAAGACACAGTCAGTCTCAAAGTAGTAGACAATCGCATCTCTACCACATGGCAGAAGAAATTTACCAATTAGGTTACGAACATGGATATGACGATGGAGCAGATGATGAGCGTTACGATGACGAAATGGATCAAGAAGACATGGAATACTTCTTTGACGACGAAGACTTTGATTATGACGGAGAAGATGACTATGGTTATGATCACCGCTCTAACTTTGACGAAGGAGACCATCCTCGTGATGCACAAGGACGATTTGTATCCAAATCAAGACGAGGTAGATCTCAAGGATCTGGAAATTCATCTAGTTACAACAATAATAGTAACTATGGCTCTTCTTCTGGAAGAAGATCATCAGGTTCATCTAACCACATGGGCCAAGGTTCTGGAAGAAGATCGTATAATTCTACTTCTCAGAGTGGTCAATCTTCAACAGGAAGAGGATCGTATAATTCAAACACAAACCGCTCGAATTCATCTAGTGGTTCAAATAGAGGTACTGGTCGTCGAGGTTTCGCAGCAATGAGCAAAGCGAAGAGAACTGAAATAGCGAGAATGGGTGGTCGTGCATCCCATGGTGGCGGACGTTCAACAAGCAATGCTAGAAGATAATCGACTGCTAGGCCAATATCAATTAAAAGAAGGAGTCTTTGCTCCTTCTTTTATAAAAAAAAGAAAATATGAAAAATTCGAATTATACATCCCAGGCAAGCACTGAATTCAAAAAACTGTTTATCACCTTGTTAAAAGGTATTTATAACACAGAACATGCAATCATAGAAGCTTTGCCTACCCTGATAAAAGCAGCTACTACACAGGAGTTGAAAGACACCCTTCAAGACCATGAAATTGTCACGCGTAGACAAATCATGCGTCTAGAGCGAATCTTCAGAAAGCTAGACATAACACCCGAAAAGAAACCGTGTAGTGTCATGGAAACTTTTGAGGCTATTACAAAGAAAATAATCCAGGTGACTCCCGATGGCAGTATGGTACGAGATGCAGGACTCATCGTAGTTGCTCAACAAATTGAGCACTATGAGATTGCTACCTACGGCGGATTAATTCAATTCGCCTTAGCCATTGATGCTTATGAAATAGCTGACTTATTAGAACAAACCCTTGAAGAAGAAGAAGAAACGGATTTCGAACTTACACAAATAGGAGAATGTCACATTAACCTAGAAGCAAGTGAAGACGAACATTCGCAGAAAGGAGAAAATGAAGAGGACGATGAAAGTGAAGATGAAATAGAGCAAAGAAGTTCTTCAAGCAGTACCAAACGAAACAGCGCAAGCGCTACAAAAGATAAAGGAGCAAAGCAAAAATAACTTAGTTTCAGCTCAATAAAATTGCTAGAATTGAAAATCAAGTGGCTTACACAAGGTAATTTCCATAGTTACTCATACCATAATAACAACATCCTTGGTAAGCCACTTTTATTCACTTAAACACACATACCTATGGGAGTATCATTCAATTACAAACTATTTGTTATCCTCTTTACGTTCTTGTTTTTTGTCTTTTTGTTTCTTACTTCTTGTAAAAACAAATCTAATTCGGAACAATATTTATATAAAGACGAGAGCGATCCAAAACCAGTGCATACAGAACCTTTTTCTTATGAAACGAACTATGATACCACCGATCAAGAGGTTTTAGAGCAACGTTTTAGCAATCTATTAGCTACACAGTTACACTACACCAAAATTGCAATCAGTCAAAGTCAGCATCCAAAGATTCAGGAATTTGCTGAACAAATCTTGCTAGAATATGAACATGCCCTCAAGGAAATGGAAAACTTGATTAGCAAGGAAAAACAAAATGAAATCTTATTTCGAACCAACACTCGATTCACAATCAACACATTGGAATCACCAAATCTCAGCAGCTATGATCGCGATTTTTTGGATGAAACCATCAAACTGCAATTTAGCATTCGAGAAGTACTATGGGATTTAAAACAGAACACCAAAAATTCCGATTTACAAACATTCTACAGCAAACTAATACAAGAGATTGAATTGCGTATTGATCAAGGAGTTAACTTATTAGATCATGTTTAACCAAAATTTATAACTATGAAATTACATACAAAAACCCTGTTTTTAGCTTTTTTTATGCTTGTGCTTTTAGCTTCATGCAAAGACCGACCAAACGCAAAAGAGCCTGAAAAAATAGCGAAAGAGCAAAACAAAGCCAATCAACAACATACAGTTGAGCAAAAAAATGCAGATTATTCTTCTTATTTAGTTGATGTTGTTCACGATCAATTATTTGAAGTGGAATTAGGCAAACTCGGAAAACGAAAATCGAACAATGAAAAGATTCGTGATTTTGCTGGAGAATTAGAAAAACACCACGAAAGTAGATTGCAAAAGCTCAATGCTTTAGCCAGTGATATGATGTATGCTGTTCCACATAATCTATCGGACAAACAGTGGGACGAAATACAAGATTTAGAAAAGACAAACGCAAAGAATTTTGATCAGAAATGGCTGGAAGTTGTCATTTCAAAACACAATAAAGCTGCCGATGTCTTGATTGACGCCATTAACAATGTCGATAACTACAACATGAGAACACAATTGAATGAGACCCTACAAGAAGTACGTTCGCATTTAGAAGCGGCTACTTTTATTAAAAATAAGCAACTGAAATAGCAACATTTTTAAGCTTTTATTTTTTTTTCTAAACCGCCTAAACACTTTCAATTTAGGCGGTTTACTTGATGATATAATCTTCTATTTTCAACCCTTTATAGTTTTGTTTGCGATATTGAGCTGGACTAAGATGTACAACCTTTTGAAAGTTTCGAAAGAAGTTTGAATAATCTGAAAAACCACACTTTTCAGCAATAGCCTGGATAGACAAGGTAGAATAAGCAAGTAATTGTTGGGCATATTCCATCCGCTTATTTAGATAATAGGTGTAAAACGTTTGATTATACAATAATTTAAACCCCTTTTGAAACGCATTTTTACTCAAATCAAATAGCTGACACAATTCTTCAATCGTATAGATTCTTTCATATTCCTTGTTTCCGATTAAGGCGTGTATTTTTTGAATCTTATCCCGTTCCTCTTCACTCATCTTCCGAAGTTTTTCCAAACTTACTGGCGTTGTCAACGGATCTTGTTGAACAATAGGATTCACCAAAGCGAAACTCATCCAAATATCATGCGATTTATCCATATAATGAAAGCCACAATATCCATTCATCTTTTTATCCGCCACAGTCAACTGTAAGGAAAATGAATTTTTATGGGAAGGCGTCTGAAGAAACAATAAAAAATTCTTCATCCATTTCTCTTGTTGATCATCTTCCAAAAAATCAAGGACATTCCGATTAATATATCTCGTTTCGTCAAAGGATTTCTGATTATCTTGTACAAGTGAAATATCTAAAATTTGTCCTTGTGCACTAATCTTGACAATACTAGTCGTCACAAATTCATACCCCAACGTAGGCTGTAAGGAAATAAAATATTTGAATTTACTTTCATAATCACCCGCTAAAATATTGAACAACACTTCAGCATGAGAAAAACAATCTTGCTCCACTTTCAAGTCAAGCCGTCTAGTGTAATTCCCTTTGGATAATTCTTCAAGCGCTTCAATTAACGCTTTAACTCTTTCTTTGCTGATTGTAATAGACATCGGACCTTGTTAGTTCATTTATTGATTTTCAAAATTCTCTCCACTAGTTTCACTACCTAATAAATCTAATTTAAAGTTCAATTGTACTTTACTACCATTATTCAACAAATAAGAGATATCTCAACCGTTCAGCTTGTAAAACTTACTTCCTCCCTTTCCTTTTTCTGATAAAAGAATACGCCTACCAAAAAAAGAAAAGGAGCCTTTATTTCCTTCCAAATTATACCAAAAAAACGAAAGTGACGCATATGAAAATGATTCATATATACCACTTCTGTTATTTATATTTGATTTAAATTTTTTAAATAGTTCTATTTAAGCAACAAATGTACATATTTCTAAAAAGTATAACAATTTAATAACACTTTTTATATTGTGTATAAATACACTATTTCGCCTTACTTTTCCGTCAATTTTAGTCCATTAAAAATGATTAAAATATTAGGCGGTATACGAACTCAACAGTAATGTATTAAAAAAAATCGAGGACAGCACTCCCCAACTCAAAAAAAGAATACTGTCCTCGATTTTTTATACTTTTCGTATCATTTATAACGTAATCCGTCCTCCTGTCACTGCAATAATAGCACCTGAAACATAGGTTGCATCTTCACTGGCTAGAAAGATATAGGCGGGCGCGATTTCCTTCGGTTGGGCTGGACGTTCTATCGGCGTATTTTGCCCAAATGTATCGACATTGGATAGTGTCGTGGGAATTAGTGGTGTCCAAACCGGACCTGGAGCAACGGCATTTACTCGAATTTCTTTGCCTTGTTCCAAAAACATTTTACTCATACTCGCTGTCATATTCTGAATCGCTGCTTTTGTAGAAGCATAGGCCAATAAACTTGGATTGGGATCGTACACATTTACTGAAGTTGTATGAATGATACTCCCTCCTTTAGGAATATGCTTCAAGCTGTATTTTGTCATATAAAACAATGCATTTACATTGGTTTCATAAGTCGTTTTCCAATCCTCTAGAGTAATATCCTTAAACTCTTTATGCTCCTTCTGAAAAGCAGCATTATTAATCAATACATCAATTTGTCCAAAGGTTGAAATCGTTTGATGCACTACCTTTTTACAATTCTCTGCTTGCTTTAAATCCATTTCAATGGCTAATCCTTTTACGCCTGCTTGTTCAATCCAATAAAGCGTATCCGCGGCGTCTTCGCGTTCTTGCTCGGATAGATAAACAAATACGACATTCGCACCTTCCCGTGCAAAAGCAATAGCTATCGCTTTTCCGATTCCAGAATCTCCTCCTGTAATCAATACGGTTTTCCCAGTAAATAACGCATGTCCTTTATACGTATACTCTCCGTGATCCGGGTAATTCTTCATTTGGTGCTCACTTCCAGGAGGCTGCTGTTTTTTTTCTTTTTCTTGCATCATGTTCTTTTTTATTTCAACCTAATAAAACTAAAACCATGCAATTCTCAACCTTCCCTTGCCATTCTTCATCTCTTGCTTTTACAACTCTTTTATATTGTAGAATTATTGGGTAATATTTCTACACTATGTATAACATCCCATCAATAAAAAAATAAAAAACAAAATAGATTTACTACTAAATAATAGTTTGAAAAACAATTATTTAAATAAAAAAAAATACGCTTTAATGGGTATAAACCTATACTTCTATCATTGTCCTAATGGAGAATTAATAACAATATTGAAATAAAATAATAACACTGTTTATTCTTTTGCATGACTTTTGCCTTAGTTATATCAACATTGAAGCAATGAAATAATAAATACTAGCTGTCACTACTTTTTATTAATCACAAAAACTTCAAGACTATGAATAATCGCAATAACAGCCGATCAAGATCAAATCGCCAAAGAAGCAACAGGAATAACTCTGGTTATTCAAGAAACTACGATAACCACAACGAGAATCAGTTCCAAGATAATTATCGTTTTGACGATTATAATCACAACACAAATGATAGAGAGGATTATCGATTCAATAATACGAGAAATCCACAATATGACAGTAATGTAGATTATGAAAATGACGGGTATTTCAACGACAACGAATACCACCCAAATCAACGTTCAAACTACATGGATAGCTACGACAGAAACTTGGAATATCCAATGAACCGTCAAAGAGATTACAACAAAGAAATCTACGCTAGAAACGATCGTTACTCAGATCATCCCAATTACAATGATAATTACAATGACAATAGTTACGAAAACAACGACGATAACTATGGTTATAATGAAACGTTTCGCAATCGATATGATGAGGAGTATGATCATCCTTACCGCATGAACTCACCGAGAGAATACGGTCATCAAGATCAACGATACAACCAAAATCAGCCCTATGATCAAACGTATAATCAATCGCAAACAGGACGCAGTAGTCGTTCTCGTAGCACTGCAGGAAGAACATCTCGCAACTACGATGCGATGGATACGTCAAGAGATTCAATCTTTACTGACTCTAATTCAGACTCATCCCACAACAACCGAAGATCGAAACGCTACGGTTTTGGAAGTCGATACAATTACTAGTTAGTACATTTTTATATTTCGTTATTTTCTGTATACAAAGAGGAAGTTTTATGTTTCCTCTTTGTTTTTTTTATAGCGGGGAGATTGGGGAGAAGGTGAGGTGGTGAGATTGGTGAGGTGGTGAGATTGGTAAGAAGGTGAAATCGGAACGCAGTGAAAATCGAAACGCAGTGTAGATTCATCGAACACCAAAGCCAATAAGAAATAGGTGAGATATATTCATCGAACGCCAAAACAAAATATAAACGCTGTGAGATAAATCACATCTATTACTCAGCGCTTGTTACTCTAACCAGTCACTCCGCACAGTACCCATCCAGTATTGCGTCAGCGCA
>NZ_JBQZGD010000045.1:0-6283 GCF_052691955.1 Myroides sp. TSA_177.3
ATTGGTGAGAGGGTGAGATTGGTGAGAGGGTGAGATTGGTGAGAGGGTGAGATTGGTGAGGTGGTGAGATTGGTGAGAGGGTGAGGTGGTGAGAAGGTGAGAGAGGCTTTCTTTGTGAAGTTTGTCTCTTTAATCGATAAAACCCACGATTTCACAAACCTCACAAAGAGCAAACCTCACAAAGAACAAACCTCACAAAGAGCAAACCTCACAAAGAGCAAACCTCACAAAGAGCAAACCTCACAAAGAGCAAACCTCACAAAGAGCAAACCTCACAAAGAGCAAACCTCACAAAGAGCAAACCTCACCGCCCCACCCTTGAACCTCTTCCAATAAAAAAAGCCAATCAACATACATTGATTGGCTTTTTTTAATCATCTACGGGAAAACCGTAAAAGTTAGGTGTAATTATCTTACTCTTCTAACTTCAACTGCGTTTAATCCTTTTTTACCTTTTTCAACTTCGTAAGTAACTACATCGTTTTCACGAATGCGGTCAACTAAACCTGAAGTGTGAACGAAAATATCTGCTCCGTTATCGTCTGGTGTGATAAAACCAAATCCTTTAGTTTCATTAAAAAACTTTACTGTTCCTTGTTGCATAATGTATTAAAATTAATTTATTCTTTTTTAGCGGCATGTACTGCGCGTATTCCGTTTTTACTTTGTTCTAGCTTAAAGCTTATCTTTAATCCCTTTTCTAATGGGACACTTAATTCATTTTGGTGAAGAAAGATGCTTTCTCTTGTTTGAGAATCGATAACGAATGCATATCCTTTATCTGTTACATAGCTGATAATGCCTTCGTGTTCCTCTTGTGTAATCTTTTCGATCTTTACTGCTTCTTTTTTCTCTTGAGCAGCTTGTTCTTCCGGAGTAAGGTGGGTTAATTGTCCCATCTTATCCACGTAAACAAATAAATCCTCTAAATCCTTCCCTTTGTTGTTGTTTTGTTTACGCTCCTCGCGGCGTTTTAATTTTTCGTCTTGCTTTTGTTTTTTCTTTTTGTTGTTTTCTTTCTTAAAAAATGAGTCTGCCATTAATTGAATTATAAGTGAACAAATATTTGCGGTATTCGTTAGTTTGTAAATTGTTATCGTTTTGCAAACGATAAAGAAGAACACTTGATTATTAAATTAGTAGTCATCATTTAAATCGTTTCTATTGTTAGAAACGAGTGTGTGTTGCAAAGTTGTTTTGAAAAACCTACTTACTACGAATGAAAATAAAAAAATATTTATCCTTTGGTTGATAAATGCAAAAACAGTAGTAAAGGTTTGAAAAAAATAAACACAGTTTAGAGCTGTGGATGAAATTTACCAGGCTATACAATTTTGTTTAATTGCCAAAATCGAAGCAAAGGTAGAGTTTTTTTAATTAGCAACGGGTTTTTTAGTAAAAAGATTATTCTTTATTTAAGCGTTATTCCACAAAAAACAGACTTGATATAAGAATTTCAGCAATCAATGCCTGTTTTTCTTCCATTTCTTGACGTAAGAATGTGAAAAAAGAGCAGTTTACAAGATAAAATGAATGAACATTCTTACCTACAGATTTCTGGTTTAAGGAAAAATAGCCTGATAGAGAGAAATAAAAACAACTAGGATGTCGGGGGAAGGCGCAAATTATTTAAAAAATGGCGATGAGAAGGTGAGATGTAAAATCCCGTAGTGGCAAATGGCAATTTGCCAAGTAACAAGATAAATTATGGAAAAAAGGAGGTGAGAAGGTGAGATGTAAAATCCCGTAGTGGCAAATGGCAATTTGCAAGTAACAAGATAAATTATGGAAAAAAAGGAGGTGAGAAGGTGAGATGTAAAATCCCGTAGTGGCAAATGGCAATTTGCCAAGTAACAAGATAAATTATGGAAAAAAGAAGGCGAGAAGGTGAGATTGATGAGATTTGTTTTTTGGGAGGTTTGTGAAGTCGTAAGATTTATCGATTAAAGTACAAACCTCACAAAGAGCAAACCTCACAAAGCACAAACCTCACAAAGCCCATAAAAAAACGCGAGTATGTCAACCATCTCGCGTTTTTTAATTTGTAGTTTAGGTTATAGCACTCCCTAAACGTAAAAATTCTTTTTCAAAGTTTTTTTAAAATAAATTATAGATTGTAAAATAATGAGCAAAATAGGATGACAGATGATGGAGGAGTAAAAAAGCATAGACCTTACTAACTATTAGTCATTTACTGTAAACCGTTCACCGAAAACGGTTTACGATCAACCATCAGCTGTTCACCTTACACTTTAAGCAATAAACTGTAAACTGCGTCCTATCTCCATTCAAGTTCACCGTTCTCCAAAACGACAAACGTAAATTCATAGTAATTGGTTGTAGTTGATCGTTTATGCTGTCTAACACTTTCGCCTACTTTTTTAGCGTGAAGCGTTAGAGATTCTCTTATTTTGTTTTCTTTATCCGCTTTGAACGTATAGCGGTGTAAGATAAAATTGTTGTATGTTTCATCCGCGCCCTCAGGATATTCCTCCATAATAAGTGTAACCCCTTTCAAGAAATTCTCATTCATTTTGGCGTAATCAACATCCTTTAAGGTGAAGACTAGATCTTTTGATTTATGGGTAATTTGAGGCAAGCGCTTGATGTTTTGAGAAGCAAGTGTTTCCGATTTCTCTTGTAGTCCTTCTTTTAAGGCATATACTTGATGAAACTCTTCCTCGCCTTCCCAATAATCTACAGCAATAAATTGCAACCTCGTATCCAATGCAGGAGTGTATAAACTCAATTCACTCACGACCTTATCAGAAGGAAATGCTGTTTCAACCGCTGTTTGTAAAGCGGCTGCATTGTTTTCTCCCTGTAGGTGGATGGTTGACGAATCACTTCCACAAGAAACCGCTAACCAAGCGAAAATGGAACCCATTAAAAGAACTGATTTTCTCATTTTTATATTTTTAGTTTTCATAGCCATTTATCCATTAGTATAGCCTGCTATACTAGCTGTATGATGATTGAAGTAAGGAAGTAAACCAGAGAAAAATGGGGACTAAGTAGGTAACATTACAATAATTCTTCTTCCTCTGGGTATACGAAACGCTTACACGCCAATCGATCAACTTTTTCTTGGGTGCAAAGGTAAAGGGATAGACCAAAGAAGGAAGTGCTTCTTGATTTTCGTGCAGCTTGAATTAATATTCGCAGGAATTGAGGATTTTTTCGTTTACAGTGGACTAGGAGATGCGTTGAATATAAGCTAGAATCAATTCTTTCTTGCGTTCAGAAACTGGAATGTTGGTATGGTCCACTAATTCCAAGTAGCCCTCTTTGTAATACTTACTGATAAAAGCCGTATTCACTAAATACGATTGATGACAACGGATAAAATCCTCCGGTAACAACAAATCTTCATATTCTTTCAATACTTTCGATACCATGAGTTTTTCGCCATTTTGCAAGTAAAAAGTAGTATACCCTTTATCACTTTGCGCATACATAATCGATGCAATGGAAACAATTTGCGTAAAGTGAAACGTTTTTAATGCCAGGCGTTTTGGAGAAGCCGATGACTGCAGATGATCCATCGCCACTTGCAGCTGTACTTCTTCCACCTTTTGTGTAGATTTCTTTTGATAACAGCGCTCAATGGTCTGCGTAAACTCAATATCATCTACCGGTTTCAGTAGATAACCCAACGCACCAAGATTCAGCGCTTTAATCGCGTATTGACTATAAGCCGTGATGAAAATCAACTGCAGATTCGGATGGTGAACCTGTTGCAATAATTCAAAACTACAACCATCTTTCAACTGGATATCTGCCAGAATCAAATCGGGTTGTAAGGCTTTAATCTCCGGATAAGCCTTTGCTATGGTGTCCGAATACCCTACAAGTTGAAGGTACGGAATATCAACAACTAGAGCTAGGAGGTATTTTAAAATAGCAGCTTCGTCTTCAAGGATGTATACTTTCATAAGAGGAGATTAAGGATAAATAAGCGGTAAGCACAAGATCACTTCTACCCCAGAGGAAGAAGAGGTGTCTCGAATTTCGCGTAGCTTAAAAAATGCGCGTTGAGGCTGATCCTGAAACAAGACATCCAAACGCTCTTGCGTGATAATTTGGGAAAGCGATTGTTTTTTCGCTGTTTCCGTTATAGGCTGAAATCCACAGCCATTGTCGCGAATAACGATGAATAATTGTTGATCTCGTTGATCTAGGGTAAGCGTAAGCTCGCCTTGATAATCAATATGTTGAAAACCATGTTCAATCGCATTTTCAATAAAAGGTTGCAACAACATCGGAGGGATGAGTATATCGTCCACGGCTATATCTTCCGTATGAATGCTATAAGTGAATCGATTGCTATAACGCATCTGTTGCACTTGAAGGTAATTCTCAACGGCCTGCAAATCGTCCGATAAAGGAACAAAATCACGGCGATTCAGCTCTAAAATATGGCGAATCAACTTGGATAAAGCAATGAGGTAACGATTGGCTACCGCTTTATTCTCTTGGTTGATAAGCCCCTGTAAATTCGCAATAGCATTATAGATAAAATGCGGATTCAACTGCACCTGTAAGATGCGTTGTTCCAATTGCATTTTCTTGTTTTGAAGCGCCAAGTGCTTGTTTTTTTCCTGTAGCAAACGCTGGCGATACAGAATTAAACCATAGGATAATATCCCAATAATAAAAAAGACAACCAACCAGGTAATCCAACGTTGCTGTTGGAAGTTCTTTTGTTGGAGTTGAAAATTATCCTTTAAGGTAGAGATCTCTACATCCTTTTCCTTTGTTTGGTATTGCAGCTCTAACTCTTTTAGCTTATTTGCATTCATTCGCTCCTTTAGGCGCGTAACATGGGCAAAAGAAGAATCCAAGGCAAGTAAGGCTTGCTGATAATCCCCTTTGCGTTTATATACCGTACTCAATCCACCATAGAGGAGGTGCTGTTCTTTGATTTTCATCTGTTGCGCTACGGCAATCCCTTTCTTGTAGTAGAAAATAGCCGAATCCAGCTGATTGTTTCGTTCAAAACTAGTCGCTAAGTTGTTGTAAATAACAGGATTGATTTGGTTGATTTGTTCATTCACTTCAACGTAACGCTTGCTGCTTTTTAAAGCCTCATCATAGCGGCCAACCAGTGCAAAATAACGCGCTTCCATATCATAATACCGCGCTATGGCAATAGAATCCGTAGAATGCTGCAAGAGGCTCTTCAATTGAAGTAAAGCCTGATGTGTTTTCGTGCTATCCTCTAATTCTGCCGCCAATAAAAAAGAAATATCGTAATAACGAGATTGCGTGATGCGATGACCTTGAAACGGATGATGTTCAAAATGCAAGGTTGTATATTCCAATGCCTGTGGAATATCGCGATGCGTAAAATAAGCCTTAGCCAATAAATCATACAACTGATAATCCACGGGAGTAGGGCGTTGTTTCGCACTGTCGAGCTGCGCATAAAGCAAAGCCATAAAGTCGGAAGTAGCCACCCCCTGTTGCGTTAACTGTTGCTGTAGTTTAGTATAGGTTACCAGGCGTTTCCAAGAAAAGTCTAGCGTAGCGTAGTGGGTGAGTGCCGGTGCAAAATAAGGCGCAAAACTATCCGGTGCTTTGGCATAATAAAAAGGCAATCCCTCTAGGAAACGACCATAAGGCGAGGAAGTAAAGGCAGTATCTTGTTGATGAAGAAAAGCCGCAATATACTCCTTACGCGCTAAAGTCGGAATCGTATCTAAACTCAAGTAGAAATCCAAACTTTGTTTGATGCTCTGTTCCGTTACAGCAGTTGCTCGCCGTGGAGACGATTCAAGCGCTGGCCGTTTTGTACAGCTCAATACCAAAACAAGAACCAACACGAAAAAGTATGTATACCTAAATGAAACCATAAGAAAAGTAGGAGGTTATCCCTAAATCATTACTCTTTTTTAGCCCAGAACAAACGAGGTGATACCGATAACGCACCACGAGATGTTAAGACTATGCAAACATAATTCATAATTTTTAAAGGAGGAAGAGGTTTTTTGTGAGGGTTGTGAGGCGATGAGAGGGTGAGACGATGAGGAGGTGAGGAGGTGAGGGTGAGGGTGAGGGTGAGGGTGAGGGTGAGGGTGAGGGTGAGGGTGAGGGGGGTGAGATTCTTTAACCGAAGAGATTATCAAAAAAGCTTCTAGCAAAAAAACAAAAAAGCAATCTAGCAGATAATAGAAAACCAATTTACTTAAAAGCGTAAAACCTCTTTACAAAAGACAATTTACCCCCAACGTAAGTCAAATAAAGAGCGTCAAATGTTTGAAAAGGCTGTAAAAATAAAAGG
>NZ_JBQZGD010000046.1:0-6003 GCF_052691955.1 Myroides sp. TSA_177.3
GTATGTTAATGAAGATGGAGATACGGTAACCTTGGATATGTCTACAATCATTAAGGCTAATGAAACAGTAACAACCCTAGCAAATGCAAATGGAGTTCTGACGTATACGAATGAGGCTAATGTCCCAGTAGTAGTAGATATTCCTGCTTTAGTTAAGTCTAGTGAAACGTTAACGGTTCTTGAAAATATAGTAACGCAAGAGAGCGAGGAGAGTGGAGAAATTGTTGATATTTATACGCTAACCTACAAAGATGAAGCGGGAGATCTACATCCAATCGATATTAAAGTGTTAGTGAAAGGAACAGAGACAGTAACTACCTTGGTTTATGATCCAATGGAGCATGTATTAACCTATAAAAATGAAAAAGGGGAAGTTACTAACTTAAAATTAACAGATTTAGTTGGTGATGGAGAATCGTTAACTAAGTTGGAATTTGATGCAGCGACCAATTCTTTATTATATACAGATGAGGATGGAATTATTCATACGATTGAAATCGAATCAATTAATAAACATCCTTGGTTGGATTCCTCAACACATAATGTCGCTACTAGTAGTACAGCTGATATTTATACTAAAGGATGGGTTGGAATTGGGTTTACTGAACCATCTGGCGCTCCTAATGAGAAGTTAAGAGTTAATGGAAGTATCACAGCTGTAAATAGTTACTATGCAGATTATGTATTTGAAAAGTATTTTGATGGGTATTCATCCTTAAAATATGATTATAAGTTTAAAAGCTTAGATGTTGTTGAAGACTTTATTAAAGAAAATCGTCACTTACCTGGGATAACGCCTATTCATGAATTGAGTAAATCAGAGGACGGCTATTCTTTTAATGTTTCAGAATTATCAATTCAACTTTTAGAAAAAACAGAAGAATTGTATTTGCATATTATTGAGCAAAATAAAGAATTAGAGGAAAAGGAGTCAAGAATTAAAGAATTAGAGCAAGTTAACCAAAATGTTCAGCAAAAAGTAGAGCAATTAGAGCAAGTTAACCAAAATGTTCAACAAAAAGTAGAGCAATTAGAGAAAATGCTTCTAGACTTCATGCACAAAAACTAACTTTTTAAAATTATTAATTATGCGTTATAATAATACGATATACAAGGGAATGAAAGATATAATTTCATTACTATTGATCCTTTTTATAGGTATCTTTTCAAGTATGGCCCAAACTAATATGACTAAAATTAAAGATGGTACTATTTCTGGATCCGCTGCTGTACCTGGTTTGGGAGTAATACTTGAATTAGAAAGTGTTAATAAAGGATTTTTGACTCCAAGATTGACCACACAACAAAGAGATGCAATTGCAGTTGCCAATAGAACTGATGGTTTATTGATTTACAATAAAACAACAGGCTGTTTTAACTATTGGAGTGAAGTACAAGATACCTGGTTGAGTTTATGTGGTACGCCGCCTCCTGCTGTATTTGAAATTAGTTCAATACAATGTTCAGAGATAACGGTAAATGGAACATTTAAACAAGGAGAATATTTGAAACCTTCAAATTATTTGACTATACCTGTAACAGTAACACAAGCAGGTACCTATGATATTTTAGCTGCAACAAATAATGGTTATTATTTTTCAACTAAAGGAACTTTCCCAACCTCAGGAACATATACTTTGATTGCAGAAGGAGTAGGAACTCCTAATGTGGGCTATAATGTGGGTGAGAATGGAGATTTATTGACTATCTCATTAAATAATAAGCTTAGTACATGTGTCACTAAGTATGTTTTTGTAGACAAAGCAAGTGTTAGCTATGAAATAGATTGTAATGGTGCAATAGTTCAAGGAGACTATATGATCGGTAGATCGTTAGATGGGAATAATAAGATTGTTTTAGAGGTTGACGTGCAATCAGTAGGATATTGGAGTATATCAACTAATACAGTCAATGGTTATTCATTTAGAGGATCTGGGACATTTACGCAAATTGGAGGTCCTCAAACGATAGAATTATTGGGAACTGGAACACCAATAGTTTCAGGCTCAAATTCATTTAATTTGACTTCAAATTCTGATGCTGGTACAAGTACAAGTTGTACGGGGGTTCAAGTTGTA
The DNA here is from genome assembly GCF_052691955.1 of Myroides sp. TSA_177.3. Classification (NCBI taxonomy): domain Bacteria; kingdom Pseudomonadati; phylum Bacteroidota; class Flavobacteriia; order Flavobacteriales; family Flavobacteriaceae; genus Myroides; species Myroides sp. TSA_177.3. Next base: position 2,079 of record NZ_JBQZGD010000046.1, read on the forward strand.
GTACAAGCTATTAAGTATACCGTAGATTGTTCTCAAGCAATTGTTGCTGGGGTGTATAAACAAGATGAAGCTATGACAGCTTCTAATACAGTAACGATAAAAGCTAATGTACAAGCAACTGGTGAAACCACAATTCGTACAAATACTGTGGGCGGTATTTACTTCACTTCTGGACCGCTTTCTTTTGATTCATTAGGTGAGAGGGATGTTGTATTAACAGCTGTTGGAACTCCGACAACCCCAGGTTTAAATACCTTTACTTTAGATGCATCACCAGGTATGGTTGCTACTTGTGGATTTGATGTTACAGTAACAGGACAACCTGTAGCTTATAGTTTAACTTGTTCTACTATAGTGGTAAATGGAACGTATGCTCCTAATATAGCTATGAATGCTACTAATACAATGACATTAAGTGTAAACGTTCAATATCCAGGTGCTTATACTATATCTACCAATACAGTAAATGGAGTGACGTTCTCAGCAAGCGGTACATTTACTTTGACTGGTACACAAGATGTAACACTACAAGCTTCAGGTATAGGTCTAACAGGAGGTACTCATCGATTTACAATTACATCAAATAGTAGTTTAGGAAGTAATACATGTAACAAAAATGTAGAGTTTGTTTATCGCAAAATAAATGTCCTTGGATTAGGAACGGGAACTTATCAACCTGGAACGGCTAGTAATACGCAAAGTACAAGAGCTATATTACAATCACCTGCGAATTTTGGACCTACAGGAAAAGTTCAAGTTGATGGTATTACGATTGTTAATGGAGGTACAGGACAAGGAGCTACATTGAGAAATAACATCAATAATAATAAAATTGACGTAATTGTAATTGGTTATAATTACTTACCATCAGCAGCATCGATTGCCATTTTAGAAGATTTTGTTAAAAATAAGAAAGGTGTATTGATTCACTCTCAAGAGAATGATGCTACAGGGGCTAGAAATTTAATTAATGCAATAGCAAATTCTGCAACTACTGCTGTATCAGGAACTGGAACCACCTATATTAATCCAATTTTAAATATGGATAATATATTGCTAAATGGGCCTTTTGGAGACATTCGAAATAAAGCAGGAGGAAGTGATGTGAATAATTCTTATTACGTGACCGGTTTTTCGAATGAATATACTAGCTTCTCTCATCAACAAGGTAATACTTCTCGTTCTTGGTTGATTAAACACAATACACTAGGATATATTTATGTTGGTGATTCTGGATGGACCTCTGGTGATGCTACTAATAGTTCGACAACTATTTGGCCAGCTGCTATGACAGCAGGAGGATTGCCAATCTCTAAAGCATATAATGGAGGTACTTTGGTTTATAATAGTATTTTATACGCTAATATTATGACTTGGGCTATCCAATATGTACAAGAGAATACAAATGTAGATTATATAGTTCCATAGTGAATGTAATGAATAATTTATAATGAAGAACAATTAAAAAAATAAGCTTGATTTAATCAAGCTTATTTTTTTTGTATTAAATAAATCATTACGGCTTGAATATGTGTTAAAGTATAGTTTCGTTGCTTTAGCTCAAAAACTTAGATAAATTGTAATATTTTTTCCCTTTAGTAAATTTTAGTTTATGGCATATTCTTATTATAAAAAAAACTAATCTAAAAGGAGAATTATTTATTAAATTTTCTCCTATAGTATATTCAATTTTTGTGAAGATTGTGTTATTAGTATATAGTACAAGCTTGTTTTTTTAAATTATAACGCCTTATAATCATATTTATGGTTTTTTAAATTGATAATATGATAAAAATATTTTTTTAAAAAAAAATGACAAAAAGTGAAATATGATGTCTTTTAAAGCATTTTAAATTATTGAAGTCTCACTATGCATATGATGTAATTTGTAAAATCGCAATATATCATTAAGTGTATTGATTCTATAATGGTTTTTTTTGTTTTTTTTATGCTTTATGTGATTTTTATTTGATTTTATTTGTTTAAAAAGGTTATTTTTTGTAAAAATAATACGGTTTGTTTAATATATGTGATAATTGTGTAATTTTGTACTGTGTTTTCAATAGACCATTATTTAAGTGCATCATCATTATAAATTATTGAAAATCTTAATTATTTTTTTAAGAGATATTATGATAGAAGTGGATTATATATTAAGTAAGTTAAAGTATTTATTAGGATATAAACATGATAAGGAATTAGCCAGTTTATTAGGTGTGAAGCCTGGCACAATATCTTCATGGAGAACTAGAGGAGCTCTGCGATTTGATAAAATTATTAATTTATGTAAAATCTATAATATAGATTTGAATGAGTTATTTCTAATAAAATCAAATAGAAATAATAAAGATGTGAAATTAGTAATGGTTCCTGTTGAGTATCATCTGTTATATTTTTTAAACCCTGTAGAGTATATTTCAAAATCATTTCTTTATAGTTTTCCAACAGAAGAAAACGTTGATATTGCTTTTCAAATAGGATTTAATAATATGTATCCTACATTAGTAGTAAGCTCATATGTTTTAGCAAAGAAAATAGACTTAAAAGATATTCAACCTTTAAATCTCTATGTGATTGTAGTTCAAGAGAAAGGTATCTTATTCCATCGCTATCAATCCGATACTAATAATGATGAGTTTGTTTTTAGTAGTGATAATCCGCATTTTAAAAACTTTTTAGTCAAAGTAAATGATATTTTGGAAATTTTTTGCATTAAAGGATTATTTATCCCTCATGCGGGAAGATAAGCAATTTATTGTTTGCTTTTTTATTTTGGTAATAAATTATATAAAAATTGAATATGCTTAGAAAATTAATTCCGTTAGTAGCACTTGTATTTAGTAGTTCAGCAATGGCTCAAGTTGGTATAGGTACTAAAAAAGCAGCTAGCTCAGCTCAATTAGATGTTGTTGCTTTGAAAAAGGGAGTTTTACTACCTAGAGTAAAATTGAATACTAGTACTGATTTTAATCCTATAGAAGGAGAGAGAGTTGAAAGTTTATTAGTGTATCATACAGGGAATACTGAGTTAGTTGCAGGATTTTACTATTGGAAGTCAAATGCTTGGACTCCACTTCTTTCTGGTGATACCTATATTGATCGAAAAAACTATTCTTTTACTATTTCAGCTAACCCTACAAAAAGTGGAGAAGAGTCTTTAGTCGTTACAGATAATCAAAATCATAGTGTATATCTTGCAGTTGCAGAAATCGCAAACAATACTACATTTGTTACGAATTTGGTAGAAAACCAAGAGTTCATCACAAAGTTAGGAGATAACGTAGAATTCATTAATCACATTACCAATAATAATGAGTTCATTGAAAATATCATCAACGAATTAAAAGGAACGTATGGAAACGTAAATTACGATTCAACCAACAATACGTTTGTTTACTATGATGAGAATGGAAACGAACACCAAATTGATTGGTCTAGATTAAATACGACCAACGTTAGTTTTACTTTGGTGAATGATCGTTTGGTTGTGACAGATTCAGAAGGAAATGCTGTTTCTATTGCTGTGGAAGAAATTGCGAATAACACTACATTCGTTAATAATTTAACAGAGAACCAAGAGTTCATCACAAAGTTAGGAGATAACGTAGAATTCATTAATCACATTACCAATAATAATGAGTTTATTGAAAACATCATTAACGAGTTAAAAGGGAAATATGGTAATGTAAATTACAATCCAACAACCAATACTTTTGTTTACTATGACGAGCAAGGCGTAGAACACAATATTGATTGGTCTTCCTTAAATACAACAAACTTTAGTTTCACTTTAGATCAAGATCACTTAGTGGTGACCGATTCAGCAGGTGATTCAGTTCGATTAGCTGTATCAGAAATCGCAAATAACAGTACGTTTATTACGAATTTAGTTGAAAACAGTGAATTTATCACGCAACTGGGAGAT
>NZ_JBQZGD010000047.1:0-5915 GCF_052691955.1 Myroides sp. TSA_177.3
ATAAAAATGATAAGAGTACGATGGGTAATTTGCAAATGGCTTATGATGGTTGGGTAAATGCAACAGGAGAGACTGCAAGGGCTAAGGAAACAATGTTGAATTATATAGGTGGAATTGCATCAACAGTTATACCTATTGAAGGATTGCTTTTAGAGAATGCTAATCCCGTATTAACTCGTGCAGGACAATGGCATGGGCATAGAAATGCATTGATGTATATCAGTAATGGGAAAATGGTCGTTACTGAGGCTAATGGAACTTTTATTACTGTTATAAATAAAACTGCAAATCAATGGTATAACGCTGCAAAAAAATTAAGATGATGATAAATACATTACAAAAAATTATCAATAAAAGAGTCAAACGATTGTTTTTAATTGTTTGGCCACCATTTGGAGAGAGTGATATCTCTCAAATAGATATATCTGCTGGTTACTTTTTTGAAGATTCAACAAATCAAATGTTTGTTATAACTACTGATAAAAGCGAATTAACGCGACCAATAGTTGAATGTTTACCAATGCCTAATGTAACTAATAATTGGATAGAGTTTCATCAACGGATGCAGAGATGGATGGATTGTGAGGATGATATGGTAATGGATATAGAATATTATGAAGTATCAGATAGTAGTTTATTTAAAAATATAGTTAATCAAAAAATAGTAGATGTTGAATTGATTAAAATCAACAACGATTCACTAGTAGGTGTAAAGTTAATTTTTAAGAATGATTTTGTATTGTCTACACCATTAAGTGACGGAAATACAATAGAAACAAAATCATTTCATAGAAATAAAAACTTAGATAACTTTTTATCACTTGGAAGAATAAAATTTGTTAGTTTATCTAAGTTAGCTAAGAAATAGTAATTTTTTTTAATATATAAAACTTTTACTGAAGTAAATACCTTGCTCACGTTCCAAAAAAATAGACAGTTTTTAATATGGCAAATAGAATATTTCTTTTAAAAATTTTGAAAACTAGCCACTTTGGAAACAAGAAGAGTTAGAATTAGGTACTTTAAATCTTCGAGGCGGTTGTAAAAATCAAAAAGTAGAAATAAAATATGAAAAAGTGGAGAATTAAAATAGGTGTTTTGTTTGGCTTCATTTTTATAACGATATCTTGTACCAAAAAAGAAATGAAAGATTATTTTGTTAATAGTAAAAATGAGTATTGGGTGGTTTATTCTGGTGAAAAATTACGCAGAATAGGAACGTATTACCAGTTTAATAGTGATATGCAGTATAATAGATTTCGCAAAGATGAAAATGAAAAGATGATTGATTTTAATACGGATGGAGATCTTATTTATGATAAAAGAGAGTGGTCTATTAGTAATGATAGTATTTTATCATGGGATGGGCATAAATATGATGTAGTATCATTTACAGACGATTTTATAATTTTAATGTATGGAGATAATCAGAATTATACTTTTTTGTTTAAATACGATATCCAAAATAGTATAAAATCTGCTCAGTATTATTTTGAAAAAAGGCAAAAATATCCTGACAAGTATAAGGTAGCTTGGGATAAATAGTAAAACCCGATTGTGCGGACTTAACTTCGTTCCCTTCGGTTAAAGCCTCGGATGCAGTTCGTACGCATCAATTATAAAAGAAGAAAAACCCGCTAGTCGAAAGATTAGCGGGTTTTTCTTCTTTTATAAAATAGATTGAATTTTTCTATTAGCGATAAACGCATCGATAACAGAGAAAATATGTTCACGATCTTTTTCTTCAAACTTAGACACTTCTAAAACGCGCATACTGGTGTCTTTATCAATGCGTATGTCTTCTTTACCTGTTAAGTAGTCTAAAGAAATTTCTAAGATATCTGCTATTTTACGAGCAATATCAATGGAAGGGAAAACCTCGTTTCGTTCATATTTACCGAAAATCTCACGAGAACCTTTGATCTTTTTAATAAACGTGTTGTTTCAATTGAAATAAACTTTATTTTTATAAGGACAGTTGGTCTTGTAAATTAAGGTTAAGTTCGCGGGCGGGAAAAGTTGAGTAAATGTGGATCCGTTGGAGGAACAGTTCCCAGCATGGACACCGTACCATTATGTACACAACAACCCGATTAATTTGGTGGATCCTACGGGGATGGCAGCTGATGGATGGATTATTAATGAAAAATCAGGTGAAGCAAAGTTTAATGAAAGTTATGACGGTACTAATACGCCTGATGGATGGTACTATGGAAGTGCAATAATTGGAGATAAAACAATTTATAATGCTGATGGAACACATCAACCAATTGATTCAGGTAGTGAAAATTGTGTGTCATGTCATCACGATGTTGTTTTTGGACCACAGCAGAATAAGGATTTGAGTGGAAATCTTGGCGGATATAGAACTTGGGGTGGAGGAACAGACGATAATGGACGCAAAAAAGGAAGTATTTTTGGAATTCATAAGGATATTAATGCAGGTGATATGAATATGTTAGTTGGTGCAGGAGGAGCTAGTTTACCAGATCTTAATAGTTTCTTTACTGCAATGAGTGGTTTACAAAAGGTGGTAGGAGGTTTTATTGGCGGATATTCAGCCGCTGAAAAAATAATGGACGATATAGAGAATAGTAAACCTTTACAAAAAGTTTCTTTATATAATGGTTATTTTGATTCGATACAAATACAGTTAAATGATCAACAAGCGAGAATTATGAAAGATTATTATGCCCCTGAAGGTGGAAAGTTTAGGGATTCATTAAGAAAACAATATTTTGATTTTAATGCACATAGATTTGAGAAAAATTAATATTTTCTGCTTATTAATGATGATTAGTTTTTTTTATTCATGCAGTGATAAGCCAAGAACAGGATTTAAAGAAATAGATGATCAATTTAAGTTTATAAATAAAATTGAATCAAATTTCGATAGTTTATCAAAAAGTGCAAGTTTTTATTATTTAGAAAAACAACCAGACTCTGTCTATGTTGTAGTACATGGAGAGAATGACAATATTTCTAGAGGATGGACATATAATTATATACGTACAGGAGATTGGTTTTTTGAAAATGATAGAAATGAAGTTGATAGTATAGTTAATTACATCAATTATCATGGTATGCATAACGGAAATACAATTAAGTATTTTACTAAAGGTGTTTTGCAGAGAAATAATGGATACTATTATTATTTTAATTATAATGCAGAAAACATTCAGAAAGATAAACCAGTTGAAATTGAGATAGAATTATTCTATGATAAAGAAAAATTTGTTGGAAGTTTACAATTATTTTTGTTTAAAGATTCTCAACGTATTACAGATTATGGTGATTTTTTAGAGTTGGATAAAGATAGTATTCCTTCATATGGTGAAGATTCTTATTATTTAAGAATCACACCAAGAGATGAAGGTGTAAATACAATACAAGGATATTATACTTTGCTACCAAAAAAAGAATTTGCTAAAGATGAAATTAATGTGAAACCTATCTTTTTTAGATTGGATTTAGATGTAAAATAAATATAGATTAATCACCCCCAGCCTTCCAATCGGTTTACCTCATTAATGATTTTATTTGTTTTGGTATTCGGTGCACTTCATGAGGGGAGCTGATGGTGGAACACAACAACAGTAATTATGATAATGTGTATAAATTTAATGATTTCGGAGACTAAAGCGAGTAGTTTTAGTTGAACGAACCACACGAAGTGCAGAGTTGGATCCGCAAACCGAAACACAGTTGAAATCGGAACGCAGTGAAAATCGAAACGTAGTGTAGATTCATCGAACACCAAAACAAAATAGCAACTCGGTGAGATATATTCACTGAGTCCTTACGCATAAAATAATCAAGAGGAGGTAAACAGGTTACTATTACTACGGTGCACGTTATTACGATCCGACGATGAGTGTGTTTTTGAGTGTAGACCCGTTAGCGGAGCAGTTTGTTGGATACCGTACCATTATGTACACAACAACCCGATTAATATGACTGACCCTACGGGGATGAGTGCAGAACCACTTGTAAAGGGATTGGAGTATTTTTGGAATGGTGGTAAGAATTTATATGAACATTATACATATAATGACAATGGATCAATATCTTTTAATGGCTATTATGATGCTAGTGAATTTAAAGAGCCCGTTGGGAATTTTTCAATTATTTTTGATTTATCTAATGCTAAGCCTAAAGATGAATTTGATAGATCTTTGACGATTACGAGCATATCAGATCCTTTATATTCTTCTTTAAATTTGATGGGTGAAATACAAAACATCAGTGATTCCAATGAGTATCCTGGAGTAGAGATATATAGTTCTCCACATATAAATGGAGCTCTAACGGCTGGAAATGTCATTTTTACTAATCCAGGAATGTCCGATTCAGGAACTTTAGCTCATGAATATGGACACTTTTTAGATTATAAGCATAATATTAAATATAATAAATTTGATTATTTTAAAACTATTGGTATTCCGAGTATAATAAGTGCTATTAGAGCAACTATTGATTCAGGATTTAATCATCATGATTCTTCATCTGAAAAAAGAGCAGATATATTAGGGCAAGGATGGACAGGAAAAAAAATATATAAATAGACATGAAAAAAGTATTATTTTATCTAGTATTATTTAGTGTGTTCTCTTCTTGTGATCCTGCAGATAATAGATTGAAGGTTAAAAATGGAACTTCAGATTCAATTTTGTTCAGATTAAGGTTTCAAAATGAAATTAGAGATAATAAAGGACCCTATCAAAGATCTGGAATAAGAAGTATTTTACCTTACGAGACAATAGAAGTAGGTATTTTTAATCAATGGGAGGGCGAATTTGAAAGAGCGAAACCAGATACTTTACTTCTTGTAATTGCAATGAAAAAAAGTGAACTTGATTCTATTTTATTAAAACGAGGTATTTATAATAATTCAGTTGAATTTGATAGTATGCAGGATATTATCTGGGATAGTTTATATAAAGCACAGCATTACAAATACCATGAATATTCTTTACAAGAATTAAATGAACTGGATTGGCAAATTACTTACACAAACGAGAGATTTAAAGAAGGGAAAAAAAGGTAAATATGTTTGTTAATGTAATTGTTTTAAACTTCTATAGTTTTCCTTAGTCTTACAAGATATATTGAAGAGTTTATGTGAATGGATAAAAATACAAAACCTACTAAGCAAAAGATTAGCGGGTTTTGTAATTTATAAAAATAGCTTGTAATATCTTTAACAGGTCTTTTTCAATTGAAATAAGCATTATTTTTATATGGACAGTTGGTTTTGTAAAATCAAGGTTGAGTTCGCGCGAGGAAAAAGTTGAGTAGATGTGGATGAGTGTAGACCCGTTAGCGGAACAGTTCCCAACATGGACACCGTACCATTATGTACACAACAACCCGATTAATTTGGTGGATCCTACGGGGATGAAAGGAGAAGATTGGTATATGAATAATGAAACCAAAAAGGTTACATGGATTGATGGAAGTAAAAATATTAAAGGATATACTAATTTATGATATAGTAGTAGTAATCAAAGTTATGGAGAGAATAGAACAGATCATTTGGTAATGGATGGCTCAACTCGACAAATTACAGTAAATGGAAATGTGATTGCTGATTTTAATAAGAAGGGAAGTATTCAGCAGGATGGTGTAATGGTTTGGGGAACTGGAGCAGACCCTATGGATAGTGCTATAGGAAGAGATAGGGGGCAAGGATCTATTGAAGTCGGGGATAGTGATGTAAATGCTTTTTATGCTTTGATGAATAAAGTATTGAGTTATTTTAAAGATGAAGTTATTAAGTCGAACAAAGCTACAGAATCTGCAACTCCATTAAAGTCGAGTCAAGAAAAATCAGAAACAATGACTTTTAAAATGAAAGGGTATCAAAATAAGGATTTGTTTGATAGGTCAGATGAAGCGACTGTTAGGTGGTCAAA
>NZ_JBQZGD010000048.1:0-5204 GCF_052691955.1 Myroides sp. TSA_177.3
TTGAAACACGATCATAGACATATTGGACAACAGCATACAAAATAAAGAGAGTAAGGTGATTTTAGGATCACGAATAAACTAGCTAACTTTTTACAATATTAAAAATATACGATGAAGAGTTTGATCCTGGCTCAGGATGAACGCTAGCGGCAGGCCTAACACATGCAAGTCGAGGGGTATAGAGAGCTTGCTTTCTAGAGACCGGCGGATGGGTGAGTAACGCGTATGCAACCTACCTTTTACAGGGGAATAGCCCGGAGAAATTCGGATTAATGCTCCATGGTTTATATGAACGGCATCGTTTGTATAATAAAGATTTATCGGTAAAAGATGGGCATGCGTATCATTAGCTAGTTGGTGTGGTAACGGCATACCAAGGCAACGATGATTAGGGGTCCTGAGAGGGAGATCCCCCACACTGGTACTGAGACACGGACCAGACTCCTACGGGAGGCAGCAGTGAGGAATATTGGTCAATGGAGGCAACTCTGAACCAGCCATGCCGCGTGCAGGATGACGGTCCTATGGATTGTAAACTGCTTTTGTACGGGAAGAAATGTAATTACGTGTAATTATTTGACGGTACCGTAAGAATAAGGATCGGCTAACTCCGTGCCAGCAGCCGCGGTAATACGGAGGATCCGAGCGTTATCCGGAATTATTGGGTTTAAAGGGTTCGTAGGCGGTTGAGTAAGTCAGTGGTGAAATCTTATAGCTTAACTATAAAATTGCCGTTGATACTGCTTGACTTGAATAGTATGGAAGTAATTAGAATATGTAGTGTAGCGGTGAAATGCTTAGATATTACATGGAATACCAATTGCGAAGGCAGATTACTACGTACTTATTGACGCTGATGAACGAAAGCGTGGGTAGCGAACAGGATTAGATACCCTGGTAGTCCACGCCGTAAACGATGGATACTAGCTGTTCGGTTTTCGGACTGAGTGGCTAAGCGAAAGTGATAAGTATCCCACCTGGGGAGTACGTTCGCAAGAATGAAACTCAAAGGAATTGACGGGGGCCCGCACAAGCGGTGGAGCATGTGGTTTAATTCGATGATACGCGAGGAACCTTACCAAGGCTTAAATGTAGATTGACAGGTTTAGAGATAGACTTTTCTTCGGACAATTTACAAGGTGCTGCATGGTTGTCGTCAGCTCGTGCCGTGAGGTGTCAGGTTAAGTCCTATAACGAGCGCAACCCCTATTGTTAGTTGCCAGCGGGTCAAGCCGGGAACTCTAACAAGACTGCCGGTGCAAACCGTGAGGAAGGTGGGGATGACGTCAAATCATCACGGCCCTTACGTCTTGGGCTACACACGTGCTACAATGGCCAGTACAGAAAGCAGCTACCAGGCAACTGGATGCGAATCTCAAAAACTGGTCTCAGTTCGGATTGGAGTCTGCAACTCGACTCCATGAAGCTGGAATCGCTAGTAATCGGATATCAGCCATGATCCGGTGAATACGTTCCCGGGCCTTGTACACACCGCCCGTCAAGCCATGGAAGCTGGGGGTACCTGAAGTCGGTCGCCGCAAGGAGCTGCCTAGGGTAAAACTGGTAACTAGGGCTAAGTCGTAACAAGGTAGCCGTACCGGAAGGTGCGGCTGGAACACCTCCTTTCTAGAGAAAAAAAGGAGTTGGTTTATTTACTCTCGCTGTTTGTTCAAATAAAAAAATAAGTAATATACAGAGTCTCGTAGCTCAGCTGGTTAGAGTACTACACTGATAATGTAGGGGTCGGCAGTTCGAGTCTGCCCGGGACTACTAAGTATTACAAGGAAATTTTAGAGGTTGCGCTAACCGTAAAAACGACAGTACACGGTTAACTGTAAGCTGTAAACGACATTACGGGGGATTAGCTCAGCTGGCTAGAGCGCCTGCCTTGCACGCAGGAGGTCATCGGTTCGACTCCGATATTCTCCACAAGAACGCAAGTTCAAAACGATCATTGACATATTGTAACGACAAATACAGTTAGATAGTAATATTAATATTATTATTTAAATAAAAATTTATAGAAAGTACGATTCGAAAGAATTGTAAGCACATAAGCAAAATAAGGGCGTATGGGGAATGCCTAGGCTCTCAGAGGCGAGGAAGGACGTGATAAGCTGCGAAAAGCTACGGGGATTGGCACACACGAGTTGATCCGTAGATATCCGAATGGGGCAACCCACTATGTTGAAGACATAGTATCCGAATAGGAGGCGAACCTGCTGAACTGAAACATCTAAGTAGGCAGAGGAGAAGAAAACAAAAGTGATTCCGCTAGTAGTGGCGAGCGAACGCGGAATAGCCCAAACCAATGTTGTTACGGCAATATTGGGGTTGTAGGACCACGACATTTCTTGCGGATTGAATTAGAATTACCTGGAAAGGTAAACCGAAGAGGGTGATAGTCCCGTATAAGTAAGAGAAGATAAGGATAGTGGTATCCTGAGTAGGTCGGGGCACGTGAAACCCTGATTGAAACTGGCGGGACCATCCGCTAAGGCTAAATACTCCTGAGAGACCGATAGTGAACCAGTACCGTGAGGGAAAGGTGAAAAGAACCGTGAATAACGGAGTGAAATAGATCCTGAAACCATACGCCTACAAGCGGTCGGAGCCCATTAGTTGGGTGACGGCGTGCCTTTTGCATAATGAGCCTACGAGTTACCGTTGCTGGCGAGGATAAGTGATTAAGTCATGGATCCGTAGCGAAAGCGAGTCTTAATAGGGCGCTTTAGTCAGTAGTGGTAGACGCGAAACCGTGTGATCTACCCATGGGCAGGTTGAAGTTTAGGTAACACTAAATGGAGGACCGAACCGTTTAACGCTGAAAAGTTTTCGGATGACCTGTGGGTAGGGGTGAAAGGCCAATCAAACTCGGAAATAGCTCGTACTCCCCGAAATGCATTTAGGTGCAGCGATGATCATAGTTACTTAGAGGTAGAGCTACTGATTGGATGCGGGGGCTTCACCGCCTACCAATTCCTGACAAACTCCGAATGCTAATTAATGATAATCATCAGTGAGGGCATGGGTGCTAAGGTCCATGTCCGAGAGGGAAAGAACCCAGACCATCAGCTAAGGTCCCCAAATGTATGCTAAGTTGAAAAAACGCGGTTTGATTGCCCAGACAGCTAGGATGTTGGCTTGGAAGCAGCCATTCATTTAAAGAGTGCGTAACAGCTCACTAGTCGAGCGATCGAGCATGGATAATAATCGGGCATAAGTATACTACCGAAGCTATGGATTTACGTTTTAAACGTGAGTGGTAGGGGAGCATTCTATCGACATAGAAGCCGTATTGTGAGATATGGTGGAGTTTATAGAAAAGAAAATGTAGGCATAAGTAACGATAAGGGGTGCGAGAAACACCCCCGCCGTAAGACTAAGGTTTCCTGAGCTATGCTAATCAGCTTAGGGTTAGTCGGGACCTAAGGCAGACCCGAAGGGGGACGTCGATGGCCAACGGGTTAATATTCCCGTACTACTAATAATTGTGATGGAGTGACACAGTGATGAAAGCACCGCGAACTGACGGAATAGTTCGTTGAAGCACGTACCTATATTTCCTATAGTAAAATGCGTAGGAGATGGAGAAATGCGATAGTACTCAGCGTTTTCGAACAACGAGATAGTGTGCCTAAGGGCTGTCAAGAAAAGCTTCTAAACTTAGATTATTAGTACCCGTACCGTAAACCGACACAGGTAGTCGAGGAGAGTATCCTAAGGCGCTCGAGAGATTCATGGCTAAGGAACTAGGCAAAATAGACCTGTAACTTCGGGAGAAAGGTCGCCAGCGCAAGCTGGCCGCAGTGAAAAGGTCCAGGCGACTGTTTATCAAAAACACAGGGCTCTGCAAAATCGTAAGATGAAGTATAGGGCCTGACACCTGCCCGGTGCTGGAAGGTTAAGAGGAGATGTTATCTTCGGAGAAGCATTGAATTGAAGCCCCAGTAAACGGCGGCCGTAACTATAACGGTCCTAAGGTAGCGAAATTCCTTGTCGGGTAAGTTCCGACCTGCACGAATGGTGTAACGATCTGGACACTGTCTCAGCCATGAGCTCGGTGAAATTGTAGTATCGGTGAAGATGCCGATTACCCGCAGTGGGACGAAAAGACCCTGTGCACCTTTACTATAGCTTAGTATTGTTCTTGGATAAGTGATGTGTAGGATAGGTGGGAGACTTCGATCCTGCGTCGCCAGGCGTAGGTTAGTCATTGTTGAAATACCACCCTTTGCTTATTTGAGATCTAACTCTGCATTGCAGAGGACATTGCTTGGTGGGTAGTTTGACTGGGGTGGTCGCCTCCAAAAGAGTAACGGAGGCTTCTAAAGGTTCCCTCAGCACGCTTGGTAACCGTGCGTAGAGTGCAATGGCATAAGGGAGCTTGACTGGGAGACTAACAAGTCGATCAGGTACGAAAGTAGAGCATAGTGATCCGGTGGTTCCGCATGGAAGGGCCATCGCTCAAAGGATAAAAGGTACGCCGGGGATAACAGGCTGATCTCCCCCAAGAGCTCATATCGACGGGGGGGTTTGGCACCTCGATGTCGGCTCGTCACATCCTGGGGCTGGAGAAGGTCCCAAGGGTTGGGCTGTTCGCCCATTAAAGTGGCACGCGAGCTGGGTTCAGAACGTCGTGAGACAGTTCGGTCTCTATCTACTGTGGGCGTTAGAAATTTGAGTGGATCTGATTCTAGTACGAGAGGACCGAATTGGACCAACCTCTAGTGCATCTGTTGTCTCGCCAGGGGCATCGCAGAGTAGCTACGTTGGGCAGGGATAAGCGCTGAAAGCATATAAGTGCGAAACCCACCACAAGATGAGATTTCTTTAAAGAGCCGTTGAAGATGACAACGTTGATAGGCTATAGATGTAAAGGCAGTAATGTCATAGTCAAGTAGTACTAATAGCTCGTAAGCTTATGTGTACTCCCTCTACTTTTGGGTAGAGGGAGGGCAACTTTCTAAAAAGTAAAAGTATTTGTTACGTTATAATATACCGAATTAGTTATAGGATCCGAAAGGAATTTATAACAACCGCTTTAGGGTGGTTATTGCGGCGGGGCTCACCTCTTCCCATTTCGAACAGAGAAGTTAAGCCCGCTAGCGCAGATGGTACTGCCACATGGTGGGAGAGTATGTCGTCGCCCTTCTTTTGAAAAGCCTGATTACGTAAGTAGTCAGGCTTTTTTGTTTTATACC
>NZ_JBQZGD010000049.1:0-3598 GCF_052691955.1 Myroides sp. TSA_177.3
TCGCGCTGACACAATACTGTGGAGTTTGTGCTTTGTGAGGTTTGTACTTTGTGAAATCGCAGGATTTATCGATTAAAGAAAGTACTCTGTCTCATCGCCTCACCCTCTATCTTAGCGTATTGTTTTTTTGCCTTTTTGTTTTTTTGCAAATCCTCTTTAATCGATAGACCTACAAACTCCCAAACCTCACAAAGAGCAAACCTCACCAATCTCACCCTCTATCTCACCAAGTTGTTATTTTGTTTTGGTGTTCGATGAATATATCTCACCTATTTCTTATTGGCTTTGGTGTTCGATGAATCTACACTTCGTTCCGATTTTCACTTCGTTCCGATTTCACCTTCTCATCTCCTCTTAATATTTCCACGCCAATATGCGGCTAATTTTATTGCCTTGTTCCATGTGGATAACGCGTACTTCAGCCACCTCAGAGCGTTTCAGTAATGCCTGTAGTGGTTTTAGATTGTCTTTATTTGAAACTAGAGTCGTAAACCAAACCGCTTGTCTTTTGAAGTGTTTACTCTCGTAAATATAGTTTGTAATGAATGCTTTTTCTCCGCCTTCACACCACAATTCATTATTCTGACCGCTGAAATTCTGTACGGGTTTTCCGATTACTTCTTTACCTAAATTTCTAAGCTTTTGGGTTGTTTTAGCTAATACTTCTGCTCTAGATGAAAAGAAAGGTGGATTGCAAATAACGACATCGAAGTATTCTTTTTCTCCGATGATGTTTTTCAAGATATTTCGCTTGCTCTTTTGCTGGCGAATGGTCACTTTATTTTTTAAATGCGGATTATTATCCACAATGTGACTTGCTGTTTGAATCGATACTACATCGACTTCAGAACCGACAAATTCCCAACCATATTCGGCCACACCGATAATGGGATAAATCACATTGGCACCAATACCCAAATCCAACACCTTCACTCCTCCACCGGTAGGAACCTTCCCTCCGTTGTCTTCCGCCATTAAATCTGCGATATAGTGAATGTAGTCTGCACGTCCTGGGATTGGTGGACAAAGATTCGTCTTAGGCATTTCCCAAAACGTTATCTTATAGTCGTGCATCAAGATTGCTTTATTGAGCAGTACAACAGCTTCAGGAAGAGCAAAATCAATCGTATCCCTTCCTGATGGATTCTTTATAACAAAAGCTTCTAATTCAGGAACCACCAATTTCAATTGATTAAAATCATATCCATTTTGGTGTTTATTGCGTTCATGTAATTTCTTTTGTACTTTTTTAGCGTCTTTCATTATCTTGATCTTTGGTGCAAAATTAGACTATTTCCATGGTTTTCCTATGACTTCACGCTTTTTTAATTCCCCTAACACCAGGCTTCCTTTTAACCATTCTGTTACTACAAAAACATACAAACTCCCCTTTTTGTTAAAATGATTCAGATAATATACCAAAAACTTTCTTAACTTTACGTACTCTATTCATTCCCTATGAGAGACCAAGTGCTTGTATACTTCCTTGTGTTATTGGCTGTTTTCAGCCTGACGCATTGTACCAAGAAGCAGTTTACCACAGCAACAGATATTGATCAATTGTATGCGGTACAATATGACAATACCTATAAGGATAGTCTCGCCAAAGAACTCTCTAGTTCCGTCACTCATGCATTAAGCTTATCCAATAATGCCTATAACCGAAGTGTTATTGATAGCACATTGCGTTTACTTCGTTGGACGTTAGATTCTGTTAACTTTCAAAAACTGGCAAATAAAAGTGTCTCCTATGCCTTGAGGAAAAACGATTTACCTCATTTAGCTAGCACCTATAACAATATGGGGATGTACTATCACGACAGCTATCAGTTGGACAGTACCTTCTATTACTATATCAAAACAGCCAATGTTTATAGAGAATTACACGATTCTGTCAAAATAGGAGAAACTAAGTTCTACCAAGCTCGTTTATTGTTTGAAATGGGACTGCATATGGAAAGTGAGTCCAAAGTTTCTCAAGCGCTTTCTTTACTCAATGCATACCCTCATAACCCCGTTAATTTTGAAGCGAATCAACTGATGGGACTGTGCTTAATGGAACGCAACAACAATAAAGAAGCAGAGAACTACTTTAAAATTGCCGTGAAGCAAATTTTGCTTGATATTGCGAAATATAAAGTACTCGATGCCAAGCGAGCCAAAATGGCTATTGGCAATGCCTATGGAAACTTAGCGGAAGCCTGTTACAATCAAAATAAATTTGAGGAAGCCCGATCATATGTACTAGAAGGTCAAAAATATTTAGAAAAGGACACCCCTATTATGCTGGTCTCTTTCTTGAGAAATACCTTGGCACAATGTAATTATCGATTAACCCAAAATAGCGATTATATTCAAGAAGTACGCAAAAGCTTCAGTGATGATTCCATTCTAGGCAATGCTTTCCGCATGCATTATACCGCAATGAATCTGGCTAATCTTTACCTACTAGAAAAAAACCGCAAAGAAGCAATTTACTGGGCTGAAGTAGCCTACAACAATGCGACAACACACCACGTACTGCCTCAACAAGTTCAAACCTTGGAGTTTTTATTAACCCATAGTAACTACCCCATGCAGGAACAGGTTAAAAAATTAATTCGCTTGCGACAAGCACTTACCTCACAAGAAAATCAAACCAGAAATACCTTTGCGCGTATCGCTTATGAAACAGAAACCATTGAGAAAGAAAATGATTTACTCAAGGATCGCATTTATATCACCATTATTCTTGGAGCAGTTTTACTATTACTCTTGATTTTTACCATCTTTCGCTATCAATTGAAAATAAAAAACAAAGAGCTTCTGCTCGTTAAAGCACAGCGAAAAGCAAATGAAAGTATCAACGAACTAATTGTTGAGCGCAATTTAATGTCCTTGGATATTAAGAAATCGGAACGCAATCGAATCGCTAAGAATCTACATGACGCGGTGGTCAACACTATTTTTGGTATTCGCTTTCACATGCAACTCCTAGAAACTCAGAATGAGGAAGCCAAAACAATCTTGATTGATGAGTTAGAAAAATTAGAAAATAATACTCGAGATATCTCCCATGCTTTATTAGACAATACCTTATTTAATGAGAATCAATTTGAACAATTGGTCACGGATTTGGTTTCTTTTCAGGTGAATGCATGGAATACGCAGTTTACAGTTACGTATGACCCAGACATCAACTTTGAATTGTTAGAAGCCAATACAAAAGTAAATTTATACTATATCTTACGCGAAGCCATTCAAAATACCAATAAATATTCTAAAGCGGCTAATTGTGATATCACTTTTACAAGAGAAGCACAAAGAATAAAACTTACGATCCAAGATAATGGAGTTGGTTTCGAGAAAACGGATACGAAAGGTATGGGGCTTTCCAATATGCGCGAGCGTGCAGAACAAGTAAACGCAACGATAACAATTACTTCCAAACTAAATAAAGGAACAACGATTACTCTTTGGATTCCCTTATCCTAACAGTTGATCTTACAATGACACCCAGTATATCATCCCGACAAAGGAAGGATCGCATCCGTTACTCAACGCTTGTTACTCTAACCAGTCGCTCCGCACAGCACCCGTCCAGCATTGCGTCAGCGCG
>NZ_JBQZGD010000050.1:0-3180 GCF_052691955.1 Myroides sp. TSA_177.3
ATACGTAAAAGAATTTCCGTCGTAGTTGATGTTACCACCATACGTAGTAAGGTAGTGCTCCAACGCTTCTTGATCTAAAATACGCATCCATTTATCCTGATACCAATAATAGTATCCTGGTGTCATGTCATTTTGGGTGAGCGTATTAAATACCAAAAGGCTATTTTCATAACCATTCCCATCGTCTCCCTTAATCGTTTTGATATCCTGCGTAGAAGTTAAAGCCACTCGAGGAATTAAAATTCCTTTGTCGTTCGAAACGACATCTAGTTCTGATGATACATTAGGTACATGTGTTCCAATACCCGTTTGACTATAAGCTCCCCAAATTGCAATAAAAAAAGCCAGTGTGGTAATTTTCTTTTTCATACTATCTCATATTTTTTATTAAAACTACCTAAATAAATGTTAATAAAATAAACAATCAATCGATTTTAACTATAAAATACAACAAATACGCACATCAAAATATTTTAAACAAAGGAATAATCACAAAACGAGAATCAACAAGTAAACAAAGAACTGGGGGATCACGTATTTTATGTACTTGGGTGAAGTAAAAGAAAGTGGATTGACACAGGATATTTTTGAGCATCCAAAACACGAAATGACCAAGAATTATATCAATGGAGTATTTGGGTAAATAAAATTCTTTTTTCTACCCTAAAAAAAAACAAGGATATAAGTACTATGCTAAACAGTACTTATATCCTTTATTTTTATCTATAGTCCAAGCGTTTTTACTTCGCTATCTAGCGCGAAATAAATTGTTTCTTTGTTCAGTAGCATCTGTTGCATTTTGCATCAATTGTCGAACGACAGGATTACTGATAAAATGAGATTCACAAGTCCCAAATTCTGGGTCTGAGGCGGTATAGACTGAAATTGTTATTGCGGTAGAACACTTCTCTTCAAGCCCTCTAACAGTACCATAATAGGTTCCAGGCGTTACTGCCTCAGGATTAGCAACAGGAATTGTTTCATCTACATCCATCCACCAATCAATTCCCGTACCACCTGGAGGAAGTACAGTTGGTCTAGCATCATTTAAATCAAAAGTAGAACCATTACATATTTTTCTATCGGGTAAAATAGGTGGAATAACGGCTCCATAAAGAGGTATCTTTACAATGTTACTAAAATGGTATCTAGGTCGTGACGTACCATTGCCAAAATATCCCATACTGCCATTCATACTATACCCTACAAAACCAAATTGAGGGAAGCACCGTTTCAGTACGATACTGGTATACACTCCTGTTTCTACAGCTGTGAGGAAATCACTAAACTTTAACTCTTCAGCACCTACTCCAGTCCCAGGCATCAAAGTTGGATCTATCGCAGAATCGCTCCCCTCCCCTAACATACCGTAGGGATTAGCTCCCCAAGCCCATAACTTTCCTTCTTTTGTCAATACATTTACTGCAGTTGAATGATTACCACCATGTTCTGTTGGGCTAATCCATGCTATATTATCCTCTAACTTAAAGGTTACTCCTTCCTTTGTAACAGGTCTTCCCACTACATTATACCAACTATACCGATGAGAATAACCATAATCACCTAACTGTAGCTTCGTATTATCTCCCATACTATACACTCTTCCATTTGTTCCTAAAATATAATAAGAAACCGCCATTGCTGCATTTGCCATACCAATCATTTTGGGTCTTACACCAGCTATTGGGGTCATTAGCGTAGCAAATGGTCGAGACTGTTGTCCTGTATTATCTCCTAAATACGTTCGTGCTCCCCAAGTATATACCTTTCCTTCTGCCGTGAGTGCCATAAAAGAGTCATAGGTTCCACGTACTGCAACAACATTCTCCAAGGGTGTATCTGGAGCTGTACTTACACGATGCCATAAAATATTATTAGCAGCTGTATGTTCTGCACCATCTCCATATTTATCTTTATTATACCCCGACAGTACCCATGCTTGGCCATCGCACGTAACAATAGCGAGACCAAACAGAGTTCCAAACATCATTTTTACTGCAGTCGGTTCCACTCCCTGCGGTAGACCATCTGATTTAAGCTCCCCTTGCCGAACATTGTATGTTCCAATGGATACTTTTCTAAAACTGTTGTGTACAACATTAGAAAAATTTAGAGAAACTAGCGCTGCATAATGTCCCCATATATACAATCCCTCCGTTGTTAATACTGCGAATTGTACTTGTACATCTCCTCCCATAGCAAATTTTAAAATGGAACCGGTTAACTTATGTTCTCCAATTCCATAATTATCCCCATTGAGTTCCAAGGGTGGAGCTATGTTTTCTCCATTTGGCCCTATACTTTGCCCCCACACCATGACTTTCCCATCAGATCCTCTGGCGATTGTTGCATTATAACCACTAACCATATTATCATATTCAATGGTATTAGGATCTGAACTATTTAGATATGTATTTTCATAATTAGGTTCATAAACACAATCTTGTGCATACATTTCAAAACTAGTTCCGAAGAGGAGTACTAGCCATATCACACCTAAAAAAATGCAGGTTGTATACCGATTCATCTCAATCTATTTTTTAATTAAACCTCAATTCTATTTTATGTAAAGGCAAAAAACGAACATCCTATAACAATATTTCGCTTTTTCTTTACTCTATTATTTAATAACAAATACAATATTCATATAGGATGTTGCTGTTGCATTTCCAATGATATCGTATGTTAATACGCCATTATTATTCACTTTTAGATTAGCTAATACTGAGGTATCATAATAGGTAATGTAATAGTCTATTTGATTTTTGTTATAAATCACAATATCAGGTGATGCTGCTCCAGGGTTTTTAATTAATCCGCCCGAATAAGGCATACTCCCTCCTGTTGCTCCATGCGAAATAAAATAGGTCGCATTTGCTGCGCCACCAGTAAATTGATTGACATAATCCTGATATAAATCTCTTTTCAATCCAGTCGCCAAGGTTGAGGTCGCAAAGATGACTGAGGGCATATAAAAGAAACGAGGCACAGCTTTATACTCCACTTTTCCATTTTCTCCTGTCGCAGTAGGAACCATTCCAACCAAAGAAGCTTCGGCATTCATTTTAGAGGCATCCACGGCTTTACTCCCTAATTTAGCTGTAGTAACACCTCCATCTGCAATGCGAATACTTGCAGGAGCCAATAATTTACCTACACCATCTGTTGAGGCGTAAAATT
>NZ_JBQZGD010000051.1:0-3072 GCF_052691955.1 Myroides sp. TSA_177.3
TTTGTTGTATTTAAGGCACTCCAATCAACGTCGTGCTCTGCTCCATGTTCATCGTAATAAACAAAAGTATTGGTTGTTGGATTGTAGTTGACGTTTCCATACTTCCCTTTTAACTCAGTAACGATATTGGTAATAAAATCTTCATTGTTTGTAATGTGATTGATAAATTCAAGATTATCGCCCAACTTGGTAATAAAATCTTGATTCGTAGCAATGTGCTCTACAAATGTTTTGTTACTAGCAATATCTGTTACTGCTAATTCAACCACATTTTGTTCTGAATCCGTCACAACCAACTTGTCATTCACTAATGTAAAACTAACGTTTGTTGTGTTTAATGCACTCCAATCAACGTCGTGCTCTGCTCCATGTTCATCGTAATAAACAAAAGTATTGGTTGTTGGATTGTAGTTGACATTTCCATATTTGCCTTTTAATGTATTGATGACGTTCGTAATGAAATCCTCATTATTTGTAATCGTCGTTACAAAATGCTCATCATTACCCAACTTCGTTGTAAACGTTTTATTATTAACTAAATTAGTTACAAATACATCGTTATTAGCAAGGACTCTTCCTAGATCATCAATAGTTACTAGAAAACGACGATCTTCTGTATCAGTAATCACCAATTCATTATTAACCTCATCGATAGTAAAGCTCTTAATTTTGGTATTGCCTAAACTTTCCCAGCTGATATGCACTACGTTGTAGTCTGCATCATAATAGAAGAATGAATTAGTTGATACATCAAAACCAACGTTTCCATATTTATCTTTTAGCATATCGACAATTGTCGTGATAAAAGTAGCATTATCCCCCAACTTGGTAATGAAATCCTGATTCGTAGCAATCTGTTCTACAAATGCTTTGTTATTAGCAATATCCGTTACCGCTAACTCAACCACATTTTGTTCTAAATCGGTCACAACCAACTTGTCATTCACTAACGTAAAACTAACGTTGGTCGTATTTAATACACTCCAATCCACCTCATGTTCCACTCCATGCTCATCGTAATAAACAAAGGTATTGGTCGTCGGATTGTAGTTGACATTTCCGTATTTCCCTTTTAATATATTGACGATATTTGTAACAAAATCCTCATTATTTGTGATGTGATTGACAAACTCAAGATTATCACCCAACTTGGTAATGAAATCCTGATTCGTAGCAATGTTCTCTACAAACGTTTTGTTACTAGCAATATCCGTTACTGCTAATTCGACTGTATTTTGTTCTGAATCCGTCACAACCAACTTGTCATTCACTAATGTAAAGCTAACGTTAGTTGTGTTTAATGCACTCCAATCAACGTCATGCTCTGCTCCATGCTCATCGTAATAAACAAAGGTATTGGTCGTTGGATCGTAGTTGACGTTTCCATATTTTCCTTTTAACTCATTGACGATATTGGTAATGAAATCCTCATTGTTTGTGATGTGATTGACAAACTCAATATTATCTCCCAACTTGGTAATGAAATCTTGATTCGTAGCAATGTGCTCTACAAACGTTTTGTTATTAGCAATATCCGTTACTGCTAATTCGACTGTATTTTGTTCTGAATCAGTCACAACCAACTTATCATTCACTAATGTAAAACTAACGTTAGTTGTGTTTAAGGCACTCCAATCAACGTCGTGCTCAGCTCCATGTTCATCGTAATAAACAAAAGTATTGGTTGTTGGATTGTAGTTGACGTTTCCATATTTGCCTTTTAATTCATTGACAATATTGGTAATAAAATCCTCATTGTTTGTGATGTGATTTACAAACTCAATATTATCTGCCAACTTGGTGATGAACTCTTGGTTTTCTACCAAATTTGTTACAAACGTATTGTTTTTTGCAATAGCCGAAATAGCAAGAAACACTTTTCCTCCCTGCGTATCTGTGATGACTAAACTTTCAATATTATTACTATCTTTTTCAATCGTAAACGTTTGATTCTTTGTATCTATGTAATTATCTCCAGATAATAATTGTGTCCATCTTGCATCTCTCCAATAGTAAAAGCCTGCAACAAGGGATGTACTTCCTGTATTGTAAACGAGTAAACTTTCTTCGGGATTAACAATAGCTGATTTATCTTGCTCGCTCTTTAATTGAATTCTAGGAAGCAAAATACCTTTATCTTTAGCAACGATGTCTAATGCTGAAGCTGGATTCGGTTCTTTTGTACCTATACCGACCTGAGCACTAACGAAATTTCCTAAAAATAAAAATAATAAAGGAATAACTTTTCTAATCATAATTTCTCTCAGTAGATTAATTAATAACACACTTACTTAAAAAACGACGAACAATAACATCAATGCCTTATGTATAAATGAAGTGCATGTCCATTACTCGTCAGAAACAATTCATCTTGTTTCTCTTATTATTAAATTTATATTTCCAGCATGAACCATGCTCAAAATAGGATTACTTCAAACTTTCATGAGCAACAATACTGCTCAACTAGTTGAGTTAAGAGTTCTATTTCGGTTTTATCGAAACTGTGTTCCTTACTTTTAGTACATAAACACAGTCTTAATAAACCTGTACATGTCCAACTAGACTTTATATTTCTTTAATAATAAATTCACTGCGTCTATTTTCTTGGTGTTCCGAAGTAGTACACGGTACACCATTGCTACATTTGTTTAGCAACTGACTTTCTCCGTATCCTCGTCCAGTCAAGCGACTTGGATCGATTCCTTGTTCAATCATCCATTTAATGGTTGATTTCACACGACGATCGGATAAACTCATGTTGTATACATCATTTCCTCTACTATCTGTATGAGAGCGAACATCAATTTTTATAGAAGGGTATTCTTTCAATACTTCGACTACTTTCATCAACTCAATCGCAGCATCTCTGCGGATATTCGATTTGTCAAAATCAAAGTAGATCGGTTGTAAATTGAGTCTTTTAAATAAATCATCGTTTAAGCCTAGCGGTTTCTCTGCTTTTTCTAAGCCAATATTTACTGTTTTTACCCCAGGTTCTCGATTTACATTAAAAGCTACTTCAACGGTATTATAGGATTCTTTTTCTGCTTTAATGCGGTACTTATATCCACA
>NZ_JBQZGD010000052.1:0-2348 GCF_052691955.1 Myroides sp. TSA_177.3
GTGGTGCGTCCACCGGTTTGTCGCTCAAGCAAGCGACCCAAACTGTCAAACTCTTGCTCGCCCAACACCCAATTCCCATCAGAGCTGCTCACTTCAATTCGAGCGATTTCACTTCCTGTTAAATAGGGAACATAGGTATATTCGAGCGTTGTTCCGTCTTGTAGGGTTTGGGTGAGTACGCGCCCATAGGCATCATAGGTGCGTTCTACGCGATGTCCTAGTTCATCGACTTCTTCGCGCAAACGCCCCAAGCCATCCCAAGCGTACAACTTAGTTCCAACAACCTGTCCTTGCAAGTTGATGCGCTCCTCTTTTTCTAAGAGCTGACTCTTGTAGTGCATCGTCTTTTTCCACTGTCCGCTGCGCATACTCCCTCCACTTTGCCAGCGCGAAGAAGTTAACCAAACGAGATTGTCTTCTTGATGGGCTTTTATCCCATTGGTAAACTGGAGCATCGCCATTTGCCCCCAACTATCGTAATTGATGTCGGTGCGGATGGAATAAGTAGCGTTTCGGTTATTGGAGGTTTGTACATCGCGAACCGTTTTTTGGCTGGCTTGGCTCGCTGCATTGTAATCCTGACTGAGAATTTCTTCCCATTGACCACTTCCCTTGCGATCCAAGCCGTATTTGCGCAGCTCGCGGCCTAAGCCATCGAAATACACTTTCGCTTGATTGTCCAAAGCATCGGTATAATGCGTCACAGGACCACTAGAAGTGAGCTCGTACTCCCAATACGTAGAACTTTCATATGCCGTACCTGCCGCTTGAGTGGAGCGCAAGATTCGACCCATCGAATCATAGCTATAAGAGCTCACAACCCCTTGTGCACTAGTCTCGCTCAATACGCGTTGGGTAAAAGCACTCAAAGTAGTGCTAGTAGCGGCCTCACAACCATCATGACCGGTAAAAATAGTCTCTTGCGTTAGTTCATCTCCATCAACGATAAATTCAAAGGCTTGATAGGAATCATAAGCCGTAGAATACGCTCCATCGGCGTATAATTTATCGTGAATAAAGGTCATACGCCCATAATCCAAACTACTGGAATCCTGCTCATACTCGAAAAAGCGCGTTTGTAGCAATTCATCATCACTGTATTTGGACAACTGCTCGGCGACAATCAAATCGGAATCTCCTAAATTAGTATAGGTATAGGATTCCATTTGAATGGGCGTATCGTAGTCATCCTGATTGGGAATGGTGATACTTTCTTTTAAAAAGCGCACAAAACCGTGGGGCTCTGCCGGACAACCGCGTTCTCCATCGGCATCGTACCAAGTCATGGTGGTTTGACTGCCATTGGGTTGAATCTCCAAGGTAGGATTTCCGTCTGCATCAAATTCAGTGAGGTGAACCTCTTGACGGGTTCCACTGGAATCTCGCCAGGTCGTAGTCTTTTGTTTAACCAATTGAAACTGATTGGGTTGATTCTCAAAGGAAATTCCGATAATGGCATAATACTCCAAATCAACCTGTATGCTCTTTACTTCATTAGGGAAAGTGGTGCGAAAAGTTGTTACTTCACTGGTATTTAAGTGAAAACTATTATAGGTACGTTCTGTTTCAATAGTCAAATTACCTTGGATTTGTTCCACTTTAGAACCATAAACATAACCATTCATCACCGTATATAAATTATCGCGACCTGATTCAAAATCAAGTCCACTTTGATAGCCTAAGTAGTTATTGGGAGTAAAACTATAGCTAGAAACAAGATCAGGTTGTCCGTGTCCTGGGGAAAGGCGATGTTTGGTAGCCGCAGGCAACGCGGGATATCGATTATCGGGATATCGAAAAACGTCAGCTTCATATTCAATCGTTTCGACAAGTCCTGTTGGGTGTTTGATCTCCTTGATAAATCCCTGGGGTGTATAGTAGAGAAACCAAGTGTAGTTCTGTTCCACCTGTTTCACTGCTTCCAAAAAATTATTGCCAAGGGTAAATTGAATCTCGTAGGCTTCTTCCTCTCCAGGGAAAACGGAAACAACAGGAGTATTAGGATCATGGTAACGAAGCTCCACTAAAGTATGGTGATCATCCGCAATGGAAATCAAACGAGCATCGTTCCCTATCCATTTTAAGTAAACCGCATGACCTTCATAAGTCTGAATGCTAACGGTATTCTTGATAAAAGAAGAGGAAGAGGGGCTATCTAAAATCTCAACCAATCCCGATTTATAGGTCACTTTATAATACCCTTCTTGATCATCATCCCCATTGAAGCGCTCAAAGATAAAGTTGTTGAGCTTCTTTTGTTTGACGGTGATTTCGCCTTGATAATCATCGTTATCACCCTCCACTAAATACTGCTCCCCTGTGGAGAGTCGAAGCAGTTGATTTTGATA
>NZ_JBQZGD010000053.1:0-2006 GCF_052691955.1 Myroides sp. TSA_177.3
TGAAAAAATTAAATTACTTATGTTACATTACTTACAAGTTCACAATGATAAATTCACTTCGTCTGTTTTCTTGGTGTTGTTCATCGGTACATGCTACACCATTACTACATGTATTCACCAATTGACTTTCGCCATATCCTTTACCTGTCAAGCGTTTTGCCGCTACACCCTGGCTGATCATCCATTGGATGGTAGCTTGCGCACGACGTTCGGATAAAGCCATGTTATACGCGTCATTTCCGCGGCTATCGGTATGCGAACGCACGTCAATCTCCAGTTTTGGATGTTCAAGCATGACGTCAACAACCTTTTGCAATTCAACTTGTGCATCCGGACGAATCGCTGCAGAGTCAAAATCAAAGTGAATCGGTGATAATTTCAATTTCTTGAATAAATCATCCCCTTTCTCAATCAATTCTATTTGAATGTTCACGCGTTGCTGCGCATCACGGCTGGTATCTACTTCAAACTCCTTAGAAAAATATCCTTCTTTATGAACTTGAACGCGATACTGCTGACCACAGAATAACTTCTCAGCGCTATAGTATCCTTGTTCATCGCTATAGACTTTTTCAACGACTTTGTTCTGCTTGTCGTATACCGTGATTTCTACCCCTTGGATACCACCATGGGATTCGAGATCTGATACCACACCATCCATGATTTGATAACACGGTTTTTCTACAAACATATACACGTCATCTGCTCCATGTCCGCCTGCTTTATTCGAAGTAATAAACCCTTTCTTTGAAGCGGCATCGATATACAAACTGAAATCGTCAAAAGCACTGTTGATATCTGGTCCTAAGTTAACCGGCACTCCCATCTTCCCATCGGGATTAATCTTGGATTTGTACAAGTCCAATCCTCCAAATCCTGGATGTCCATCACTGGAAAAATACAACATATAATCACTTGAGATAAAAGGAAAAGTCTCGCGTCCTGCCGTATTCACCTCATGTCCTAAATGTTCAATTGGGCCAAAACGCCCCGTTTCATAGATACTCACGCGGAATAAATCCGATTGACCTAAGCTTCCCTGGCGATCCGAAACGAAATACATCCATTTCTCATCTGGGGTTAATGCTGGGTGAGCCGTGTTATAATCCGCTACGTTAAAAGGCAATTCCTCTACCGATCCCCAACTTCCATCGCTTTGTTTGCGGGATTTGTAAATCTTCAACAAAGACGATTCTTCCTCGTTGTATTGGGCGCGTTTACCGCCGCGTATCGAACCATTATTACTGGTAAAATACATCGTATTGCCGTCTTTTGTAAAGATAGCCGTTCCCATGTTCAACTCTTTGGAAGCAATTTCCTTGGCGAATAAAACTGGATCGCTAAAGCTACCGTCTTCGCCGATAGTCGTGGAATACAACTTGGTATATTGTTGATTGGTCCAACTGTGAACCTTGTTTTTCATTTCTGCACTCTCGCGAGAAGAAGTAAAAATCAAGCGATTGTCTAAAAGCGTAGCTCCATAATCTGAATACTCGCTATTGGTCGATAAATTAACCAACGTAAAACGAGACGCTGGTAGGGTTTGATTTACTAATTCTTCATGAGAAATAAGCAACTGGGCACGAGAATCAGAAGACTGAAGCTGCGCAAACTCTTGCAACACTTTATCGGCCTGTTCGGTATAATTCATCGCTTTTAGTGTTTGTCCATAGCGATAGTAGTATTCTTTGTCTAAAGCACTTACGTTCTTATCGGCATAAGAACCTTGAAACAATTCATCATACCACTTAAAGGCTTCAGCAAACTTGCCATTGAAGTAATAGGAATCGCCGAGTTTACTCAAAACAGAGGCGTTTGCCTCGCCTTTCTCAACCATTGTTTCATACACCTTAATTGCGTCAATATAGGCATACGTATCGTAGTTGCGATCAGCTTTGCGCTCTTTTCTATTTTGTCCCAAACTACTTATGCTTGAAAATAGCAAACAAAGCAGTAACCCATTAACTATATATTTTCTAACCATATATGTTTGTCTTTAGAAGAAG
>NZ_JBQZGD010000054.1:0-1502 GCF_052691955.1 Myroides sp. TSA_177.3
CGTGGAGCCACTTTTCTTCTGTTGTTATTAAACAGTTCAAATTTCATAAAAATCTCATGAGAGCCCGAATGGTAGTTGGATAGCTTACTAGTATCCGCATCATACGTATACCCTACAAATAGGCCATCAGTAACTTGGAATCCTGCCAATCCACTAACAGACGCATCCCAACGATACGCCGCCCCCAAGGTAAACTTGTTGTAGAACAAAAAGTTTGCCGTCACATCAACTTGTAAAGGGGATCCTGTCATTACTTTTACTAAAGCGGCGGGTTTGAACTGAATGTCGTGATTAATATCAAATACATAGCCCCCCATCGCGTAAAAGTGAGCCTTCTCTTTCATCACTTTATAATCATTGTCGTTGTAAATACTATTAGACAAAATCATAGGAGCAGATAACCCGACATAAGCTTTATCGGAATATAAATAAACCCCTGCACCTATATTACCAGAAAATTTATTGCTGATATTGTTTTCCGCGATTGGATCTGTACCGTCATAGATGTGTAATTTATCGTAATTCACATCCAAGAGTGATCCACTGGCTTTTAATCCAAAAGCCAATTTATAGTGGTAATTCAGATTGACCGTATACGCTAAATCAATCGATAAACTGTTTTCATCCATCACACCTAAATGGTCATTCTTAAAGTGAAAGCCCATTCCCAAACCGTTATCGGTCAAAGGTGTCGTTCCAGAGAGATAAGCCGTTTTTGGCGCTCCCTCTAAGCCAACCCATTGGGTGCGGTATAATCCGAAGAGTTGCAAGTGATTTACACTTCCTGCATAAGCAGGGTTGATCGTTGCGGGATTATACATGTATTGGGTATATTGCGGATCTTGTTGAGCCAAGGCTGGATACATACTCATCAAACCTAAACAGCTAAGCAAAACCTGCTTGATTGTGTTTTTTCTTTTCATTGCTTCCGGTGTTAATTGGTTTCAAGGTGTAAATTCGCCGCCTTTTTAATCATACGACTTCCATTGGAATCGGTATACTCATACGTAATCACGTAGTAATACGTTCCACTGCTGAGTTTGGTTCCTTTATCTACAGTAACCTTACCTTCGGAATACCCCCTGAAAACATTAGTACTTCCATCTCCATGTGGGTCATACCCTCTAGTCTCATAAACGCGAGCGCCCCAACGATTGAAGATCTCAACCTTGTTGTTGGGATAGTTCTTGATGTTATCAATGATAAAGTAATCGTTCTTCCCATCTCCATCGGGAGTAACTAAGTTGTAGATTACAATATCTCCGTCTAAAATCCAGTCTTTCTTAACCGTACCCAAAGTGAAAAAACCATAGCCTTTTACTGTACCAATTGTCGTTACTTCTTTGGTAGACATATCCACAACTCCGCCTTCATCAACCCAAATTTGCTGTTTAGCATCCCAGCGAACAATGTGTAATTCTTCTTCTGGATTGGTTAACATATTGGCAGCTGTAGTGGATTCATCCCAAGTTAAGGTCAACAACACATCGCTTTGCTCGTTG
>NZ_JBQZGD010000055.1:0-1369 GCF_052691955.1 Myroides sp. TSA_177.3
CAGGGTGATTACTATGATAAATACAAAAGATTCTTGATAATTTTAGTTTAATATTTTTAAGGATAATTCAATATTCTTAGACAATAGTTCTCTTAGGATAAAGCCAATTACCCTATTTATAAGCGATTAAAAGTCTTTTCTTTATTAAGCGGCTTGATTTACCACGTACTTCTTTTTATTACGTACACAAGAACATATTCTCATCAATAACTTATTCTTGATGTTATTGATAGTCAACATATTGTTTTTCCCTCTTTCGGACTGTCTTTGATAATAATTCTTAATTACTGGATCATGTTGTATGCTTGACATCGCACAGAGATATAATAACCGTTTTAATGTCTTATTCGACATATGGTGGACTTTAGGTTTGCCTCTTATACTTTTTCCTGATGTATGTTCAAAAGGAACCACACCACAATAAGAAGCTAATTGTCTAGGCGTTTCAAAGGAAGTAAACATATTAGTATAGTAAATTAATGCCATGGCTGTAATAGTCCCTACACCAATGACAGAAATTACCAACTTATAGATTTCATAAACTTCTTGATCCTCTTTTATTAACTCTTGTAAACGCTGATCTATGGCTTCTATCGCTTTTTCAATCTCTTTAATAACATTGTTATTAATAACAGAAAGCTCTGCATACATCTTAGGTTCAAAACCTTTTAATTCATTAGTTTTACTAGTTAAAGCGGTCTTCTTTTTTTTATAAGTATCTCGTTGTCTTAATAATACTTGTATTTTCTTTAATACATCTCTAGGAGCTTTGAAGAGTGTTACATCCTCTTGGTTTTTCTTAGCATATATGGCTATTCGCTCAGAGTCTATTTTATCATTCTTTCCTCTCTGAACCCCGTTACTATGAACAATACGATAAGCCATTTCTACCCATAGATAACATCTCTTTTTTAAAAGGTTTTCTACGATTATACTCTTATAGATACCTGTATGTTCCATACAAATTAGAGTATCTTTTAAAAAACATTGATTACTCTTTATCCATTTCAACAATTCTTTAACCCCGTCTTTATCATTAGAAAACTGATTGTGAAATGTACTTTTTGAATCTGTAAGAATAGTTACATCAAAGTACTCTTTGGAAATATCTATTCCAACAAAATGTTTAAATTTGCTCATAACATTTGAATTTGAAACAACCTATACTAAAATATTATCTAGTCCTTGATAATAGACAACTACGTCTTAATTACTATTTGATACTTTTTAGTAAAACCAACAAAGTCTTAATCACCCTATAAGTATTGAACTTTGACAATGTTTCTAGTTAACTTTGTTGGTTGGGTTGTTTTATTTTACTTCAATAAAATTATCATATTCTCAGTTAGCAAATCTAAAGGACATACTG
>NZ_JBQZGD010000056.1:0-1313 GCF_052691955.1 Myroides sp. TSA_177.3
GAGCTAAGAGTATTTGATAGCCTTCACTTTGATCTACTTTCATTTTATCTGTATCCGGTTGAGAAACAAAATAAATAACAAAAGCATTTATTTTTATTCTTCTTTTGTCGTTAATTTATTAACTACATATTCGATAAACCAGTTTGGAACTTTATTTTTAGAAACTAAAATTTCAATTGCACCATGTTCTAACTCTGCAATTAATTCCATTTTATTAGTTGAGTTATCAAAAATGTAAGCTCTATCAACTAATAAAAGTGCTGGGAGTAAATTATTTAATGTTTGAAAATATCGTCTTTTGACCCGTTCTTCATCTACATTATGCCCTCCCTTTTCTACGCGGTTTAAAACTCTAGAAACATTAATATCAGCATCTTGTAAACAAACAAAATACAAATAGGTTTTATATCCTAATTCTTTCGCTTGACGAATTTCATCTAATTTAGAAGGATGACTCATTACAGACTCAAAAGAATAACTTGTTCCTTTTTCTAAAAGGTGCTTACGCAAAAAAGAAGTAACTAAAGAAGCTTCATAACTATGAGTTTGTTTCGATTTATCTACAATTACATTTTCTCGAATCTCAACATCAATCTCATGCCCTTCAAGTTCAGCTTTATGAATCAGCGTTTTTGTATTCGGTTCTTTTTTAAAAGCATCTAAATCCTCTTGTTTAAGTGTTAACCCAAATTTTTCTATATTTATAAAACCAGTGGAAGCTATTTGATTTTCAATCTCATCTGCATTAATAAAATGTCCTACATTAAATTGTTCTGCTATCGAGGCGAAAAGTGTAGATTTACCAGAACCATTAGGACCGCCGAATACTCTTAGTCTTTTGGTTGCAGACATATTTTAACTCCTTTAGCTAAATTGACATTACTTTTTACTTGTCGAACTTCCTTTAGTTCTCGTGTAGTACCATCAGCCTCTTGTAATACCACCTTATTTCCTTTCACCATCTGTATAGGTAATTCTAATGCAGTAGAGATTCGTACAGCGCTAGAAGAAGCTTTTTTAGCTGCTCCTACAATTAGTTTACGCTCCTCACGTAACTTCGTTGCTGATGTGTTTTTTCTTACTTGTTTTGGCATTTTAATTCCTTTTATAATGATTGATAAAGTTACAAAACTTATAGTTCCTTTCCTAAACGTTTTTGAGTAGAAGCTTACTCTATTTGATGACCATTCAAAATTTATATTGTCTTTTTTTAAAAAAAAAGGATGAATTACAACATTCATCCTTTCGTTCGTTTATATCGCGATATAGCGTTTATTCTCCTTTAATAAAAGTGAGGAATTCATCGTAATACT
>NZ_JBQZGD010000057.1:0-1060 GCF_052691955.1 Myroides sp. TSA_177.3
GACTGTAACTACTTTACTTGCCAATACTGACGGAACTTATACCTATAAATCCGAAAATGGTACCGAAACTATTATCGATATTCCTGCTTCGGTAGCCAATAACTTCGAAACAATTGTCAATAACAATCCGGAGAAAGTAAAAGAGATTATCGAAAAAGTTGCGAAAGACGTGGAAGGCAATGTTACCTATAACGGAACAGGCTTGGTGTATAAAGATGGAAATGGAGATGATCAAGTGATCAACCTTGACCAACTGGTTAAAGCCAATGAAACCGTAACAACTTTACTTGCTAATACCGATGGTACGTATACCTATAAATCCGAAAATGGGACTGAAACCATCATCGATATTCCAGCTTCTGTAGCGAACAACTTTGAAACAATAGTCAATACGAACCCTGAAAAGGTAAAAGAGATTATCGAAAAAGTGGCCAAGGATGTTGAAGGCAATGTTACCTATAACGGAACAGACTTGGTGTATAAAGATGGAAATGGAGATGATCAAGTGATCAACCTTGACCAACTAGTAAAAGCCAATGAGACCGTTACAACTTTACTTGCTAATACCGATGGAACCTATACTTATAAATCCGAAAATGGTACTGAAACCATCATCGATATTCCTACATCAGTAGCCAATAACTTCGAAACGATTGTCAACAACAATCCAGAGAAAGTAAAAGAGATTATTGAAAAAGTAGCCAAAGACGTAGAAGGCAATGTTACCTATAATGGAACTGATTTAGTCTACAAAGATGGAAATGGGGATGATCAAGTAATCAACCTTGACCAACTGGTAAAAGCCAACGAAACGGTAACTACTTTACTTGCCAATACCGATGGAACCTATACCTATAAATCAGAGAATGGTACCGAAACTATCATCGATATTCCAGCTTCGGTAGCGAACAACTTCGAAACGATTGTAAACAACAATCCGGAGAAAGTAAAAGAGATTATCGAAAAAGTGGCCAAAGATGTTGAAGGAAACGTAATCTATAATGGAACAGAGTTAGTCTACAAAGACGGAAACGGAGATGATCAAGTCATCAACCTTGAT
>NZ_JBQZGD010000058.1:0-993 GCF_052691955.1 Myroides sp. TSA_177.3
ATCGTACGACTATGAGGATGCTTCTCCTGTTCCCTCTACCGTGACGCAACCCGATGGAACCACCATTGACTATGCGTACATTGCAGAGCTAGGCAATGCCATTGCTCAAATTGAAGCGGATGATTTAATCCAGGCCTTTGAATACGATAGCACAACGGGCGCATTAATCGAATCGGCAGAGGGAATGGCCACCAACCAGAACTATTGGAACGACTACGGGTTACTTGAAACAGAAACACTAACAGTCAATGGCGATGCTTATGATGTGGATTACCAGTGGACCTTGAGAGGAGAACCTATTTCGCATAGCGATATTACAGGCGCGCAAACGCAGTATGAGTGCGATGGGCATGGCAGGGTGAGTCGCATTGTCGATCAGGATGTAACGGCTGATTTATTCTATGATGCCTTGGGGCGCCTGAACAGGAAAATAGTAGAAGACAACCATTCCTACACTAAAATCGAAACGGAGTTTCAATATAATGAATTCAATCAGCCGTTGGTTGAAATCATCAAGGACAGCAAAGGCACACAATTGCGCTTAGAGCGAAGTTGGCTTAGAAATGGGTTGCTAAACAAACTAGTAACTAAGTTAAATGGCAACAGCATTAAAGAAGAAGATTATACCTATGATGTGCGCAATCGCTTGGTGGAATATAGCATCAGTGGGAGTGAATTTCCAAAGGATGGCTATGGGCAGGCTTTTCGCAAACAGGTGTATGAGTACGATGCGTTGAATAATTTACTAACGGTGGAAACCACGCTGGAAAATTATCAGGTGGATGTGGCGGAATATAACTATGAGAATGGTGCTGATCCGACCCAGCTGACCAGCGTGACGCATTCCCATGGATTTTATCCTGCAACTATTGAATTGGAATACGACACTTGTGGGCGCATGACAGTGGATGAAGCAGGTAGAAAACTGAGCTATGACGCTTTTGGACGACTTGTTGAACTAGAAGGGGCGCAAGATAGCACCTACCAATACAA
>NZ_JBQZGD010000059.1:0-591 GCF_052691955.1 Myroides sp. TSA_177.3
AGATACGGTTATAGATGTGAAAGATTTAAAAAAGATGGAAGCAAGAAATAAAGCTGATTCATTGTATAATGCTAATAAAAATCGTTAAGTGAATGAAAATTAAGGTGTTTTTAATGATATGTAGTTTGCTTGTATCATGTGTTGATAAGAAAAAAGATAGTAATAATGTGGATAGACAAATTGTTTATACCAATGATTTTACTAATATGGAGTTTCCAGACACTGTTTCCAGAAAAGTAATAACAGAAGGGGTAATTAATTATAATTTAGTCGAGTATAATTTGTTTAGAAATAGTATTGGTTATGGAAGAGTATCAAGATTTATAGAGTTTTATCCATATTTAGCAAAAAATAAAATAATTGTTGAAGAAAACTTTATTATTAAGGATACCTTTTATACACAAGATGTAAATAAAATTTTATTTAATGTGAAGTTTGATAGTATTGGAATATACTATTTAAATGGTATTATTAAAGATATGGTAATTTGGGATACTATAACTAACGTAAATAGTATGACATCAAAATTGCCAGCAAAATTTAATTATAGTATAATCAATAAAAAAGTAGTAGTTATTGATAAAGAATAAA
>NZ_JBQZGD010000060.1:0-460 GCF_052691955.1 Myroides sp. TSA_177.3
GCAGTTCTTCTGACAAGGTTAGATCCCCTTTACCGACCAATGCTTGAACATCTAGATTTGTAGTATCGCCCTTTTCATCCGTATAGGTTAAACTACCTGTTACTGTATCTACACCCAAAACAGTTACCGTTTCACCAGCTTGAATAAGCGCAGTTAAATCAATAGCCTGAGAAACACCGTTTTCATCTGTATAGGTAAAACCAGTACCATCGTACGTCATATTTCCACCAACATTGTTTACTACTTGCGTCAACAACTCTTGCACCTCGGCTTTGTTAATAATCTCCTCGAAGTTATTGACAACATCGGCCTGTACATCAATGATTACGGCTGCACCAGCCTCATTAGTATAGGTATATTTCCCATTATTTAATGGATCTTTCACCAAGGTTGTAACCGTTTCATTGCCTTGAATAATGGTGGTCATATCTAAAGAAACCGTCTGTCCGTTTTCATCTAC
>NZ_JBQZGD010000061.1:0-460 GCF_052691955.1 Myroides sp. TSA_177.3
CCAGTTCTTCTGACAAGGTTAGATCCTCTTTACCTACCAATGCTTGAACATCTAGATTTGTAGTATCGCCCTTTTCATCCGTATAGGTTAAACTACCTGTTACTGTATCTACACCCAAAACAGTTACCGTTTCTCCAGCTTGAATAAGTGCTGTTAAATCAATAGCCTGAGAAACACCGTTTTCATCTGTATAGGTAAAACCTGTACCATCGTACGTCATATTTCCACCAACATTGTTTACTACTTGCGTCAACAACTCTTGCACCTCGGCTTTGTTAATAATCTCCTCGAAATTATTGACAACATCGGCCTGTACATCAATGATTACGGCTGCACCAGCCTCATTAGTATAGGTATATTTTCCGTTATTTAATGGATCTTTCACCAAGGTTGTAACCGTTTCATTGCCTTGAATAATGGTGGTCATATCTAAAGAAACCGTCTGTCCGTTTTCATCTAT
>NZ_JBQZGD010000062.1:0-379 GCF_052691955.1 Myroides sp. TSA_177.3
GCCGTCTTTATATACCAAATCCGTTCCGTTGTACGTCACATTGCCTTCTACATCTTTGGCCACTTGTTCGATAATCTCTTTTACTTTCTCTGGATTGTTGTTTACAATCGTTTCGAAGTTGTTGGCTACCGAAGCTGGAATATCGATGATAGTTTCGGTACCATTCTCTGATTTATAGGTATAGGTTCCGTCTGAATTGGCAAGTAAAGTTGTAACGGTTTCATTGGCTTTTACCAGTTGGTCAAGGTTGATCACTTGATCATCTCCGTTTCCGTCTTTGTAGACTAACTCTGTTCCGTTGTACGTCACATTGCCTTCCACGTCTTTGGCTACTTTTTCAATAATCTCTTTTACCTTTTCAGGATTAGTATTGACTATT
>NZ_JBQZGD010000063.1:0-341 GCF_052691955.1 Myroides sp. TSA_177.3
AATAGGATAATTATCAAAATGCCCCTTACATTGTTCAATTGTAAAAGCGGGAATTTGAATTTTAAAACAAAATGGTTCGATTAAATTCACCAGTAAGTCTTCATTTATTGGAGCACTTTCTGCAGGAATTTTCTCTGTATAAAAACTGCTAAAAACCTCGTTAAAAGCATTTTCATCGAAAATAATATATTCTAGTTCAGAGGTATAAAACAATTGATTTTGATTATTCAAAACGTCTACTAAAACTTTTCCTTTACGCTTTGAAAATGAAAAAGGCTTAGCACAATACTTTAACCCATCCTCTACAATCGTACTATTGATTTTCCTTATCCTAATTTTTT
>NZ_JBQZGD010000064.1:0-341 GCF_052691955.1 Myroides sp. TSA_177.3
CATAGGATAATTATCAAAATGTCCCTTACATTGTTCAATTGTAAAAGCGGGAATTTGAATTTTAAAACAAAATGGTTCGATTAAATTCACCAGTAAGTCCTCATTTATTGGAGCACTTTCTGCAGGAATTTTCTCTGTATAAAAACTGCTAAAAACCTCGTTAAAAGCATTTTCATCGAAAATAACATATTCTAGTTCAGAGGTATAAAACAATTGATTTTGATTATTCAAAACGTCTACTAAAACTTTTCCTTTACGCTTTGAAAATGAAAAAGGCTTAGTACAATACTTTAACCCATCCTCTACAATCGTACTATTGATTTTCCTTATCCTTATTTTTC
>NZ_JBQZGD010000065.1:0-325 GCF_052691955.1 Myroides sp. TSA_177.3
AGGTGGAGTTACTACAGATAAAATCGGTGATAAAGCAGTTACTTCAGATAAATTAGATGGAGGGACAGGAGCAGAAGGACGTGTAGGTGTAGCAGGAGCTGATGGAACCATCACATACAAAACATTAGACGAAGTAGTAAAAGCAAACGAAACTGTAACAGTATTAGTTGAAAATACAAACGGAACGTTTACATACTACAACGAGAATGAAATTGATGAAAATGGTCAACCAAAAGCAGGAGCAACAGGAGTAACCATTGATCCAAAAGAAGTATCCGTTGCTTTAAATACAACAACCAATGTGTATGAGTTCAAAAACTCAAAT
>NZ_JBQZGD010000066.1:0-325 GCF_052691955.1 Myroides sp. TSA_177.3
TGGTGGAGTTACTACAGATAAAATCGGTGATAAATCGGTTACGTCAGATAAATTAGATGGAGGGACAGGAGCAGAAGGACGTGTAGGTGTAGCAGGAGCGGATGGAACCATCACATACAAAACGTTAGATGAAGTAGTAAAAGCAAACGAAACAGTAACGGTATTAGTTGAAAATACAAACGGAACGTTTACGTACTACAACGAGAATGAAATTGATGAAAACGGTCAACCAAAAGCAGGAGCAACAGGAGTAACAATTGATCCAAAAGAAGTATCTGTTGCTTTAAATACAGCAACCAATGTTTATGAGTTCAAAAACTCAAAC